>JAJXWI010000021.1 GCA_021781705.1 bacterium | reverse complement strand
AGTTTAAGGAGCAAATACTATTGGCAATCACATCAAAACCATGAGACAAGACTACTCTCTGAACATCAAAGGTAGATGGCTTTTCAGGTTTATGTGATAAAATTATTTTCAGAATTTTCATTATCAAGCGTAAATCTCAGAAAAGGAATTTTTAGAAATAGACTGTAAATAAAGGATAAAAATAAAAATGAAAAATATCTCGAATAGAACTATTGGTGAAATAGTAGTTGAAGATTACCGTTTGGCCAGCATTTTTGGAAAATACAAAATCGACTTTTGCTGTGGCGGGAAAGTGACACTTGCGTCAATATGTTCAGAAAAAAATATAGATATTTCTGCGATAATTAAAGAGCTGGAGACGGCAAAGAGCGGGCATCTGGAGCATAGCCGAAATTACGGTTCATGGAAACTGCCTTTTCTTATTGATTACATCATGAATACTCATCATGCCTATCTTAAAGAAAATACAGACAAGATCGCTATCTATGCAAATAAGATTGCTGCTGTTCATAGCAGACATCATCCCGAAGTGATCGAGATTGCTGCTATTTTTAACAAAATCGCAATCGATATGGCGGCCCATCTTCGCGAAGAGGAAGAGGAAGAGGAAGAGGTGTTTTTTCCGGCTGTCAAACGGGTTGATGTAAATAAAGATGTCCCCGATGCAAAAGACATCACAACAATTGAGAGTTCTCTCAGTAAACTCAGTCATGAGCACGATGAGATAGGTAATGCTGTACACAGAATCCATCATCTCTCTGGTGAATATGCTATACCAGTCGATGTATGCAACACCTTCGTAATTACTTATCAAAAACTTAATGAATTTGAAAACGACCTGCACAAGCACGTTCACCTTGAAAACAATATTCTCTTTAAGAAAACTGCACAACTAATTAAGAAAATATAACTGATATCAAAAAGGATGGATGCCAGCATGATTAAGGAAGCTTTTGGAAGCATTTATAATTGAGTAGCGGGATTTGTCATCTCGTCCGGTTTTCGGGTAGTATTTCGATGCTGGGTTCTGTATTTTAATTATCCTGATTCCATGCCTCTCTGCTAATGATTGCTATTCGTTTGCATTAATTGCGCCAATAAGTGATGCAAAAGGCGATGTTCAGCCCATGCTGACATAGGATTTTAAAGAGAACGCAAGCGTCGGTGGTAAAAAATAACGGATGGGATTAGTCTCATCCGTTATTTCTTTTATTTATGTTATCTTGTGAATAAATGAGTTGTGATTCTATATCATTTGCATGTTTGTCCGGACTCTTCCCAAGATCCGTCATAAGTGTCACAGGCAAATGAATACTCTCTTATCGGTGTCTTAGTGTCAGGTACTTTAAATATTGTAATTGTTACGCCCATTACATCGTTAGGATAGATGACATTGCCGAAGAGTGAGTATGTCCTAATTTCCCCATCTTTCAGAGTATTTGCGCCGGCATCTACTATCAACTGTGCCAAATCGCTTGCTGCTGAGGGGGAGTCCCCAAATCTCAGATTTTGATAACGTTTTGTTTGTTGGTTGAAAATCAATTCTTTGGTTATATCGCTCTCAGAAGTGATTATGTCTCCAACTGCTTGGTTGCTGCAATTATCATCTTTCTCTACCGGTTGTACAGTAGTGTTGCCCGCTACGCCGAAGCCGTAAAGGCATACGATCGCGGCGATCAACTTAATTTTGGTTATTACTTGCATACCTAAAATTCCCTCCATTTTAGTTTTTTACTGTTTTCATTTGAACATGATTAATAATCACACTCCATGATATGGGAGAGTTTAAAAAATGCAAGCGTGATTAACCACCTTCTAGAGTTGAATGTTTTAGTAAAAATAAATTATTTAGATTACTTTTGCAATTACCCATAATGTACATTATTTTACTCCAGTTTTATTTTGTTAAATTTATTCAAAAACAATAAAGGTACAAAGGAGCTATATGGACACAACTTCAGCAGTAACAGCAACCGCTGCAGCAGTCGGCACGGCAGCAAAACACATGGGAGGAGAGGCATCCCTTTCTGTACCGAATTTTTTCCAGATAGACCCATTTAATTTTTGGATATTAGTGTCAGGAATCATCATTGCATTTCTTGGAATATTATTCGGGTTGAACGAGTATCGCAAGGTAAAGCAACTTCCAGTACACAAATCCATGGCCAAAATCAGTAATTTGATTTTTGAAACGTGCAAGACTTATCTGATTCAACAGGGGAAATTTCTTATCATACTGGAATTCCTGATCGGTTTATGCGTGGTGTTTTACTTCGGTTTCTTACAAAGCCAGACTTTGTTTGCCGTTACTATAATTCTCTTGTTTTCCATAATAGGTATTCTTGGATCCTATACTGTTGCATGGTTTGGTATAAGAATAAATACCTTAGCCAATTCCCGTACGGCTTTTGCGTCTCTTGAAAGAAAACCTGTAAAGATACTGAATATTCCGCTTCAGGCAGGAATGTCCATAGGTGTTCTTCTAGTAAGCATAGAGCTGGTTATAATGCTGTTCATACTTATAATTCTTCCATATCTTGGACTTGGTCATCTTGCCGGATTTTGCTTTATAGGTTTTGCCATAGGTGAATCTCTCGGTGCTGCTGCGCTGCGCGTAGCCGGCGGAATATTTACCAAGATTGCAGATATCGGCGCAGACCTGATGAAAATAGTATTCAAAATAAAAGAAGATGATCCGCGCAACCCTGGCGTAATAGCAGACTGCACTGGAGACAATGCGGGCGACTCCGTCGGTCCGACAGCTGATGGCTTTGAAACGTACGGTGTTACGGGCGTGGCCCTGATTACTTTTATTCTCCTGGGCATACTTGATACAAGCAAATTACCGGGGGGAGTCACGCGTGAACAAATTCAGATAGTTCTTCTTACCTGGATATTCACGATGCGCTTTTTGATGATCGTTACTTCAATAGTTGCATATTGGATAAATAAAGCAATAACCAACAGATTAAATCAAAAAGATCATATAGATTTTGAACAGCCTCTTACCACTCTTGTGTGGATTACTTCCATACTTTCCATATGCATGACTTTTAGTGTAAGTTACTGGCAGTTAAATACCGGAATATTCCATAATAATCTTTGGTGGATTCTTTCCGTAATAATAAGCTGCGGCACATTGGGTGCTGCACTGATACCCGAATTTACAAAGAAATTTACAAGCACGAATTCCGAACATACAAAAGAAGTGGTTACTGCTTCACAGGAAGGCGGCGCTTCCCTAACAATTCTTTCAGGACTTGTTTCAGGGAATTTCTCAGCTTTCTGGATAAGCGGCGTAATTGTAGTGCTTATGACCGTTGCTTACTTAGTCAGCTGTATGGGGCTTGGTGATTATATGGTTTATCCCTCCGTTCTTGCGTTCGGGCTTGTTGCATTCGGTTTCCTCGGAATGGGGCCCGTTACTATTGCTGTTGACAGCTATGGGCCGGTTACCGATAATGCTCAATCCGTATACGAGCTTTCATTAATAGAAGAACGCAGTGGAATAATCGAAGAAATTGAAAAAGATTTCGGGTTCAAACCGGATTTCGAGAGAGCAAAATTATATCTTGAAGAAAATGATGGAGCCGGAAATACCTTCAAAGCTACGGCTAAACCAGTTCTTATAGCTACGGCTGTGGTTGGCGCAACTACCATGATATTTTCTCTGATACTTGTGATAGAACAAGTACTGCATGTAAAGCCAGAACAGATACTCAACCTTCTGAATCCTTACACTATCATAGGGTTCATCTGCGGAGGAGCTGTGATATTCTGGTTCACTGGCGCTTCGATCCAGGCTGTTATCGCGGGCGCTTATAAAACAGTTGCATATATTAAAAACAATATCGATCTGGATTCAGACAGTTGTAAGGAAGCAGATATTGAAAAGTCAAAAGAAGTAGTAAAAATCTGTACATCTTACGCCCAACGCGGTATGTTCAATATTTTTATCGCTGTATTTTCATTTGCATTGGCTTTCGCCTTCCTATCTTCTCCCGTCAGATCAAATGATTCAGTATCATTGTTTGTAAGCTTCCTGATTGCAATAGCCGTGTTTGGACTATTCCAAGCTATCTTCATGGCTAATGCTGGCGGATGTTGGGACAATGCTAAGAAAATAGTTGAAGTAACACTAAAACAGAAAAATACAGATCTTCATGCGGCCACAATAATCGGAGACACCGTCGGCGACCCGTTTAAGGATACTTCATCTGTTGCTATGAACCCGATTATAAAGTTTACCACGCTTTTTGGTCTGCTTGCCATGGAAATAGCACTCGTTCCTGAGTTTCGGCCATACGCCGAATATTTAGGATTTTTCTTCCTATTGATAGCTTTAATATTTGTATGGCGCTCCTTCTATTGCGTAAGACTTGAAGCCATCAAATCATCGCCAAAAAAGAATTAATTAATCAATAAAATCTAAGCCTGCGCTGGAAAAAACTGCGCGGGCTTTTTTATTATTCAAAACAAAAGGTTATATGGCATTTAAGACGAGTAAGTACAATAAAATTCTAATCATAGGAAACTGTGGTTCTGGAAAATCGACTTTATCAAGGCAAATATCTTCGATTTTGGAGCTTCCTGTTATTCATCTGGATAAATATTATTGGAGCCATGATTGGAAAACTACGCCTCCGGAAGAATGGGAAAAAATAGTGAGAAATCTTGTTATAAAAGAGAAATGGATAATTGATGGAAACTATTATAACACACTGAAAATTAGAATGGCTCAGGCAGAATTAATTTTATTTTTAAATGTAAACCCAATAATATGTTTATTTCGTGTACTCAAAAGAATTTTTATGGAGAAAAACAGACCAGATATGCCAAAAGGTTACGCAGATAGGTTTGATCTGAAATTTTACAAATATATTCTTAGCTATAACAGGAAAATGAAACCTAAAATAATGCAACTACTGAAACAAACCCCATCAAAGGTTAAGATAGTTACAATCAATAATCCCATTGATGCTAATGATATTTTAATAAAAATTAACTGAAACAATCTAATGGGTAACTATAAAAATATAACTAAGCAAAACTGCTGCTTTTACTCAATTTTTACAGTCATTTTTTTTGTAGGTATCTGGCTGAGGACAGAATATCTAAGCAGACACCTCGAGTACGACGAAATCTGGACACTGACCCAGTACGTGACGGAACCTATTTCTCTTATTTTCTCAGACCTCACAACACCAAATAATCACCCGTTGAGCACTTTATTAGTGAAAAACTTCACTCTCTTATTTGGGGACGGAATTATAATTCAAAGGTTGCCGGCTTTTATATCAGGAATAATTCTTCTCATCATAATAACACACCTTGCTTATGTAACAACAAAAAGCAAATTTTGCGCACTTCTGACACTGACTTTTAATTCTTTAAATGGCGGGCTTATTTATTATTCTCAAACAGCAAGAGGCTATGAACTTCAGGTTTTGTTGATCATCGTTTTCATATATTTGCTAATTATGAGAGAGAAACATGAACAAAAAAAAATCCCGCTCGTAGTTGTTTTTTCACTTACAGGGATTGCATTAATGTTGACACTCTCCACTTCTATAATTTTCATATTTGGAATAACACTAATTCATTTTTCATATTTGGTTGTGCATTATTACAAAAAGGAAAAAATCCTTTTTAAGGCTGTAAAAAAAATCCTAGCTCAGGAAAATATCATACTTGGCTACCTATTAATAGGAGGTTTTTCTATTGTCTGGTTTACGTTTAACTATCAGCAGTACAAGCAAGGGCAAAATTATGGAACTTCTATTGAGTCAACAAAACAGTTTTTATCGTTTGGATATAAGACTTTATTCTATATAGTTCCGATGCCTATTTTATTTCTGTCTATTATTCCGATTTTTTTTAAAAGGTATGCTAAATTTGCTCTTACCTATTTTTTATTAGTCGTTTTCACTCTCGCAAGTGCGTTGTTTTTTAAAGCCGGTCCGCCGAGAGTTTATTTGCCTCTTATTCCAATAATCTGTTTTGCCGGAAGTTATGGCGCTTACCTTTTACTGGAATCTTTTAAGAATAAGATTTCTCTTATCCTGAAAACAGTTTTCATATTAGTTTCCTTTTTATACTTATTTTTGCAGATTCCGTACGAACACAAAAACTGGTTCGCTATCGACTGGCAAAAAATATATAATTTCCTATCTAGAAGTTTACCATATAACTACTATATCTATCTTCCTGCCACTGCAGGTTATCCTGCCGGATATCATAACAATTATGGAGTGATTGAAAATGTGAAAAGAACACCTGCAAAAAATGGATTTGTTGTGGTTTTACAGGAAGGAATCAGTTCAAAACCAAAAGAAGTAACATTTACCGGAATAAATCCGATTAGTTATGATGCAGAAGAAATATTAATTTCCCAGGAAAACCCCTTCAAAACAATAGAATTTTCAGAATCCAACTGTTCCGCTATTCTTCTCTCTATTATTCCCGTAGATCAAACAGATACGATAGAAAATGCTACTTTTATGACAATATTTCCAGACCCACGTTTGAAATACAACATACGACAAAATATAGCAATAGTCATAAATGTTTGGCTTAATCTGAAGGATCGGCCTTCTACAATATTATTAAAAAAGAATTCTATGTCAAAAGACGAAATGGTTCAATTAGAAAAGCAGAGTAACGGACATATCAGGTTTTTTAATATTAAAGAAGCTTCAGAACAGAGTTACGATGAATTTAGAAATAATGTAGAGATATTGTTATTGGCTCCTGACTTCAAAGGGAAAAAATACGCTGACAAATCCTTAAAAGCATTTTGACTGGGAATGAATTGTTAAAAAAATGTACACGTTTTAACTGGTATATTTTTTGCGCAATATGTGTGATATATAATTGTTGAAACTATTGAAGCCATTGTGGTTGCAATAGAAATGCCTACTACACCAAAACAATAAGCTAGCCAAAATCCGAAGATCATTATAACAGCAAATTTGACAGAGAGAACTATGACAACTAGTTTTTCATAACCGGAATACGATAAAGAACTGCCTTGCAAGCTGAATATAGCTTCAATTGAAAATCCTATAACTGATATAACCAAAGGTATATATGCCTGTTGGTAAATTGCTCCAAAAGTTCCAAGTATACTTTTTCCATAAAAAATGATAACAAGATTTAAAAATAACACGATAAAAAAATTACATGAATTAACTGTATTTATTTTGCTTTGAAGAAGCATTTGAGCGTTTTTAGATTCAAACATTTTGCCTATATGCGGTAAAGCATAATTGGAAGTACAGGATGGTAATAGAAAAAAAATAGCACAAATACTTAATATGGCTGTATAGAATCCTACATAGTCTTCGTTTGGGCAGATAATTTCAACCACATAAAGAGATATATAGCTTCCCATATTAAATACTACTCCCGCGATAAAGAGACTTATAGATGTTTTTATCCATACCTTTTTGTCATCAAATAGGTTTTCATGAAATATTCTTCTGGCATTAATGAGAATTTCAGGATGTCTAAAAATTACAATGAGAATACCGATGTAAGAAATCAGGAAAAATACAATAAGCCAGATTACAGATATGATCATTGAAGTAAAAAAAGTAATTCCTAAAATATAATTGGCCAAAGAAAAAAATAATATAAACAAGCCATTTCTTAGTATGCGAGACAAAATATTTGAAGTAATTATTAAGTCTATACTTAGCAGGTAATCTAACGTTAAAGTAGAAATAGCGACGGCTGGGGATATAAATAAAGCATATACCAGCAGATGATGTTTTAGTATATGAATAACCTTTAGACAGTGCAGGATTAAGGTCGCAAATAAGATAAAAACTGAAAATGCTATGAGAGCCATAAATATTGTTTTTAGATTCCAAAAGACAAAACTTCTAAGTTTTTCTTGGTTTTTTTGTTCCTTGTACATTGGGACGAAGCGTTTTGCTGATTGGTTACTGCCAAACAATATAACAGAAGACAAAAGAATCATGATGCTCATTGCGACCCCATAATCTCCATAAATATCCGCTGTAAGATGTCTGGAAAGAATTATATTTAACAAATACTGTAGGTAATAAGCCAACATGCTTATTGAAATTAAGATTGAAACTTTGTATATCTCTTTCATGTTTAACATGATTTAATAAAAAGTTAAAGATGTCTCAAGTTTTGATTTGTAAAAAGTAGCACCTGTTTCAGTTAATGATACTATAAAATTGCATTATTTGCGACCCACTGTAAGCCTATTTCGCTGCCCCTGACTTCGTTCTCTGTTTTGAAAGCTTCTGTAATGCCCATAGTTTCTTTTATGATTTTTATTTTTATTATCGATGAAAAGATTTTTTTGAATTCTAGCTTTGCATATTAGATAAATCAAGGTAGGGTAGAGCTTCCGTTAAAGTAAAAAAATGTCAGATTCCTTTCTGTTATTTTTTTAGCCGATTGGAGAAATCCGAATTAAAAAAAAGCATTCTTTAAGAAAAAATACTGATGAGAACAAAAGAAAATATGAACGAAATGATAGAGCGCCAAGTCGATGAGGACTATTCTGGATCAAGGGCAAGCAGCTCTTATTTTGGAACTAATTCCACTCTTAGTTCATATTTCAGGCAGATATCAAAATCTTCCCTTTTAACGGCAACTGATGAAGTTCAGCTTATGCAGCAATATTTTGGCAATATAGAGAAAGTAAGGCTTGCCATATGTGATTTGGGTTTTGTAATAGATGAACACCTTAAGATTATTGAATCTTTGGGGGATAACATAGACGAAATAGAAAACATTTTTATTACGAGCATAAAAAGCAAGAGTGAGGATTCAGCTGAGCGTATTTTTTCGGGTCTTAAGCAGTGGAATAAAGATATAAACAAAGCAAAGGAAACCCTTAAGAAGTGCTTTTATAAAGAAGATAAAAAGAAACTGGCGGCGGCTAGGAAAAACATGAGTAAAGTTTTACTCAGGTATAAAGTTGTTTCTGAAAAATTGGAAGAATGGTACGATGTAGCTAAGGAGTTTTCAGATATTCAAGCAAACATTGCTGAAGATAATGATATAGGCAATGAATATCTAATAGAAAAGACTCTTATGTCTAAGAGTGAGTTTATTTCACAAATGGAAGGAATTGATGAATGTAGAAAACTGGCTATGGAAGCCAGAAATAGAATAGTTGAGAGCAATCTCAGGCTGGTTATCAGTGTAGCAAAGAAGTTTAAAAGCAGGGGAGTCCCGTTTATAGACCTCATCCAAGAGGGAAATATAGGATTGATGAAGGCTGTTGATAAATTTGACTGTTCAAAGGGATTCAGATTTAGTACATACGCAACTTGGTGGATTCGATTGCATATAAGGAGAGCCGCAGAAAGACAAGGCAGGATAGTTAGAATTCCAACCCATATGCTTGAGACTATCAATAAGATGTTTCTTAAAGAACAGATATTCATAAGGGAAAATGGTTATGAACCTTCCATTGAAGAACTCGCAAAGATAATTGAGCTTACTTTAGACAAAGTAAGGGCTCTTAGAAAGATGGCTATGCAGCCTTTATCTTTACAGGCTTCTCTTACTTCTGATGAAGATGACAAAACATCTCTTGAAGATATTCTTGAGTCTTCAGCGAAAGATCCGGCAAAACAGGCCCTCATTTCCTCCAAGCAGGAAATTTTCAAAAAAGTTCTTTCCTCACTAATGGAAAGAGAACAGCTTATACTCAAGATGCGTTATGGTATAAATGATGATAAGCCGAAAACTTTAGAGGAAGTGGGTAAGTATTTTGATCTTTCCAGAGAGAGAATCAGGCAAATAGAAGTAAAAGCCATTCAGAAAATGAAAAGGCTTACATCTGATCTCTGATAAAAATATTAGAATATGGAAGAGTTTTCCAGGTATGTTTTTAATATTCCGGTTCTGAGACCGTGTGTCGTGAGCCTGAACTCATTTATTTGAAGCAAGTTTAATAAATGCGATAGTATTTCCATCCACGCAGGAAGTGCTTTTATTCTTTCAGAATCCGCGCCTCGGATTTTGGAACTGACCACCAATGGACGTCGTATTAGTCTTTTGTATAGATGTTCAAGTTCTCTTGTAGAGCATATTCTATCCTCAGTATCACTCCTGTTTTGTATGGATTTTCTTAATATAATTCCTGTGTATATTGACGTGAGTGTCCCCGTGCAGATTACCAGAGGCTTTCTTTTTTCCAGCCAACGTAAAATTTCATTTTTTTCCGTAAAAAACTTTTCTTTAAGATAAGTTTTTACAGGAGAGAACAACTTTGGAAAGAGCCTTTTAGATATGGAATTTTCTATCGTGTCATACATGCCTATATTTAATACATAGGGTTTTATAAGCATAGACTTGCTTCCGAATGCCAAGTAGGTGTTGTATCCTCCGACTTCTATCACAATAATCGGGTCATCCACGTCTGCGTAATTAGCGGTTGCGCCTTTATATATGAGCTTTACCTCTTCGTTTTCCGTCAATACATTGGGGAATATATTAAAATTAGCTTGACACCCCACAAGAAATTCAGTTTTGTTTTTGACATTCTTTATAGCGCTGGTAGCTGTTGCTATGATTTTTTCTGCACCCTCTTTTTCTGCTAATCTTATTACTTCATTGCAAGTATCAATTGTTTTTTTTATACTATCAGGGCAAAGGATTCCTGTTTTATTTACTCCGAAGCCTAGTCTTGTTATGCCCCCAAACTCATTTACTATTTCCGATTTTCCTGTTTTGTCGTAACAGGCAAGAAGCATCATTACGGTACTCAGTCCAATATCCAGCACGCCTATTTTTTTTTCTGACAGCATATTTTCGGGTGAATTTTATTTTATAGTTATTTAAGATACTACGAGTAATTCTATGGGAAAAGGCCATCTGTTCAAGATGGATTGAGATTTTGATTAATTCTATTATTTTTAAAAAATAAGAAATTATAAAATCATTTTTTGTTTGTTATTTGGGTTAAAGTGTCTTAGAATTAAAGGATAAAAAGATATTTTTTAGGAAGCAAAATATGATTATTGTTTTAAGACCTCATACTCCGGATCACAAGATAAAAGAGGTGGCTGAACTTACCAAAAATCTTGGTTATGATCCAAGAATTATAAAAGGAATTGAGCATACTGTGATAGCGGCAGTGGGCGATGAGCTTACTCACCTGTCATTGGAAAGTTTAAAAAATCATCCTTTTATACAAAATGTATTACCGATACAGAAACCTTATAAGCTTGCGAGCAGGGAATATCATGCTGAGAGCAGCAAGGTTAAAATAGGTCAATATTATATTGGCGCAGGACATTTTCAGG
Organism: bacterium; assembly: GCA_021781705.1. Classification (GTDB taxonomy): domain Bacteria; phylum Verrucomicrobiota; class Lentisphaeria; order Victivallales; family GWF2-38-69; genus JAJXWI01. The sequence goes on along the minus strand of JAJXWI010000021.1, from coordinate 19,143 downwards.
TGATTGCCGGACCGTGCGCTGTAGAGAGTTATGAACAGATGAAGCAGGCTACAAAGGACATAGTGGCGACAGGTGTGAAAATAATACGTGGAGGCGCGTACAAGCCAAGAACTTCTCCTTATGCGTTCCAGGGGCTTGGAAGTGAAGGTCTCGATATATTGCAGGCAATGAAAGATGAATTCAAGGTGGCAGTCGTAACAGAAATTGTAGGAGTATCCCATGTTGATAAAACGGCTGAAGTTGCCGATTGTTTACAAATAGGAGCTAGAAACTGTCAGAACTACCATCTTCTGGAGGTGGTGGCAAAAGTCGGGAAGCCGGTATTATTGAAGAGAGGTATGGCTACTACGGTTAGTGAATGGCTTTCTGCCGCTGAATACCTGCTAGTGAATGGATGTCCGAGTATTATTTTATGCGAAAGAGGAATAAGGACGTTTGAAACTGCGACGAGAAGCACTCTTGACGTCGGCGCGGTAGCCGTAGCCAAACAGGAAACTCATTATCCTGTTATAGTCGATCCCTCTCATGCCGCGGGTAAAGTCAGTTTAGTCTTGCCTTTGGCAAAAGCTGCTATTGGGGCAGGGGTGGACGGTTTGATAGTTGAAACCCATCCCGATCCGGTGAATGCTTCTAGTGATGCGGCTCAACAGATAGCATCCGGGAAGTTTTCTGAATTTATGGACAGTTTGCGCCCTCTTATAGAAGTTTGTTACAAGTGACTTATAGCTTTTACTTTTATGGAAGATAATGGAAAAGGTTGGGAAATCGTATCCAGACAGTGTCTTTTGAAGACTCCGGTTTTTGATATCTATGAAGAAAAGTCCACTTGCCCGCGTAATGGGAAAGTTAGTAATTTTAATATTATCGATTGCGCTAATTCATGGGTAACTGTCATTGCCCTGACAAAATCAGATGAGCTTATTGTGATAAGACAATACCGGCATGGTTCCAGACAATTTGAATTTGAGGTGCCAGGCGGATGTATGGATGAAGGAGAGGATCCTCTTGCTGCTGGAATAAGAGAACTAAGGGAAGAGACTGGGTATGCTGGGGAAAAAGCAAGAATAATAGGAAAAGTACGTCCCAATCCGGCCTTACAGGGAAATTGGTGTTATACGGTTTTTATAGAGGGTGTGGAAAAGACTGAGGATATTGATATGGATGATGGCGAAGATATTTTTACGATAAAAATACCTTGCAATCGCATTGAGGATATGATACGATGCGGAGATATTACTCACGGTTTAATGTTGAATGCTATTTTATTTTATAAGCTTTTAAGGGAAAAAGCGGTTAAGAAAGGTTTCAGGGAATAGAAAAGTACTTTAGAGATTTGTTACAAAAAGGAGCTATACATAACATGGATAAGGTTAAATTTAGGCACAGTTTTGCATTTAAGCTTAGTTTATATATCATAACGTGCCTTGTAGTTACTTTGTTATCAGTTTTGGTCTGTAACTACTATGAGTGCAAAAATATGATTATGGATGATATGAAGAAAGATGCAGGAATTCTAGCTGCTTCGACCCTCAGAGAAGTTAGTGGAGCTTTTCATGCCGCTCAACAAATTACAGAAGATATGTCATCTGTTTTAGAAAATAGTGAAATTACCGAGAAAGAGCTGCTGGGATTATTAAAGGATGTCGTCAGAAATAATTATGAAATTTATGGATGTACGATATCTTTCGAGCCTTACATGTTTGATAAAACAAAATATTATTTCGATCCATATTTCTACAAACCAAATGGTGTTATAAAATACTTTGAATTCAATAATAATGAGGAACTCAATTATTTTAAAGGGGACTGGTATGCAACCCCCAAGAAATTGAATAAAGGAGTATGGAGCGAACCCTATTTTGATAAAGATGGCGCCAACATACTTATGGTGACACATTCTGAACCGTTTTATAAGACCATAGACGGGAAGAGAAAATTTTGTGGAGTTGTTGCATGCGACATTGATTTAAACTGGCTGGAAAAATTCCTAACTGACATAAAAATATTTAAAACTGGATATGTTTTTATTTTGTCATCAAAAGGCTACTATATTGCGCACAAAAATAAGGATTACACAAGGTTGGGGGGCAATATTTTTTCTTTAGCCAAGGAAAGGCGAAATGTCAAGCTGAAAGAACTTGGAGAAAAAATGATAGGTAATCAAACGGGGTTTGAAGAATATTATTCCTACACATTGGAAAAAAATTGCTTCATATCTTATTCCCCTTTAAAAGAGACAGGTTGGTCTATAGGGGTGGTAATTCCTGAGAATGAAATCTTTTATGATTTGAATACGGTCACTTTTAAGCTTTTTGTTATAGGGGTGATAGGTTATATGTTAACTTTAGTCATCATAATTCTTTTAGCCAGCAGAATGACAATGCCTCTCCGTACTTTGGCAGGCGCCACTTATGAAATAGGAGAAGGAAATTTTAATGCCCAACTGCCGGCAATTTCTTCTATAGATGAAATAGGCGTGCTAAGCCGTTCGTTTCGCATTATGCAGGAAAATCTGATAAACTACATAGCTAATTTGCAGGAAACTACTGCAGCCAAGGAAAAGATTGAGAAAGAACTTAGTATAGCTCGCGAGATACAGCAAAGTTTACTCCCTCGTAATTTTCCTAACTTGAAACAAATCGACCTATACGCAACTCTGATTCCTGCTGAAGAGGTTGGTGGAGATCTTTACGACTTTTTCTTTATAGATGAAAAACATCTTTGCTTTGCGATAGGTGACGTTTCAGGAAAAGGAGTTCCTTCAGCCTTATTCATGGCTGTCGCTAGAACCTTATTGAGAGCCAAGATAAGCACCACAATGGATCCTGCCAAGGTTTTTAATGCCATGAATGAGGATTTGTGTAGGGAGAGTGAATCATATATGTTTGTAACATTCTTTTTAGGTATACTCAATATAGAAACAGGACTCCTTGAATACTGTAATGCAGGCCATATCCCGCCGCTCGTTCACACAGCTAATAAAGGTTTTTATTATTTTCACACAGAAAACGCCCGTCCTCCTCTGGGAATTATGGCAGACGTAAATTACGTCGGAGGTAGACTTGAACTTTTACCTGAAGATATATTCTTCCTTTATACTGATGGCGTTACCGAGGCGATGAATATTGATGACTTACAATTTTCTGAAGAGAAACTGCTGGATGTTCTCGTGCGAAACAGGAATGAAACGGTCTCGAATATTGTTAATAATGTGAAAATAGCTGTTGATAAACATGTTTCAGGAGCGGTACAGTCAGATGACATAGCCATGCTTATATTAAAATACAACGGCTGATTGTTATTCTGAAAATGGTTTCTTTCTTCTGTTTTTAAGAGGGGGTTTTTACAGTTTGTGTGATATTGGTGTTGTTTAGTAAATAATGTTCCTAACAATGAAAGAGAAAGGTATGAAAAAGCTTGAATTCACTCGTAGGTTTTTATTAAATCTTTATTTGTCTATATCAGTATGTATTGTTTTTTTATTGATCCTAATATTTGCACATAATGTGATGAAAAGTGCTATCGCTAAAAATATTGAGGCAAATACAAAAAAAATAGCGATTTCAACTATTTATCGTATTGATTCGACTCTTTCTGTCTCCCAGCAAATGCCTGAAGTTTTATCTTATGCTCTTGACTATGGTCAATTTACTGAGCATGGAATAAAGGAGTTACTGAAGAGTGTAGTTAAAAATAATAGTAAAATTTATGGGAGTACTATTTCTTTTGAACCATATATGTTTGAGAAAGGCAGATATTTTTTTGGACCATATTTTTTTAAACCGGACGGAGAAATAAAGTATTCTGAATTAGGTGGTGAAAAATATAACTATTTTAAATCAGGGTGGTACACTTCTCCTAAAAAACTAAATAAGGGAGTGTGGAGCGAGCCTTATTTTGATGAAGGTGGGGAAGACGTTCCTGTAGTGACATCTTCTCAGCAAGAGACAGTTTTAAATTTTAAGAGTACCGGTGGTGGAAAGATTCGGATGATAACATATTCTCACCCTTTCTATAAAAGTATAAATGGGGAGAGACTATTCAGCGGCGTCGTTACCTGTGACATTGCTCTTAGCTGGCTCCAAAAACTTGTAACAGATGTAGACTTTTTCGGGGCTGGTTATGCTTTTATCCTGTCCCCTAGTGGTAACTATATTATTCACAAAAATGAAAATTATGTACTGAATGAAAATATCTTTTCACTGGCAGACAAGAGAAAAGATTCTACACTCAGAGAACTTGGCAAGAAAATGACAAGCGGACAGAGTGGTTTTGCAAAATATTATTCTTATACCTTGGGAAAGAGTTGTCTTATCTACTATGCTCCTTTGAATACGGCGGATTGGTCTCTCGGGGTCGTTGTTCCTGAAGAGGAACTCCTTGCTGATTCTAATAAGAATGGCCTGAAACTTTTTATAATATGGCTTGCAGGATGCGTGTTAATTATAGCTTTAATAATTGTTTTTCGAAAACAAATCTCTAGCCCCTAGAGATCTGAATTTCAACCATTTCTTGTCATTAACGAATTTGTATAATAGTTATGCCGCTGTCGCCTGGGATATTTAAGTCCTCTCCGGGAATCATTTCTTTTACATACGGACATTTTTTTAGAAAAATTCGCAACCCATGCTTGAGGATTCCTTTTCCATGCCCATGTATAATCATGGCATCGGAATAGTATCCTGAATATATAACCTTTTCCAACTCAAATATGGCATCTTCAAGAGTTTTTCCATGAAGATCTAAAGTTATGTCATAATTGAAATGATATTTCCTCCTTTTTACTTTTTTCATTTTTCAAACAGGTGTTTTTTTCAGTCTATACCATATTGTAATCAAGCGTTATTTTTTATATAAAGTAGTCAGATGAGGTGAAATATATGATTGAAGATAATAAAAGTAAAGGAATGGGCGGCGTTTTATATGTTGTTGCGACGCCGATAGGGAATCTTGAAGACATTACATATCGGGCGGTAAGGATACTTAATGAATGTGACTTTATTGCCGCAGAAGATACTAGGAAGGCCTTGATACTGCTAGACAGATATGAAATAAAAAATAAACGGATAATAAGCCATCATGTTCAAAATGAACATAAGACTCTCGACTATATTGTAGGGGAACTTAAAAATGGTAGAAAAATAGCAGTTATCAGTGAGGCCGGATCTCCATGTATTTCAGATCCTGGGTTTCTTATCATAAGAGAGGCAATAAAAAATGGTTTTGAACCACAGATCATTCCCGGTGTTTCATCTCTTATTTTTGCAGCGATGGTTTCGGGTTTGCCCATCGAGAAATTTTCTTTTTACGGGTTTCTTCCCCCCAAAGAGGGCGCAAGAAAGCGAGTTCTTGAAGAAATTGCTAGAGATGAAAAAACAGCTTTTATATTTGAGTCTCCAAATCGTATAAAGAGGACATTAGCAGAGATCGTAGAAATCATTGGAGGAGAGTGTGACGTGGCGTTAGCTAGGGAGGCTACGAAGATTCACGAAGAAGTTATAAGAGGAAAAGTTTCTGAGGTTTTATCCAGAATTAGTGAAAGATCATTGAAAGGGGAATTTGTTCTGGCCGTGTCTGCAAGAAACATCATTCACAAAAAAGAAATAGCATCAAAAGAAAAGGTTAATTAAAACAAAAGAGTATAAGTTACCGAGATGGCAGTAGAGATTCTTAACAGAGATTTTTTCATTCAGACATCCGTTTTTGTTCCTATATACAAGGATAAAAAAGGGGGGGGGAATCTTATTTTTGAGGTGAGAGCCGAACCAATAAGGCAGGGAAACGAAATTTGTTTTCCAGGCGGGGGCTTTGAACCTGAAAAAGATATTAATTTTGAGGAAACGGCTATCAGAGAAACTTCCGAGGAACTGGGAATAGATAGATGTAAGATAAAAATCGAAAAACATATTGGTTGTGTTGTCGCTCCTCTTGGAGCTATAGTAGAATCTTTTATTGGGTACATAGACATAACTGACCTGAGAGAGTTTAAATATAATAAGAAAGAAGTCTCAAAAGTTTTTTCATTGCCTCTTTCCTTCTTTAAGGAAAATAAACCTGAGGAATATGAGGTATTTTCATACATGCAATCGTATGTTTTGAATGGAGCTGGAGACAGAGAAGAAATTTTTCCCGCAAAAAAGCTGGGGCTGCCCGAAAAATATTGGAATACATGGGAAGGTAAAAAATATAAAGTTTATGCATATAAGACAAAATACGGTACGATTTGGGGGCTTACTGCCTTATTGGTTCTACTTGTTTCAAAACTTAAGGAATAAAATATTTTTGAGTAACTTAATATAATTGGCACCTGATGAGGTCTACTAGAATGGAAAATAAAAAGAATACTTCAATCAAGGACGTAAAGGGGCTAGTGGTAGTTTATACAGGTGATGGCAAGGGTAAAACTACCTCTGCCATTGGAGTCGCTGTTAGAACATTGGGATGGGGACAGAAAGTGCTGCTTATCCAGTTTTTGAAAGGAAGCTGGAATACAGGGGAAATGAGATTTCTGGAAAAATTCTCACCACAGGTAAAAATAATTTCTGCTGAGTGTCCATTCAGTTGGGCGACCAAAAATAAAGAGAAAGATACGGCTGTTTGTAGGAAAGTCTGGGATAGCGCTAAAGATTATATTTTAAACGGTGAATATGAGCTTATAGTTCTAGATGAAATAAATGTAGTTACCTCATTAGGATATTTAGGTGAGCAGGAAGTTATAGAATCTTTAAAACAAAGAAAACCTTTCATTAATATTATTTTGACGGGAAGAGGTGCTAAAAAAGAATTGATAGACTACGCAGATCTTGTATCTGAAATAAATTGCGTAAAACATCCTTTCAATTCCGGTTTGGCAGCAAAAAAAGGAATAGATTTTTAACGCTGAGGATATAAAAATGCAGGTTCAGTATTCTTATTCTTTGACGAACTTAAACACCTTTCGGATTAGTTCTACTGCAAACTATTTTTGCGAGTTGAAAAACGAAAATGAATTGGAGCTAATTTTATCTTTTATTAAAAATAGCGCATCAAGATTTCTAGTTCTTGGCGGCGGCAGTAATGTTCTTCTTCCTGACTTTTTTGATGGTCTTGTTGTTTTAAATAAACTTACAGGAATACAAAAGACTGGGGAAGATGAATGCTTTGTTTATGTGAAGGCTATGGCAGGAGAGTCATGGGACGAGTTTGTGAAGTGTTCTATTGAAAACTCATGGTTTGGATTGGAGAACCTTAGTTTGATCCCTGGTACAGTCGGTGCTTCTCCCATTCAGAACATCAGCGCGTACGGTGTGGAGGTAAAAGACTTTATAGAGTCGGTAGAAGTCTTTGATTTAACCGCAAGTCGGAAAATTGTAATAAAGAATGAAGAATGTAATTTTGGATATCGCGATAGCATATTTAAGTCGAATCATAATTTTATTGTGATAAGTGTGTTGTTCCGGCTGAAAAAAAAGCCTGAGCTTAATATATCATACCGTGACATAAATGAAAAAATTAAGGATTTTAACCCTTTCACAGCTGCGGACCTTCGTAATTGCGTGATAGATATTCGAGAAAATAAACTTCCGGATTACTTAAATATTCCCAATGCAGGAAGTTTTTTTCATAACCCGATAGTTAGTAGGGCTGAAGGTCTTAAATTGAAGGAAAATTATGCAGCTTTGCCTGTTTATGAATTGAATGAAACGCGGATAAAGCTTTCCGCCGGGTGGCTCATAGAAAATGTCGGGCTTAAAGGTTTTAGAGAGGGAAATATTGGTGTCTATTCCAACCATGCCCTGGTATTGGTAAACCACGGTATGGCAACGCAGAAAGAAGTTTTAAACTTTGCTTTTCTTATTCAGAAAAAGGTATTTGATAAGTTTGGCGTTTCGCTTCATATCGAACCCATAGTTGTTTGAAAATATTTCATTCAATCAAATCTTTTTCTGTACCCGCATTTTCTGCAAAGCTGTTCAACTGCTTTGCGTTTTGAAAACCCATTGTATATATCCATGGCTCTTTTTCCCTCAATTATATCTGAAAAGGCCTTTTCTTTTATGTTTCCCAGATTAATCGTTCCTTCGCTGTCCAAGCAGCAGGGAATCACCGTGCCATCTACCAAAATTGCAACCTGATCTCTAAGGCCAAGACAAAATCCTATGTCACTTATATCTGGAACATTATTATTCGGCCAGTCAAAACAAGATGCCTGACTTAAATAAGCTTTATCTGCCAACTTTATCCCGTTGCCAACAGTCGGAACTTCTTTAATTTTATATGGAAATCTGAAAACCTTTTCAATTTTTTGTAAAATGTACTGATTTTTCACGGAATAACCATCTGAAGAGAGATTGTTATTTTCTTCTACATTCCATAACCTTAAACATGATATAAGCTCGGAGCTGGCTGCTGCCTCTATTATAAAATTGAATATTTCATCGAGGTATTCATCTATGGTACTCTTGAGCCTATTTGCGTCAAAGCTGTGCAATGAGAAATTAATTAATCTGAGTGCAGGTTTTGATAAAAGCTCATTCTTTACTTTATTAACAAGCATCCCATTTGTTGTTATGTTTACCTTATAGCCGTATTCATGGCACAAATCTAAAAAAGTACCTATATCAGTATGTAGAAGAGGTTCACCCATTACGTGAAAGTAAATGTGTTCGGTATGATGTTTTAAATCATTCAGGATTTTTTCAAAGAACGCTATTCCCATAAAATCGGGTTTTCTTGCTGTTTTAGGACAAAATTTACAGTCCAAATTGCACACATTGGTAATTTCTATATATATTCTTTTAAAAAACCTCATAGAGTTCTTTTTCCTGGCTCAAATAAATCTATCAAAGGGCATAAAAATTAAATTTATACTTTTACATATGTTGTGCTAGCATTAATAGTATACTTGAACTAAACTTGGCGTCAAAGTATTTTGCATAACTAAATTTCTAAAAGGAAAACGAATTGTGAAAAAAAATATTATTATGCTGCTATTATTGGTAGCTGCAGGCGTTCGTGCTGAGACTGTAACTTCCACTGTTGATGGAGGAGTAATAAATACACTGCCAAAAGTCGGACAGATCGTAAAAAAAGGAGAAATGCTTGTGACATTTTACCACACTAGTATTGATGCACAAATTGATGGTTCAAAGGTCGAGGTTGAAGAAGCTAAGGAACTGTTAAAGAATAAAAATCTAGATAAAGAAAGGGCCAATAAGCTGGTTGGTAGGGGGGTGTCTAGATGTGACTGGGAAGATGCTATGTATGACGCAACCTACGCAAAATTAGAGTTAGAGAAAAGCGAAGCAAATCTAAGAAAGCTTGAATCAGACAAGGGACTTCGTTTTATCGCTGCTCCGTGTGACTGCAAGGTAATTAAAGTTTATATGTTTGAAAATTCGGGGACAGCTATAGGTGATAAAATACTTGAAGTCGAAAGACTTAAGTAGCCGATCTTTTTTCGTAAAAACTCTTGCTGTTGTGCGTCAGTATCAGAGCTCCAAAAAAGGGGGGCTTCACTTTTATCTTATGCTTTAAAAAACTCGAAGGGCAGTTTTTTGTACAATCTAAGGAATTTACTGGTATAACAACCTTAATATACAACAAATCTGGTAATATTATAAATGTTACACGTAAACTTGAGCTTGAAAAGCTTTAAAACAGGCTGTCTATTAAAGATCAAAGACTGAATTATCACATCGGGCCTCCCATTAAACAAAAGGAATCATGTTAACTAAACTTTTTCAGCTACTCTTACCCTATGAAGCTCAAAGTTATTATATAATTTTTGCTATCTTGATAGCTTGCGGACTGGGAGTTCCAATTCCTGAAGATATCACAATTGCAGCGGGCGGCATTCTGGTCTCATACGAGGTTACAAACTTTTGGAAAACGACAGTTGTATGTATGGCTGGAGTTTTAGCCGGGGATATTTTTGTCTTCATGATGGGGCGTTACTTCGGAAGCAAAATATTGAAATCAAAATTTCTGTCCAGAATGGTTAAAGCCAGACGCATTGCTTTGGTTAAACTAGCTTCAAGAAAGTATGGAAATTATCTTATTTTCTTTGCCCGTTTTATGCCAGGGGTAAGAACTCCTGTATATTTTTCCATGGGATCTTTCAGAAAACCATTCTATATATTTTTTATTATAGATGGATTAGCTGCACTTATCTCCGTTCCAGTCTGGGTATATATTGGGATGGTTTTTGGTCAAAATCTACCGCTCTTGGAGCACTATATAAAAAACATGAGGGTTGGAATATATCTGGTAGTGGCAGCTTTACTTGTCATTGTTATAGTATTTCATTTAATGAGTAAGAAAATAACCTCATTTCTATTAAAACGTGCTAAGCCTCAAGTGTAAGAAAAGCCACACTTTTATGCGGTTTAATACGCTTTAAAACTCAAATTGTAACCATCTTGTTATGATTAATGGTTGATTTTTTTTATCAATCTCTTATCGTTTATTTTGGAGTGGAAGCCAGTTTGTGTGTGCGGCTTGTTTCTTTGTTTATGAAAAGACTTTTCTTTGTTGCGGTGGTGTTTTTAATCGTTCCATTTGCCTGCCTTTTTGCTACAGATGAAATAGTTTCCCCATTGGCTGGTACCTGGTACACTTCGAAAAAGGAGTTTCTTAACCTCCAAATCGACAAATACTTAAATGATGCAAAATCTCAAAAACTGGACAATGTTATAGCTCTTATTCTCCCTCACGCAGGATATGCGTATTCTGGTCAAACGGCTGCTTATGGGATAAAAGAGTTGTCAGGCAAGAAATATTCCAGAGTCGTTATATTTGGGCCGTCGCATCATGTTTACATGCCGAATAAATTCAGCGTGCCAGAAGTGAAACGTTACAGAACTCCACTTGGAACAGTTGAGGTAGATACAGGTTTTACAGCTCAGCTTAAAAAGTTTTCGGAATATAGTGAACAATCCTATGCTGTTCATTACAATGAACACAGTATTCAAATTGAAATACCGCTTCTTCAATCGACTCTTGTGAACTTTAAAATAGTACCTGTTCTTTTCGGAAACCTTGACTCAGAAACAATACAAAATTTAGCGAAGGAGATTAAGCCGCTTCTGGACGACAACACTCTCGTAATTATCAGTTCAGATTTTACTCATTACGGAAGCAATTACGGCTATATGCCGTTTCCTGTTGACATCAACGTCGAATCAAACTTAAGACGTCTTGACATGAATGCAGTGAACTACATTCTTGAGAAGGATTTTTGTAGGCTTGACAAGTTTTACAAAGAAACCAAAGACACTATTTGCGGGATTTGTGGCATTGAACTGCTCATGCTGCTGCTGCCGGAAGGTTCTAACTCCTACCTGCTTAATTATAGTACATCTGGTAAAACCACTGGAGATTATAGCAATTCAGTCAGCTATGCAACGGTAGCTTTTACAGGAAAATGGGAAAGCAGAGAATCAGAACGTATTAAAAGAGATGGAGGAAAAGCTGAATCCGCAGTTCTTTCAGAAGAGGATAAGAATGAATTGTTAAATTTGGCAAGAAAAACTATAAGATATTATCTTGATAATGGTAAAATTCCTTCTTTTGATGGTATAGGAATAAAGGTTACAGCTCCTATGAAAGAGAAGAGAGGAGTATTTGTAACACTTACAAGAAAGGGAGAACTTCGCGGATGTGTAGGCGAGATTTTTCCGACACGCCAGCTCTATTTGGCGGTATCAGAACAGGCGATAAATTCAGCCTTTATGGATAGCAGGTTTTCGCCTGTTACAAAAGACGAATTTTCAAGTTTGGACTTTGAGATATCTGTACTGACTGTGGCTGAAAAAGTGAAATCATGGAAAGATATTGTCATTGGAAGAGATGGGATAATTCTGAAGAAAGACGGGTGTTCTGCAGTATTCCTTCCGCAAGTTGCCACAGAGCAGGGGTGGAATCTGGAAGAAACATTGTCTCATCTTTCAATGAAGGCCGGATTGCCTTTCAATGCATGGAAGGAAGGTGCGGAATTTATGGTATTTCAGGCCAATGTGTTTCATTAAAAAACAGATGCGCCTTTAAATAATTAGCCGAGGAGAATATTTTGCAATCGCGGTATTGCAAGACTATTTATGGAGAGCAGGATTTTTCTGTTTTCAAAAGTCAAATGCAACTGATTAATAAAAATGAATAAGTGCTGTTGAAAGTTTTTGATTGCTTCGCATTTTCATTTTTACTTGCATATTCAATGTATCCGGAGTCTGCGTCTCCTGCAACGAGAATGGGTCCAAAAACTCGTCGGAAGTTGCAGAAGCTTTAGAGCAGACGACAGACGGCCTATAAAAAACTTTCCATCGTAAAAACTATTAACAAGCTCTGTGCCAATATGTTATATTTTTCTATTTTTATAATTTTCTTGATGAAGACTTCTTTTGGTGTCATGAATTTAAGCCTTTTTCTCGGCCTGTTATTCAACAGATCCTGAATTCTGATAATCTCCCTATCCGATACCCTCGTAAATCTGTTCCATTATCAACTGTCAAAGTTTTTACTATATCAGAACAGCCGTTGAAACTTTTCAGTATTGCATTTTTCATTTCTTCGGCGATTTTTTTATTCGATCACGTTTGCATTACCGCTTCCAGTCGATATACTTCTCCGGTATTTGTTTGAATTGATGGTTGCTTTTATGTCTCAGCTAACATATAATTCGAATTTTTATTGGTTGCACTTCACACTTGAATGTAGCAAAAGATTAAATTGAAGTAGTAAAGAAAATATAATAGGAGGTTAATCCAATGTTAAAAAAATCTAAGGTTGTATTTTTGTCGATAAGCACTTTTTTGTTTATGATTTGTGCCATTGCTGATAATTGGCGACATATCAGCCGCTCACAAAATACATTCCTAGGGAAAAAAGCTTCTGTTTCTCGTGTATGTGTATCTGGAAAAAAGGTTTATGCGGCGACTAATAAAGGGTTAGCAATTTCTGACGAGAATGGAAGAAACTTTGTTTTTAACACTGTTGATGGGGTACTGGATAGTAATATTGGAGGCGTTTTCGTGGAAAATGAAACTGTTTGTGCGTGTACGGACAAAGGTTTATATATTTCCCATGATAATGGAAAAATTTTCACGAAAACTAATCTTGATCTGCCGTACCGTATTTATAGCGTTCTCGTGGCAAATGGAACTATTTATGTAGGGGCTTATCATGGTTTATATATTTCCCATGATAATGGAAACACTTTCACTCAAGCTAATGAGCTAAGGGATTATTCTATTGGTAACGTTTTCGTAGAAAATAGAATTATTTATGTAGCGACAGGTGATGGTTTATATATTTCCCATGATAGTGGAAAGAGTTTCACTAAAGCTAATCTACCGGCCTCTGATTGGTATAGAGTTTTCGTAGCAAATGGAATTATTTATGCAGTGACGAAGAAAGGTTTATCAATTTCTGACGAGAATGGAAGAAACTTTGTTTTTAACACTGTTGATGGGGTACGGGCTAGAGGCGTTTTCGTGGAAAATGAAACTGTTTATGCGTGGACGGACATAGGTTTATATATTTCCCATGATAATGGAAACACTTTCACGAAAACTAATCTTGATCTGAAGTACGGCAGTATTTTTAGCGTTTTCGTAGCAAATGGAACTATTTATGTAGGGGCTTATGATGGTTTATATATTTCCCATGATGGTGGAGCAAGTTTCACGGATGCCCCAAACGGTGAGCTAGAGTTAGGGTTAGGGGCTGACAAAGTTGATACATTTTTCGTAGAAAATGGAACTATTTATGTAGTGGCGGATAGATCTTTATATATTTCCCATAATAATGGAAAAACTTTCACTAAAGTTAATCTGCCGGTCAATTATATTTCTAACGTTTTCGTAGCAAATAGAACTATTTATGTAGGGGGTAATGGTGGTTTATATATTTCCCATGATGATGGAATAAGTTTCACGGAAACTAATCTTGATCTGCCGGCCTACAGTATTTATAGCGTTTTCGTAGCAAATGAAACTGTTTGTGCGTGGTCGGACAAACGTTTATATATTTCCCATAATAATGGAAAAACTTTCACGAAAGCTAATACGACCCTGGTCGATTATATTTCTAACGTTTTCGTAGCAAATGGAATTATTTATGTAGGGGGTAATGGTGGTTTATATATTTCCCATGATAGTGGAGAGAGCTTCACTAAAGCTAATCTTGATGTGCCGGCCTACGGTACTTATAGAGTTTTCGTAGCAAATGAAACTGTTTGTGCGTGGTGCATATATTTACATATTTCCCATGATAATGGAAAAACTTTCACTAAAGCTAATAATCTACCGAACCATCATATTTATAACGTTTTCGTAGAAAATAGAATTATTTATGTAGGGACAAATGGTGGTTTATATATTTCCCATGATGGTGGAAAGAGTTTCACTAAAGCTAATCTACCGGCCTCTGATTGGTGTAGAGTTTTCGTAGAAAATGGAATTATTTATGTAGGGACTAGTGATGGTCTTTTTATTTCTGAAGACTTAATCCCTGAATTACTAAAGAAACGTGATGGAATTTTACATCCATTGCATGATATCAGTATAAAATGTGAGAATTAGAATCTGTGATGTTAGTTATCACGGGTGATTTTAAAAATTCCTCGCTTGAAAAGAAAGCAAGCGAGGAATATCTGCATACTTCAATATCTTACACATAACGTGCAATTTCATTATTGCTGGATATTAAAATGCGGCTAAAAAATGGACTATGCCAGTACGAAATTGTAAACAGGTTTTCAGTCGCTCTGCTATTCGTTTTGAAGGAAGGGTGCAATTGTGAATACAGAGAAAATGAGCTTCGGGGTCTCCTTTGGAGATCTGACTTCTCCTCGCTCATTAAAAAACAAGAAAGACCGTTTACACAAAAAAGCTGAAAGAGCCCCGCTAGGTACTATCATAAAGTTTGTGTAGGGCAATAAAGCAAACGTTGCACTGTTTGTACCATGATATAGACGTTTAAAATCTCCCCCAACTAACTGCACTGACCACAATCCCAAAAATGAAGATACTAAGCAAGGCTAATCCTTTCATAAAATCTTTCCTAAAATTACTTTGGGTTAAATTAATTTTGTTTGCAAAAAAATGTGGTGCAGTATTGGCGGTAAATCAAGAAAGTAAATACAAAAATGCGATAGAAATATACTGAATAGAAAAAGCAGTTTGAAGTATGTCAATGGGTATGATATTCTTTGAACTATTAGCTGTTAACCATCAACCGACAACTATCAACCATCAACTAAATTGCAATGTTCAAACTCGCGTCAAACTTTAGTCCCACGGGAGACCAGCCGGAAGCGATAGAAAAGCTCATTTCAGGTTTGAAATCCAACTGCCGTGACCAGGTTCTTCTCGGCGTAACTGGTTCGGGCAAGACCTTTACGATGGCCAATGTAATACAGCAAATTCAGAAGCCGACCCTGATTATATCTCACAACAAAACTCTTGCTGCTCAGCTTTACAGCGAATTTAAAGCATTCTTTCCGGAAAACGCCGTAGAGTATTTTATAAGTTATTACGACTACTATTTGCCGGAAGCATACATTCCTCAGACCGATACGTACATAGCAAAGGACGCGAGCATAAACGAGGATATCGAGAGGCTCAGGCTATCTGCTACGGCTTCGCTTATGACACGGCAGGATGTGATTATTGTTGCCAGCGTATCATGTATTTACGGGCTGGGGTCTCCCGAGGACTTCAAGGAAATGAGTGTGTCCCTGAAAATCGGAGAGAGTATCAAAAGAAAAGAGCTGGTCACAAAACTTGTCGAAATACAGTATGAAAGAAACGATGTTGCTCCAAAGCGCGGACAGTTCAGAATGCGCGGAGAAATACTGGACATTTATTCTCCGCACAAGGATGAATTTATAAGGGTGGATCTTTGTGATGATGAAGTTGCTGAGATATCAGTTCGCAATACCTTGACATCAAAAAAAACAGAAGATTTGAAGGCGGTGATAATTCCTCCTATAAAACATTTTGTTTTACCTAAAGAGAAAATCTTGAATGCTGAAGACTCAATTCTTGCTGAGATGAAGGAAAGAGTAAAATATTTTGAGGGGAAAAACCTGCTGATTGAGGCACAGAGAATATACGAAAGAACGAAATATGACCTGGAAATGATGAGAGAAATAGGATACTGCAGCGGGATAGAAAATTACTCGCGTCATCTTGTAGGAAGACCTCCAGGTTCAAGACCATCATGCTTGATTGACTTCTTTCCTAAAGACTATCTGCTATTCATTGACGAGTCGCATGCGACAATACCTCAGTTGAGAGCGATGTACAATGCCGACAAAAGCAGAAAACAGACACTCATTGACCACGGATTCAGACTGCCTTCAGCGCTGGACAACCGTCCGCTCAACTTTGAAGAGTTTAACTCTCTTGCAGAAAATGCAATCTATGTATCGGCAACGCCGGGAGATTATGAATCCGAAAAAGCTTCACAGATAGTAGAACAGGTAGTGCGCCCAACGGGCTTGCTTGACCCAAAGGTGGAAGTAAGACCGCTCGGGAGTCAAATTGATGATGTTATCGGAGAAATTAAATTGCGTGCTGAAAAGAAGGAGCGCTCAATTGTTACCACTCTTACTAAGAAGAGTTCGGAAAAACTTGCCGACTATCTGAGGGATATCGGGATAAGAGCCAAATATTTGCACTCAGAAATTGACGCCATAAAACGAGTGGAAATACTTAGTTCGCTAAGAAAAGGCGATTTTGATTGTCTGATAGGAGTGAATCTTCTCAGGGAAGGTCTGGACTTGCCCGAGGTGTCGCTTGTGGCAATACTCGATGCCGACAAGGAGGGGTTTCTCAGATCCGAAAAGGCGCTTATCCAAATAGCCGGAAGAGCAGCTAGAAATGTAGATGGAATGGTTATCGTTTATGCCGACAAGATTACGCCGAGCATTGACAATCTTCTAATACTGACAGAACTAAGAAGAAAAAAGCAGTTGGAGTATAATGAAAAACATAATATTACTCCGCAAAGCATAGTAAAAGAGTTAAGAGAGGATATCTACTACGAAAAAGGCAAAGATATCACACGCAAAATACTTAAAAAAGACTATGACAAGTACGAATCAATGGAAACGCAGGAACTTATTGAAATGCTAGAAAAAGATATGTTCGAGGCGTCTGCCGCACTGGAGTTTGAACGCGCCGCTCTGCTCAGGGACAAGATAAAAAGCCTGAGAGGGTAGTGACTCTTACAAATAATCTGATGATCTTTTGTCCCTTGGAGTAACTGTCAGGCAATATCTTAACTAATACAAAAAAAAGAGCGTCATTTGACGCTCTTTTTTACGGTTTGATATTTAAGGCAATCGCAAATCTACTAACCGCGAACTACCAACTACGAACCATATTAGTTGTGCTTGATAGCAGCATGAGCCGCAGCAAGCATTGCGATTGGTACGCGATATGGACTGCATGAGACATAGCTTAGCCCGATCTTATGACAGAATTCTATTGTCTTCGGGTCTCCGCCGTGTTCGCCGCATATTCCAAGTTTGATGTCCTTACGGGCTTTCTTGCCGAGATCTACCGCTGTTTGCATCAGACGACCAACGCCATTCTGGTCAAGAACTGCGAACGGGTCGTACTCGTAAATACCCATAGCGACATAATCTTTCAGGAATTTGCCGGCATCATCACGTGAAAATCCGCAACCCATCTGAGTCAGGTCATTGGTGCCGAATGAGAAGAATTCAGCTTCAACAGCTATTTCGTCAGCTGTTACGGCTGCTCTCGGAACTTCTATCATTGTTCCGATTTTAACACTCAACTTTATCTTCTTTTCTTTTTCGACTTCAGCTATTACTTTCAGAGTTATTTCTTTCTGATTAATAAGCTCTTTTACATGACCTACGATAGGGATCATTATTTCAGGTTTTGAACCTTTAACTTCAGCTGCAGCTTCGCATATAGCTCTTACTTGCATTTCAGTTACTTCAGGGTATGTAATACCAAGACGGCATCCGCGGTGTCCGAGCATTGGATTGAACTCATGCAGACTGTCTACGGTATTCTTAATCTTAGAAGCTGGTACGCCCATTTGTTTGGCCATTTCCTGTTGTCCGGCCTTGTCTTGTGGCAGGAATTCATGAAGTGGCGGGTCAAGAAGACGGATTGTGGCAGGTCTGCCTTCCAGTGCTTTAAATATTCCAATAAAGTCTTTTTTCTGGAGAGGAAGCAGTTCATTAAGAGCCTGAATATATTGCTTTACGGCTTCTGCTGATTCCTTGCACTTGCTCAAACAGCAATCTTTGCCTTTCTTGAGGTCATAAACAGAGTTTACACCGTGAGCTTCTTTGATTTTCTTAACATCTTCAGCCACGAGGATAAGTCTGCGGAAAGAGACTATTCTTTCACCTTCGAAGAACATGTGTTCTGTACGTGTAAGACCTATTCCTTCGGCTCCGAATTTTACTGCTACTTCAGTGTCATGAGGAGTGTCTGAATTGGCTCTTACGCCGAGCTTCTTGTATTTGTTGGCGAGCTCCATTATTTCTCCGAATGCGCCGGACAGGCTTGGATCTACTGTTTCAATCTGGCCTTTATAGACTGCGCCGATGGAACCATTAAGAGAAATCCAGTCGCCTTCTTGCACTGTTTCTTTGCCAACTTTGAAGCATTTTTTTGCATAGTCAATTACTAATTCACCGCATCCAGAGACGCAGCAAGTACCCATTCCACGAGCAACTACGGCAGCGTGGGAAGTCATTCCACCGCGAGCCGTTAGAATGCCTTTTGAAACGTGCATTCCCGCAATGTCTTCAGGACTCGTTTCGGTACGGCACAGAATTACGTCTTTGCCAGCTTTTGCCCATTTCTCTGCGTCTTCGGCACTAAACACAACAAGACCTGTAGCCGCTCCCGGAGATGCTGGAAGACCTGTTGTAAGTTTTTTTGCTTTAGCTTCTGAAGCTTTAACAAATACTGGGTGCAGGAGCTGATCGAGAGATGCTGGATCTACTCTGAGAACTGCTGTTTTTTCGTCTATAAGCCCTTCTTTTACGAGGTCTGTAGCTATTTTTACTGCTGCCTTAGCTGTTCTCTTTCCATTACGGGTTTGGAGCATGTAAAGCTTGCCATTTTCAATTGTGAACTCAAGGTCCTGCATATCCTTATAATGTTTTTC
>JAJXWI010000103.1 GCA_021781705.1 bacterium | reverse complement strand
CTTTCGCATTATTGCCATCATGATCATTTTTCCTCAACCCTTCCACTGATATTTTTGAGTATTTTCGCTTCAGCATGTGGTATGCAAACCATGGAGTTATTGTGAATGATATAAGCATAGACAGTAGCATGGTGACAGGAACATTAAGTGCCATTGGCCGCATGTAAGGCCCCATCATTCCCGTAATAAAAAACATGGGAATAAAGCTAACAATAACGGCCAGCGTGGCAATGATAAGTGGCGGACGTATTTCTGAAACAGCCTTCAGGACTGTGCCTAATGAAGCATTTTTCTCAATCGCGAAATGCCTTGATATATTTTCAACATCGACGATGGGATCATCTACAAGCAATCCCAAAGAGAGGATAAGAGCAAAAAGAGTTACTCTGTTAATTGTAAAGCCCAGCATCATGTTTATTCCAAGTGCCAGCCCGAAAACAACAGGAATTGCCAGAGCTACAACCATTGCTTCGCGCCAGCCGAGCCCTAAAGTCAGAAGTGCTACAATTATTATAACCGCCGCTATCAATGCCCATATCAACTCGTCAACTTTTTCATTCGCAGTTAACCCATAATTCCGGGTAATCACCAAATCCATATCCTCCGGAACAATAGTTTTTTTTAGATTATCTGCACAACTGAGAACATCATTAGCGACCCAAACTGCGTTGCTTCCTTTCTTTTTTGCTATTGCAATAGTCGTGGCAGGAAAAGAACTATTTTCACCGGTTTTAGTTTTTTCCCCAACAATAGATCCCGGAGAATTAGCGTGTTTAACAAATCCCTTTGCAGAGCCCCAGCCATGCCTGACATAATTACTAATTTCTTCGGGTCCGTCAACAACTTCGGCAACGTCTTTGAGAAATACCGGCCGGCCATCATATACGGTAATAACAAAATTATTTAATTGGCGAGCATCTTTTATTGTATTTCCTACCGCGACATTTATTAGCTTATCGCCACTTCGAAAATCTCCGGCCGTTATTTGTAAATTGAATGATTTAATAGAGTCTTCTATGTCTGACGGGGAAACATGATACGCTGCCATACGGTCGGTATCCATATATACTTTTACTATGCGTGCACTGCCTCCGACGATATAAGCTCTTGAAACATTTTTTATTCCGGAAAGCTGCTGCGAAATTTCTTCTGCTACCCTGCGCAGCGACATGTAATCAGAAGTTTTTGAAGTTAGCGTTAATGTTACAATTGGGACATCATCTATTTCTACGGGTTTGATTACCCATCCGGTAACTCCAGACGGAACAATATCGAGATTTTCATCTATTTTTTTGTAGAGTTTTACAAGACTTCGCTCACGGTCTTCTCCCACATAATATCTGACAGTTATTATCGCCTGATTTTCTCTGCTCATGGAATAGACGTATTCAACTCCATCTATCTGGTAGAGATTTTTTTCGAGCGGAGTGGAAACAAGCTGCTCTACTTCAGCAGCGGTATGTCCCGGAAAATTAACATATACATCCGCGAGCGGAACAATGATTTGAGGGTCTTCTTCTCTGGGCGTAAAGAATATGGCAATCATGCCAATAACAATCGACGCAAGTATTAAAACAATAGAGAGATTGGAATGAAGAAAAACTTTTACTATCCTATCGGTAAAGCGGGGTTTCTCTTGATTTAATTCGGAATCGTTTCTCATTTTTCACCTACTAAAGTTTTTGGCTTCAAATTACCTAACTTCCTCACACAAAGACACAATGACACAAAGAAATAACCTCTTCTTTCTCTGTGCCGTTGTGCGAGTACCTTTTTGTTCTTATAGCTTTATTTAGTTCAGAAAGTTGAGTTCCTACTGCTTAGGGTCAGAGGAAACAGGAATTGTGATCTTCTCCCCCTCACTCAGACCTGACAAGACTTCAATGTCTTCTCCAAATTGCCTGCCTGTCCTGATATTTCTTCGAGCCGATGAGCCATCCTTGATAATGTCTACTAATTGCAACTGGCCTACAGCTTTGACCGCGCGATTCGGTATAACAAGAACATCTTCATCTTTTAACGGAATAATAATTCTCCCAAACATCCCGCTGTAAATGCCGGGAGGGCACGGACCTGTTACTTTTACCATGAAAGACCTGCTGGCCGAATTGGATTCAGGCACTATTTCGCTGACAGTCCCCGCACATATCTTATTCAGCGCATCAACCTTAACCCCTATGTTCTGCCCTACCTTAAGATTGTAGGTAAGCGACTCTCTTACGCTGGCAACAAGCTGCATTTGTTTTTGATCATACAACTTCAATAAGACTTGTCCAGGTATGACCGTATCTCCAGCTTCAACTTTTTTATCAATAACAATCCCGTCAATCGGCGCGGAAATCGCGGCATAATCCAGCAGGGCTTGTGTTTCTTTGACTGCGGCCTGCGCCATTTTTAGTTCCGCATCGGCAGATTTGAGCTTTGTAGATATATTTTCGTATTCCTGTTTGCTTATTGCCGTGCTTTTTACCAATTTGCCTGCTCTTTCTTCATTTCTAACCGCCTGACTCTTTGCAGCTTCAGCTAAAATTACATTCGACATAGCGTGCTGGAGTTTTGAGCGTAAATCTGAATCATAAAGCCGTAAAAGAACTTCTCCTTTCCTAATTGCCTGACCGGCTTTTACATTGATCTCAGTAACCCTTGCCAATAGCTTGGATGAGATTGTAACTTCGTGAACGGACTGGACTGTGCCAACAGCCGTTTCATTTATAGGCACTCTTATAGAACGTACAATTGCTATATTTCCTATATTTTCCTGATTTATTCGCTTAGGTATTGCTTCTGAAATTTTTGGAGAAAATAGTCCCGCAAGCCATAAGAGTAAAAAAACAATCACGATAAATGCTGCTAGAGAAAGTAGAAGTTTCTTTTTAAGTCCCACATAATTTATTATATTTCTAAAAAAAAGAACTATCTTCCGAAGTTTTTTCATTAAGGCACCTTTCATTTACTGCAATTATTTCCATTTACATAGGTTAATATTTCATTCTTTTTATCGCATAATACTAACATACACTCATGGGCAAGAATTTAATATATTTTTTACTAATCTATATACTGTGGTTCCTGTCTTTTTTGGCCAATCACGGCATTGAGGGGAGTCTAGTTTTTCAGCTCTTTCAATGGCACATTTGATCATTGGCAAGCCAATTTTCTTATTATCTAAAGACTTATTATACCCGGGCATATATTTTCCCAGTCTATTAGAACAATTATTAGGTTTTATTACATCTTCAAAATGAAGTAGCACCCATAATTCAAATTTTGGGTTACTTACGGCTAATCCTTTAAATACTTTTTCTTTGCTTGATGTCCATTCAAATAAATGTTTAATTTGATCATCAGGCCATCTATCTTTATCAATAACTAACCATGCTTCACTTCCGTCTCTAATACTTATTTTGTCTATTGCGTCTTTCATTCGTTTAAGTACATGAGATGGAGCACTATTACCTTTGGCATAAAGAGGCTCAATATGTACGTGCTGATTCAAAGAAGAGAAATATTGAGGTTCAGTAACTGAACCTTCGCAAGAAATTATAAACAGCTTTCTATATGAAGCCGTTCCAAAGTTGCGGTTAAAAATTCTGCGCTTTTCGCTCATTGCCAAACTCCTAAAAAATCAGTTCTTATTTAATTGTGAGTTTATGAGTAAACTGTTTGTAACAATTCTAGGAATTCCTCCCATTTGACCCTGTAAGTAACTTTTACGAATATCTTTATCGTAGCGAACCTCTTTATAATTACTAAACGGAATAAGAGTAGAATTTCCAAAAGCATTCCTTTCGGCTACCCACATCTCATCACGGCGAAACAACTCCTGATCCATTAATTGTACATCATGCGTAGTAAAAAACATTTGAGAACGCGTATTAACTGAACAATTAGAAAGATAAAGCTCTAATAACTGTCTTGTTAACAACGTGTGTAAGCTTCTATCTAATTCATCTATCACATAAATTTTATTTGAAGATGGTTCAGATATTGTAAGAAATGCAGGAAGGAGATCTATAACTCTTCGAGATCCGTCAGATTCCAATTTAATATCAAATTTGGTTTCAGTTCCGTCTATATTTGAGTGATATGTAACTATTTTTTTTACTTTTAACTCTCCTTTTTTTTTTGATATAACAAGAGGTTCATCCCTAAAAGGAATCGGAAAAGTAAAACTCTGACCTTCTTTTATTTCTTCCTGAAATCTTTTTTTCGTAACTTCAGTAAATGGTATATTATCCAAAGACATTTCCTCTCCCCCAAGACGTGTTATTCCAGTATCTAGCAGATGAAGAGATTCATTCATGGCAGAACATAAAGGGTTTCCTACATCAAAAAATTGCTCAATAGCCCCAAATCTTGAGTCAGGAGCTATGAGAACAAGATTATTTCTAAACCAGTCATAAACGGGTCGAAAATTATCTACTTTTTGCGAAACTGAATTGGTTAAAAATAGCTGATTGTCTCGTGTCCCTTTGAAAACAAAATCAAGGAATTTATTTTCTTTTAAAGAACTATCAAAATTAATTTTCCCGTTTTTCCTGTGGTAAAGTATTCTTTCGCTTGAGCTTGTTATTTCTATAAGTTTTTCTTCAATAATAGCTTTTTTTGTAACAGAAAAACTAAAGTCATAAATTAACTTATTAATAAATAATTCAAACGAGAAAAAAGCCGGCTGATCATAAGCTTTAGAATCAAGCCTAAATGTTTCAAGTGGTATTATGCTTTCCGGCTGAGTAACCTCAATAATAAGTCGCCTAGCAAAGTGTAAAGCTTTGAAAAAATTAGTTTTACCTGAAGCATTGCCCCCATAAATAGCCGCTATAGGCAATATCCTGGTTTGATATTTCTTAATAGCAGGGATTCTCTCACCATGTTGCCGTTCCTTTGTGGCAACCATAGAAAAGTTTACTTCTTCTTTAAATGACATCCAATTTGCAAGCTTGAAACTAATAAGCATATAATATTCCTTTTTTGAATTACATTCTCAATTTGTATATACAAAAGTATATTTCGTTTATAAAAAAATCAATGCATAATGAGAAAATATCTCATTATGCATTGTAAAATCTAAAAAATTAGAGCTCTTGCTTTCCGAAAAACTTTTAGGAAAGAAAGATTATTGTCTTAAAAGAAAAACAAAAACGGCTATCAATAGAGGATAGCCGTTTCAGGGGCAAGAAAAGGTTTTAGATTACCAGTTTTCGCTGAGCAGTTCGAAATGGGCCTGAGGATGGAGGCATGCGGTACAAGTTTCCGGCGCCATGTTTCCTGTATGAAGGTATCCGCAGTTTCTACACCTCCATACTACGCTGTTCTGCTTCTTGAAAACTTCATTCTTAAGAATGTTTGAAAGAAGTCCGAGATAGCGTTTTTCATGCTGTTTTTCTGCGACGGAAATAGCTTCGAATGCTTTTGCTACCGGCTCAAATCCTTCAGCTCTTGCTATTTTTGCAAATCCCGGGTAAAGCATTGTCCATTCTTCATTTTCCCCAGCTGCAGCTGCTTTGAGATTTTCAGCTGTGGTCCCGATTTTTCCTGCTGGAAAACTTGCCGTTATTTCCACGTTTCCGCCTTCCAAAAATTTAAAAAATCTCTTTGCGTGTTCCTTTTCCTGGTTTGCTGTTTCTTCAAAAATGTCGGCAATTTGTACAAATCCTTCTTTTTTGGCAGCTGAAGAGAAATAGGTATATCTATTTCTTGCCTGACTTTCTCCTGCAAAAGCTTTAAGAAGGTTTTGTTCTGTCTTTGCTCCTTTTATACTGTTCATTTTTTCTCCTCTATTGATTTGTTAAATACTATTTCGTTGTTTGATCTTTTTATCTATAATATTTTTGTTCATCCAATATTATTTTTTTAGAGATCTTTTCAGCTTTATTAACTGTTCTCTTTCAATAATTCTGATACTTTTGCTTGGAGCAGGTAAGTTTTCCGGCATTGTAGCAGCCTCGGCGAGCATCTGATTCCATTGTTTGATATCGCACCAACTTTCACAAATTTTCTGACCTCAACAAAATCGTACATAATCTCACATCCGCTGTCTTATACTCTTTTTCTTCCATTTTTGTTTGAATTTAGCCACGGGCGTGAGCCCGTGGGAAACAGAACAACAAATAAAAACAAGCCAGCCTCTTTAGGGCGTGGCGACACAAAAAGCAATATGTTATAGAAAAAGTGTCGCAACTCCCTACAGGAGTGCTCCGACTATTTATTAACATTATATCCCACGGGCTCACACCCGTGGCTATTTATATTATATATCTTTAATCTTTTTTCTTCTTGTTTTATCAAGTTAGTTTTCAGAAGTAATTACTTTTCTTTTTGTTTGTGCCTCAATATCTTTTCCAGTTCTTCCTGCAACTGCCCCGCCATCTTTTGCATCATTGCGTAATAATTCAACCCCCTGGCTGTTTCGGTCTTGATGAAGTTTTGCTGTTGTCGCTTCGCCAAGCATAGTGAGAATCAGTTCAATGTCATTCATGTGGTCTCGAAGATTTTCACGGTCAAGTTTTTTAAACTGCTTATATTCGTCAACCGTACGATTTTTGAAGTGGCCCCTTTGTCAAGGACAGAAAATAAAAAAGATAAGGTGTAACTTTTTGTAAGCGCAGCCTGCACGCCCGCCGTGAGAATGGGCCATACAGCTCGTCGGAACGG
>JAJXWI010000020.1 GCA_021781705.1 bacterium | reverse complement strand
ATAGAACATGCTGACCCATCGCCAAGCATACTCCAAGCTCCTGCAGCTTTTTTCATTAAGAAGCTAAAATCACCATTCCCATTCATTTCGTACACTAACACCTCACCTTTCCTTTCCTTATCTTCGAACATGCACCATATCTTGTCTTTGCCGTCTACAATATTTGCTACCATGTTTACAATGTTTCCTGTTTGTGCGCCTTTACCTTCTTTATCTTTTATGTTTACCGGTATTGGTAGATAACTTGAATCTGCCAGTTGCCATCTTTCTACCTGTGGTGCATCCGAAATACTATTTACCGCCACCCACCCGACACGGCCATCCGTAGAAAGAGATATCCCTCCTATGCTGTTATTTGGACCGTATGTTTTTTTAATTGTCCATTCTTGGCCAGGAGAAATTTCCCACAACTCTGAACCACTTGATGGATCTTGAAAATTTACTGCTATCCATACGGTCGTATCATTCATGTCGATTTTAGCCGGATCTGCACAGACCATATGTAACTTTGTAACCTTGTTCTTAAATATTATCGTTTTATCGTAGTTTGGGACACCATTCGTATAACAAGTCACCGTTCCTATGGAGTAAACATTTCCCTGGGAGGAGAGGTTTTCCCCTAATGAACAAACATAAATTAACTGCGGTCCAACAAATCCGTTGTATATATCTCCATGAGCCCTGTTGTTGTATATAAATATTAGCACCACACACGTAAACAACGCCATAAGCAAATTCTTCATTTTCATTTTCAACTTCATTTTTAAAATTATTTTTTATTAAATTTTATTGGCCTGAATGTTATGGAATTATAAAGTCCATGAAAATCTTTTGCAATACTGTTCATTGCTTTTTTAGGGATAACGAAAGTAGACTCGCTCTGAGTCGGAGAATTTCAGAAAAGGTTTTCTATAAATCTTATCTTTTTACGGTATCCGAAAATATCTCGCGGGGAACCGCATCCTTTCCCTTATACTCAAAAACTGAACCAATAATTTTATCATGGCACACAACTATTTCAGCATAATTACACCCGCCTTTCTTATTATCTACCCATGTACCATCATTTAAGTACAATGAGCCGGTTCCCTTATGTTTATACCCCATAGCCGTATGAGTGTGCCCCCACACTACCACCTTAGGAATTTCTTCCTGCTTCAAATTGTCATTTTCGAAATACTGCATGACTGCCAACTTGTAAAATATATCGAGATTAACACCACTCCAATAACTATCCCACCAGCCACAAACAACATCCGCATCTTTGATCTCATCCCATTTATCGTCAGTAAAATTATATTTCCCCTTAACTGTGTCCCGTGTAACTTTTTCACCTACACCACGATAATTTTCCATCATGTAAGCTTTACTATCTCTGTTGTATAACAGACACGCCCCATCGTAAATAAACATAGGGTAATCTATTATTCCTTTCCCAACAATATTCTCATCTTTTTTTCCCGCCTTCAATCGTTTATATATAGCTGGTACGACGGGGTCCCCGTCTAATTCTGCCTCACTACCAACCATCAAGCCATCCCTCACACTTAGACTCGTATGCTGCCTTGTAATAAAATATCCAAGCGGCAAATTGTGTCCATCATAACTGACTGTATTGTTTGCATTAAATATATCAACTCTATGCCCATGCTCTATAACTATCTGGCCATTACAGAGCTCATAAATATCCTCAAAATTAATTCCAGGTATGATTTTTTGTATCACTTCTTTAGTGCACAGATTATCATGGTTGCCCGGCGTATATGTTACCTTAATTTTTTCTCTTTCTACAATCTCTTTTAGTTTATTTATAACTCGCTCATTGTACTTGCTGGAGGCTATATCTAAGAACCTTTCCTCCACCTTATTGAAAGGAGGTTCTGCAGGACCCACCACATTCGGACACTTCCATTCATCCAGCATGTCTCCGCAAATTACGAGACCTGTGACTTCTTTATCGGCAGCCACTTTGTCTAAAAATTCAACCAGCTTAGGAATATTTTTTTCGATGCTGGCGTATCCATTATCATGACTCTTGGTATCCGTCAAATGAAAGTCGCTAATACAGATTATTTTCTCGTCAGCCACCTCCTCTTTCTCATGTGGCACCAATAGCCCTCCGGAGATCTCATCTCCGTCGGAACTAACACAAGGCAGCGTAACGCCTAAAAGTAATGCTAGAAAAAATAGACAAGTAAATCGAAGACGTTTAAAAATCATTATTGACATCCTATTTTAAAAATTGTTTTTTTATCATGATCCTACGAAACGTATCTTATGAGTCCTTCGTAATTTCGCAACTATACTTTTCGTCCCCATCAGTCACCAAAGCAGGTACCCACAAGTCTGGCGCTTTCCACCCATTGGTGATCAAGCGGAACAAGTTTTATTTTCCCAACTACCTCTTCCAGAGGGACAGGCTTGATATTATCGCCGTCAGAGGCAATCATTACCCCAAATACTTCTTTTTCTACCAAAGATGCACAAGCGGTTCCGAGTCTGGTCGCAAGAATTCTGTCTGCAGCAGAGGGAGCACCCCCCCTTTGAAGATGACCGAGAATAGTTACCCTGGCTTCAAGCTTGCACAGCTTCTCTAAATTCCTGGCAATTTCCATACTATGATTAACCTGTTTAGCCATAATTTCTTTTATTTCATCTTGAGCAGATTTTGACTCTTCTTCATTAGATGCGTTTTTCCTTCTCTTTTGAGCATGATCCAACAAAGCAGCATTTTCTACAGACATTGCGCCTTCAGAAACGGCAACTATACTGAAATGCTTTCCGCTCTTGCTCCTTCTGCAAATAGCTTGAGCTATTTTTCCAATATCATAAGGGATCTCAGGAATAAGTATTACGTCAGCTCCTCCTGCAAGACCAGAGCCAAGAGCAAGCCACCCCGCATTATGCCCCATAATCTCAACAACAAGAATACGGTGATGGCTATGAGCCGTGCTATGCAATCTATCTATTGCCTCTGTTGCAATCCCCAGAGCCGTGTCAAATCCAAAGGTAATGTCGGTCATTGCAACGTCGTTGTCTATAGTCTTGGGAAGTGTAATAACGTTCAACCCTTTTTGAGCGAGCCTATATGCATTCTTCGCTGTTCCGCCCCCGCCGAGACAGACAAGCACATCCAGGTGGTTTTTATAGTAATTTTCTACTATTACATCAGTCATATCAAGGATCTTATTCCCCACTGTCATTTTATGCGGCTTGTCCCTACTGGTACCCAATATAGTACCGCCAACGGTAAGAATTCCGGAAAGGCTAAATCCATCCAGTCTTATAAACCTGTTTTCCATAAGCCCCCGAAATCCATCTTTATAACCTATTACCCTCATACCATATCCATCTATTGCGGCTTTTCCCAGCCCCCTTATCGCTGCATTAAGTCCGGGACTGTCCCCGCCGGCAGTCAATATTCCTATATGCTTTACCATAAATTACCTCACTATAAAAATTATTCCTAAATATCTACTGAGCCTCTCGCAAACCTCAAATACAAGCGGTTTTGACGGAGCAAAACCCTCCATATTTATAGTCTGGGGGGGTCCGCTTTTCCCATGCGTTTTAGCAAGGTTGTCGGAACCGAAAAAGGGCTTTGCAATTACCTATACTGTTTTAAGATTATAACTGCAAAACATCTTATTTTTCAATATCAAATCCTTTCATAATACCTAAAGTTTCGGAACTATGCAATGCCACAAAGAGAAAGGAGCCGATGTAAATCGGCTCCGATTATATCTCGAATGTTAACAAGACTATTTTGAAAGAGCCTTAACCCTATTCTTTAATTCTTGTCATTGTGCTTCTGCTTCGGCGGTGGACGGCTGTCTCTTTGTGACTAATTGTTCGAAGGCTTTATACGTTCCTTCTAGGTAGCCGGCTTGAAATGCTCTTACCATACTATAAGATACTTTATCCTCTTTGATTGTATTAAAAAAACCTTTTCGTAATGCCATCAAGTCCCCCACCCCACTTACATCATTATTTGGGTGTACAGCTTCCATCCATCCTATATAGAACCATTCCTCCTTGCTGTTGTACTACATCTATTTCCATAATGAGATCTACTTCTGAGCCCGTTCCAAACTTGTTTATAACATAATGCATTGCTTTTTCAACACTAAATGTTGAATTGTTGTAATTTTAGGTGAAAGCTAATGTTGAAATTTAAGGCATGTTAAATTAAATTTTTCGTAGCTAAATAATAACTATGTTTTCTGTGTCAAAATAACCAGGAACATCAAACTCAAACAAATAGGTTTAGGTATAATTAATGAAGAACAAATTAAAAGTCATATTTTTATGCATGTTGTACGTCTGTGGGCACCAAACATTATCAGCCGGTCAAATAGACGGTGATTTCGAAGGTAAACGTATCATTATTTCTCGAATCGTCAACAAATTAAGAGATCCGCGTCGAGAATCGAAGATACTCAGTCCAATCATGGTCGGATTTGCTCCTCGCGCTATAACAACGGGGAACGACCAACCTCCGTTAGTCTATGATAATTTTTATTGTGCGCTAGTAACGTATCAATACGAAGCCCGTAAGTTTTAATACCTCAGAGCCGATCCGCCGAACAAACACGAAACAGTTAGAGCCTATCTGGCCATCTTACAGCCAAGCACGCAAGACGATATCTCTGGATCTACCACAACTAGCGCCCGAATCATCTTTACCGTCACACCGACATCCATAACATACGATGATGATGGACCGGTGCGCATGGAGGTGCAAATCAAAGACTCTA
Organism: bacterium; assembly: GCA_021781705.1. Classification (GTDB taxonomy): domain Bacteria; phylum Verrucomicrobiota; class Lentisphaeria; order Victivallales; family GWF2-38-69; genus JAJXWI01. The sequence continues at coordinate 26,597 of JAJXWI010000020.1, read as the reverse complement.
ACCCTGAATTAGGCGAAACAAGGCCCTACGTAGACATAACATTGGAATTAGCTAATGACAGTATCGGACAACGACTTAACGTTTTCGGACCAATAAATCCTAATCTCAGGTTGACAGAGTGACCTCAGCTCTGCAGCAGAACGATGAAGTTTTGGCTCCATATGGAGCCATTTTCCGCACTCAAAAAACAACATGGATTTGTGGCTAAACATCCCTACTTTGCACAAAAAATTAAAAATAAGAAAAATCTCAGTTTTTTTAGTTTTTTGTTTTTCTTAACTTGACTATTAAGTTCAATAAGACTATTACTTACCGATAAGTTTACCATTTAAAAAGAGAATTTGGAGAAGTTATGAAAACAGAAAAAACACGCTTTAATAAACCATCCTCCGAAGGTCGAATAGAAAAATCCTTCACATATGCTAAACCCATGCTGGAAACATTCACCAGCCAAGTTAACAGCCGTTGTTTTGAAGGGAGTGCTGCTACAAATAACGCAGCTAAAACCACGAATTGTATAAACGGACCCGCTGTAACCGGCACTCTCGTATGCGCCCCAGGTGCTGGTAATGACACGATTGAAGGATACTGTGAGCAGGGAGGCAACGCATATAGCATAACCACATGTTACCCTCTTGGAACTGGAGCTACTCCAGGTCAGAATCCATGCAACGGTGGCCTAGCAGTAGCACAATAAAAGCGCAAGGTGACGAATATTCATTTACGTTAAAGAGCAACTTCGTCCACATTCACATGATCCATTTCAAAATGGCTAAAGGAACCGCCCTACCCTAAGAAAACGCGGAGCTTCACAGCGCCTTGCTAAAACGCATGGCTAAAGAAGGTCGCCCCTATAAATAAAATTTGAATATTGAATTCTAAATGTTGAATTGTTGTATTTTCAACTCAAAACTTAAAATTCAAAATTTCTACTACCTGTCCATTTGATTTAATTGAAAAAGTATATGTGCCCAGTCAGTATTTATGTAATTTCAGGTGAAAACTAATATTGCAAATTAAGGCATGTCGGATTAAATTTTTCGCGTCTAAATAATAGCTATGTTTTCTGTATCAAAATAAGCGGGAACATCAAACTCAAACAAGCAGGCAGGTATAATTAATGAAGAACAAATTGAAAGTCGTATTTTTATGCATGTTATACGTCATTGGATATCAACCATTATCGGCTGGTCAAATAGACGGTGATTTCAAAGGTAAAAGTGTTATTATTTCTCGAATCATCAACAACTTGAAAGATCCGCGTAATGGAGAACGAATCAGTCCAGTCATGGTCGCATTCGCTCCTCGCGCTTTCTCGATGGAGAACCACCACCATCCGCTCATTTATGATAATTTTTATTGTGCTCTAGTAACAAGTCAATATAACGCAACAAGGATTAACTGCCTAAGAACCGATCCGCTGAGCCCCCACGAAACGGTTAAAGCATACTTGGCACTTTTGCAACCAAACTCGCTCCATCCTTGTTTTACCACAACTAGCGCCCGAGCCATCTTTACCGTCACACAGACATCCATAACATACGATGATGATGGACCGGCGCGCATACAGGTGCAAATCAAAGACTCTAACCATGAATTAGGCGAAACAAGGCCCTACGTAGACATAACATTGGAATTAGCTAATAGCGGTCTCGGACAACGATTTAGCGTTTTCGGACCAACAAATTCTGCTCTCAACTTGACAGAATGCCCCTAACTTTGAGGTTATAAGATTAATGCTGATAAAAGCACGTTTCACTCAGCAGGTGTTATTTTTGAATTTCCAAAACATTGCAACATGATTCTGCATCAGAGCTATGAAGTTTTGGCTCCATATGAAGCCATTTTCCGCACTTCAAAAACAAACTAGATTTGTGGCTAAACTTTTGCACAAAAATTAAAAATGGTATATTTGAGGTAATTGCAAAACGCTTTTCCGGTTCCGACAACCTTGCTAAAACGCATGGTAAAAGCTGAACAATCCAGATTCGAAAATGGAGGGCTTTGCTCCGCCAAAACCGCTTGTGTTTAAGTTTTGCAAGAAGCTAATTTGCAATGATTAGTGTAAATATCTTTTTTATTTATGGAGCTCAGAGTAAAAAAACTCAAATCAATTACAGGAAAAACTTATATGCTTCACTTCAAAAGCAGAGCAAAGCTCGTAAGATTTGGAATACTAATATCTGTTTCGGCTCTTTTTCTCTCGATAGCCGGACTCTTAATTATCATCACAAATCGGCATACCAGAAGTAATAAATACAATGCGCTTATAATCAAATATGCTCGACACTATTCAATTGATCCCAATCTTATTAAAGCCGTTATCTGGAAAGAGAGTAACTTTGCGGCAGGAAGAGAAGGAGCAAAAGGGGAAATCGGACTTATGCAGATTATTCCTTCTGCCTCAGTTCGGGACTGGGCAACTTATAATAAACGTCATGTCCCTCCTAGCGGGTTGCTCTTTTTCCCTGATATAAACATAGATATCGGTACCTGGTACCTGGCAAAATGCATGAGCCGCTGGATTAAATATAAAGACAGCACAGCACTCGCTTTGGCAGAATATAACGCAGGATATACCAATGCCAAGAAATGGGCGCCAAAGAATATGAACGACGATGTAATTAATATGATAAAGTTTCCGTCCACAAAAGACTATGTAGTTGCTATCCTTCGCCAATATGAAGAATACAAATTTTCTAAAGACAGCCTAAAAGTCGAACAACAAGTCCCCCTGACTTTTAAATAATTTCTTGTAACAGCTCCTGCAATATGAGTTATATTGTTCTACACCAATTACAATCTGTTCTCCAGAATTCACTGGTTTTCCGTCTACAAACCTTGCTGTACATATAGCTTTCCTGCCGCATTCACACATTGCTTTGATTTCTTCAATCTCGTCGGCTATCTCAAGAAGCCTGCGGCTTCCCTCAAAAAGTTGAGTCCGGAAATCCGTTCTCAGCCCATAGCAAAGCACAGGGATATTAAGATAATCAGCAACATCGGCAAGCTGATCTATCTGCACTGCTGTCATGAAATTAACCTCATCTACAAAGACAGCCTTTACATGTCTTTTGTTTTCCTCAATTTCTTTTTTTACCAGGACAAAAAGATTTTCTCTTGATGAAACAGGTAGAGCATTTACCGATACGCCTACCCTGCTCCACACTTTTTTAGAAGTTCTTGTGTCCATCTCTGGCATAAACACTATCGTGTCCATTCCTCTTTCCCTGTAATTATATTCAGCCCTTACCAGGTCAAGAGACTTTGCCGACCCCATGACTCCGTATTTGAAATAAACTTTTTTCGGCATTTTATAAATCCTTTTTTTACTATCAACTACGAACCATCAACTGTCAACTATTACTCTTGTCATGTTCTAATGCAAGAGTGAATGTGACAACGTCGCAAACCTCCGGGGGGCCAAAATACTGTATCGGCCCAGGATATACAAAATGATCCTCACTCGCCCAACTTTCTCTGCTTTTCAACAATTCTTTAAAAGGATTTCCATCCAAATCTACAAGAGCCTTCTGTATTACAGGTTTGTCTTCGCCGTGCCTTCTTTCGACATTCATCATCATGGTAATAGGAATGCCGCCTGCAATCCATTCCGTCTCAGGTTTCGTAAGATTCCTCACAGATGACATATACCCGGTCTTTCCGGCACCCACGAGGGCCGCAGCGGTATATCCCAGCCCGTAACAATAATCGGCATCAAAATTAGAAGGAGCAGAACAGCGACCTTCATAACCGAAAAAGTGGTTCAAAGAACTGAATTTTCCCTTATACTTTCCTTCGGACTTCAAGGCATTGAGACGAACTTCTATCATTTCCATCATTAGTTTTTCAGTGTCAATTCTGGAAACCTGAACATTCCCGTGCGGGTCGCGATCCATCATGAGCTGATGCCTGATTTCATGAGGAAGGGTCAGATACGCTTTAGCCGATTCCGGCGAAAGCTTGCCAACAAGAAAATCTAATTTTTCATCTTGTGGTTTAAACGCTTCGTGTTTTTCAGCCATAATTTCATTTAATTCGCCAATAAGAATATTCATCTCAGGAATAAATTCTATCAGCCCTTCCGGCACTAGAACTATCCCGTAATTCTTACCTTTTTCAGCGCGCTTAGCAATAACTGAAGCCATATCATTCACTATATCAATGAGAGTCATTTTCCTGTGAGCAACCTCTTCCCCGATAAGAGTAATGTTCGGATGTGTCTGAAGAGCGCATTCAAGAGTAATATGAGAAGCTGACCTTCCCATCAATTTGATAAAGTGCCAATACTTTTTCGATGAAATAGCATCTCTCTGAAGATTCCCTATGAGTTCGGAATAAACACGACAAGCCGTATCAAATCCAAAAGATGCCTCTATATGAGCGTTCTTCAAGTCTCCATCAATTGTTTTTGGGCATCCTATTACCTGGATCAGAATATGCTTCCCTTCGTAATATTCAGCCAAAAGACAGGCATTAGTATTCGAATCATCCCCTCCAATAATCACTATCGCGTTAATCCCGAGGGCGTCACAGTTTCTTGCCGCAGCATCAAACTGCTCTGTCCGCTCAAGCTTAGTTCTGCCTGAACCAATAATATCAAAACCTCCAGTATTTCTGTAACCTTCTAAAAAATCGGCCGTAATTTCAATATATTTATTGTCAACTAGCCCGCCTGGACCCCCAAGAAACCCAAATAGTTTACTGTTTTGATGCAACGACTTTATACCATCAAATAATCCTGCGACAACATTGTGCCCGCCCGGCGCCTGCCCTCCTGATAGAACAACCCCGATATTAACAGCTTTCGAAGGGTTGCCTAAAATTTTATTATTAAACGTAATTATCGGAAGTCCATATGTGCTCGGGAAAAGAGCTTCAATCTTTTCCTGATCAGCAATGGATTGTGTTTTCTCCCCGTATCTAAGCTCCACATTAGCTCCATTTAAAAGAGAAGCTGGAAGTTTCGGCTTATATTTAGCTCTTGCTTTCTGAAGAGAAGAAATATCAACTTTCATCGTAACCCCATTTGCTAAAGTTTCCCGATTTTTTCGGGGTTGTTCATTGACAACTTGAGATACTCGGCTCAATTCGAGTAAATTACTCCTGCTTGCTAGTACCTGAAACTTTAGAACTCAAAAAAAGTGATTTTTTTTTGAGCAGTTTAGTAGAAGGAAGTGATTTTTTTATCAGAAGTTCGAATATATTTCTTACTTGTTATACTAAGTTGCAATCAAAGAGCAACTTTAGTATTATTCACGATTAGGGCTACAGGGAGCATCTTCCCAAAAAGCCATTTAAAAAATGATCATGTTCTTTGCATTTAACCTAAGGTTAAATCTCTTAAGAGACATTCACCTCGTCTTCTAATGTAGTCGTTGCGCTCTTGCGTTTATAATTTGATCAAAATCTTCCCTAGTCGGTGGTGGCGACTCACGTATGAACCATAAAAGCCTGTAGCTGAGCAAGGTTCGTCTGCTAGGCAACTCCTGTGCCAGCGTGACACTGCCATTTAGAATTTGTGACAGGCCCCAAGCCTCCTCCGCAGGAGTCAGTTCTGCCTATGGCGCTGCTACCTTTACTGCATGCCTGCTCCGTGGCCAATGCATTATTCCCCGCAATGCAAGCTCTATCACTCCTTGACGCATCTCCTCCGGCATTACATCTCCCGACATGAGCTCCTACAGTGCACGCATTCGTGTTTAGACCGGGGCCAGTACCTGCCAAACATGCTAACGCTCCATTAAAATTTAATCGTATCATACTAGGCTGTATGTATGCTTTAATCCGTTTTTGCTGTACGCGTTCCAATTGTAAATCTAACTTCATGTTTTATCTCCCTGCTGCCCGGTGTATAATTTTATTTTTAGTTTTTTTTAGTTTTTTATCAATTTGTCTTCTTTATTATAGCGCTTAAATCTGCTTTCTTAGTCTAAAATTGGTGGCAATCTAAAGTCAAAATTAGTCACAAATATTCAGCAATCTGTACGGCGTTAAGGGCAGCACCCTTTAATATCTGGTCGCCTGAAATAAAGATGGCCAGACCTCTCTTGTCGTTTCTCGAAATATCCTGCCTTATTCTTCCAACAAGCACTTCATCTTTACCGGAAGCTTCGATTGGCATAGGGTAAAGTTTTTCGTGCACATTGTCAACTATTTTCACCCCTGGAGCTTTGGAAAGAATTTCTCTTGCCTCTTCGGGATCAATTTCATTTTCAAATTCAAGCAGCAGTGACTCGCTATGCGCCCTATAAACTGGAATCCTGACGCATGTACAATTTACCAACAAGTCTGGAGTATGCATAATTTTCCTGCCCTCATCGAGCATTTTCATCTCTTCCTTGGTATAGGCGTTGTCCATAAAAACATCAATGTGCGGGAAAAGGTTAAACGCTATCTGGTGCGGGAATATGACAGGAATAGCTTTTTTCCCTGCAAGAATATCTTTAGTCTGCTCCTCCATTTCGATCATGGCCTGCGCTCCCGCACCGCTTGCAGCCTGGTAAGTCGAAGCAATAAGACGTTTCAACCCCTTTGCTTTGTGAAGAGGAAAAACTGGAACAACCATAATAATCGTAGAACAGTTGGGATTGGCAATTATCCCATTATGATTTTTAATGTCCTCAGGATTAACTTCAGGAACCACCAAGGGAACTCCCGGATCCATCCTGAATGCACTTGAATTATCAACAACTACAGCCCCATCCTTTACCGCATCATGCGCAAATTCTTTTGAACGAGAAGCGCCTGCGCTGAATAAAGCTATGTCCATGCCTTTAAATGAGTCAGACTTCAGTTCTTCTACGATGTACGTCTCACCTCTGAAAGTCATCTTCTTTCCAATAGAACGATGAGAAGCCAATAGCTTCAAATTCTTTACCGGAAAATTTCTCTTTTCAAGCGTTTTCAACATTTCCACGCCAACGGCGCCAGTCGCGCCCGCAATAGCAATATTATACTTTTTATTCATTTGATTATGTATGTCCTATATTATTTAAATTATAGCCACGGGTGTTAGCCCGTGGGTAATTTATATTCAAAATTTATCAAAGCCCTCCTGTAGGGAGTGGCGACACTTTATTCTTTTCAAAAAACCTCTTTAATTCTTCTCCAAGCGAAAATCTTTTGTGATGTTCTTCCTGACAATCAATATATTTGAAAAACATAATATAATATTGTCTGTTTCAAGTACAATCTAACCTGATAAACGATACAAACCTTTTTTTCGCTGACGTTGAGAATATGCCCTTCTCGATAACATCCCTCGTAATTTCGCAAACAAACAAAGAATAAAATTGCGTATAAAACTTTTGCAGAAATATCTTCTCATTATAATTACCTATCTACAAAACTATTTCTTAGCTCAAATCCTTCACCTTGGATTTATTGTAAAACAGAAGAAGTTACGCTAATATTTCGTATATATGAATATTAAAAACTTAAAACCTTTTTATAATATAGAAACCAATAAGGATGTTTTCCTTTCAGAGGAAGATGTTGAAATAGATATTCAAGGTCAAAAATTTAAAAATAGGGCTAAAATTTATTGTAGATTATTACCTACGCCCAGAATAGTTTTTAATTTTGAGCTTACAAGTTCAGATGGTCAACTTGCTCTTATGTCTACCTTCTTCTCAAACAACGTTAGCATATTGATAAAACAAAAATCTATTCATGGTCATGTAATATCTTATACGGGAAATGTCAGTTTAATTTCTATTGTATGGGTTCCTGACCATGAGCCTGTAATACTTATAACAACCGAGAATGATAGAATATGTAGTATTATTTTTCATCTTTTCAATTTTAAAGATTTTGTTGGGAAAAGTGATTTTGCAGAAAATCAGGATCCTATAAGCAAAAAAATTGCTTTTATTCGGTTATGCTGGCAAAAATGGGAAATTGAACTCCGGTCTCTATTCACAACTGATGAAGTATTTAAGACTCTAAAAAGCAAAGGAGGGTTTGGGTTAACGCATTTAGGATTAGTAAGGAGAAATGATAATTCAAATTTTACTTCTGACGAAGCTGAAAAACTTTTAATTGGATTGAGATTTTTTCTTTCATTTGCTAAAGGATGTTGGTCTAATCCATCTTTAGCTGTTTACTTAGATGATTGTGATAAAAAGATTGCAGAATTCCTTTCTTCTCCAAGTGAAACATGGAATTCACCTACTTCATGGTTCGACCCGTACCACGTAGAGCAATTAAGTAATTTATTTCCCTTGTTTATGGAAAAATGGAACAATGAATATTGGGGTAGCACACTTAAAGAAGTAATTTATTGGTATCTTAATGCTAATAACACTATGAGGGGAATTGATGCTGGGATTATTTTGACTCAATCAGCCATTGAACGTTTATCTTATGAATATGTCGTAAATAATAATAAATTATTATCTAAAAATGGTTTTAAAGATTTACGGGCTTCCGATAAGTTTCGCCGATTGTTTTCATCCATTAATATTCCCGTTGAACTTCCTAGTAGTCTCGAGAATATGAAGCGTTTATCAAAACAGCATAATTGGATAGATGCTCCACATGCTCTGACTGAAATACGCAATTCTTTAGTTCATCCGGAACATAAAAGAAAAGGGCAATTTAGAGATGCTCTTTTTGAAGCATGGAATTTAGGGCTTTGGTATTTGGAATTGTCTATTTTAAGAATTTGCGATTATACAGAGACTTATAGCAATAGATTGACCAATAGAGTAGTTGGACAAGTAGAGAAAGTTCCATGGGAAAATAGTTAGTATAAGGACAAAATTAATGAATAAGATAGGATTGATTGAAAATAATGGATTTTATTGATAAGCCTCGACATAGGAAAAAATGAGTGCAATATTAATTGACATAGAGAAAAATAAATTGATTCCGGTACATGTCTGATATAGGAAGCTGAAGAGTTTTCAGACAAATGTACCATCAACCACGAACCACGAACCACGAACCACGAACCACGAACCACGAACTATTAACTTATGAACTTTATTTTATCTGTTTTTCCTGATAGCTCGCTATCAAGCTCGCTCATAACGACCGTATGGGTCGGAGTAATGGTGGTTTGTTTTTTCAATCTAAGGTTCGGCTGGAGCATTACCGGCCTGATAGTTCCGGGATATCTTGTCCCTCTTATTATTTTAAAGCCCTGGAGCGCCGCTGCCATAATTATTGAAGCTGTTTTTACCTATGCAGTTGTAAAAATATTTTCCGAAGTCGGGCCGAAGCTAAACCTCTGGTGCAGCTTATTTGGAAGGGATAGTTTTTTCGCGATCCTGCTAGTTTCAGTAATAACACGACTGCTTTTCGATTCTTATCTTTTTCCCGAGATTTCTTCACTGCTGACAAAATATACGGATATAGATTTTCTCTACCACGGAGGGCTCTATTCTATCGGTCTTGTTATAGTAGCGCTTACAGCGAATCAATTCTGGAAAAACGGATTAAGAAAAGGAATGCCCGAATTCTCGATAATATTGCTGGTTACATTCCTGCTGGTAAAATACATCCTTATAAAATTCACAAACTTCAGGTTAAATGAGGTCGCCTATCTCTATGAAAGCCTGGCTACTTCTATAATCGCCTCGCCTAAAGCATATATCATACTCCTGACTACCGCCTATATTGCATCGAGAATGAACCTTACATATGGCTGGGAGTTCGGCGGCATAGCTATTCCTGCGTTACTTGCGCTTCTGTGGTATTATCCTTTTGAAATATTAACGTCAATCCTGGAAGCCGTAATAATTTTTGCAATCGCATCAGCTATCCTGAAAATGCCATTATTCGCAAACGCCACAATTGAGGGAGCAAGAAAAATTCTTCTATTCTTTTGTACGGCATTTCTCTATAAACTAATTTTAGGATTTGTTTTACCTTTGTTTTTTACCGATATACAGACATCTGACTTCTATGGATTCGGGTATATGCTCACATCTTTTATAGCCATAAAAATGTATGATAAACAGCTCGGAGGCAGACTAATTGGAGCTACATTAATAACTTCTGGTTTTTCCATCATTGTTGCCACGGCAATAGGATACATGCTTACATTTCTTGCATCTCAATCACAAGAAATTCAATATCAGGAAAACTATGCTGAAGAACTATCTCCGGTTTCCACAGAAAAAGAAGGGGAAACTGAAAAACTTGTCCCCTTTGTATTGAACCATATGTCGGGCCTATACAATCCAACCGGAAAAATTGAACCAAACTCGCCAAAAGAGATAACAAGTTTTTCTGCTGCGCTCGGATTGCTTGACAATTATCTACATAAACAAACTACCAAAAATTTTATTGAAGTTTCCAACGCCCTGCAAGCAATACAATACAATGTAAAGAAACTAGATGACAGGTACATTGTTTTATACAATCACCCAACTGCTCCAAACAAAGGCATTTTTATATTTTCTACCGCTACGTCCCTAAATTACCTGGCTGTCGTCCCCTACCCTGCAAGAAGCCCTGAATTAACCGCCGCAACTCTATCACTTCTTACCTCAGGAAAAGTGAGAGCCGTGGCAATTGCCGGAAAAACTAAAAATATTCTCGAAATTGATTCTTTCTTTAACAGCTACCTATTCCCATTCATCCTCCATCTCCAAAAAAACAACAAAGAACTTTTCTTTTTTGACAACGCAATTCTAGAAGAAAAAGATAACTCGCAGACAAACTATTTTTGGACGGCCGTAAAAAACAAAGAAACCCTCCTGAATAACCTCTTTGCCCCCGACATGGAATTCAATCAATACAAAGAATTGCCTTATCAGTTTTCCGGCAGCAGAATACTAAAAGGGCAGTCCGCTTTCTTTCTATCAGAAGATGGTATTTCAAAAATTCTACCCCCAGATTTTAACAAAATAGAAGAAACATATAATTCAGTTCTATCTATTAACGACATTGAGAAAAAAATAAAAGTTGTTGATAAGCCTTTAAGTACGGCTGAGTGTAAATTTTTCGATACTCATGTAATTTCCAAAATAATAGAAACCACTAAACGTTCAGACTATATCAAAAAAGATGATATAAAAAAAGAGTTGCGGTCATCAAAGTTTTCAGCTAACCTGGCAGGATATGAGCTAAAACTAGTTAAAACATCCGAAAACTCAGCGCCGAAATATGTTGAGTTATCCCCAAAACTAACGGGAGAAACCAGAGGAGTTTTTTATTTCAAGATAAGCCAATACGCCCCAGTAATACTTGAAACAATAAACCCATCCCAGCCTGTTATGGAATTAATTTCTTTTCTGACAAAAACCCTTAATCCGCAGGCAATATTTTTTAACAACCTCGGCTACGAAAATAAAAACAGAACCGCCCTACGCATAAACAGCAGTTCAAGAAAATATAAACGAAGTATATTCAACATGACAAGACAAGCAACAATCAGAGAAATTGATTCAATTCTGAGCGGGCAGAATGTTAAAACTGCAAAATCTATCCTTACAATCGTTCAGGTAAACCAGCTCGCTCATTCTGAAAAATATTCTTCAAAAACTGTATACATTTCCACAAACAAAGGAGCAGCCGGCTACTCTGGGCTGACAAAAACAGAAAAAGAAATTTATAACATATTAAAAAAGTCAGGATTTGATGTCAATTTCGTGAATGGTCATAAAAACACGACAGGGCTAGAAGCAAATCATTCAAGATACGCCGCCTATTTGGGAGAAACGGCAAACAGTTCTTTCATGATATTGTGGCTCTCACCTGATGTCAAACTTCCTATTGACTTACCCCCTAGCAACAGCACAGAAGGGGGAAAATAATGCGCAGGTTTCTGAAAAAAATAATTTACTTCCTCTGCCTGCTGGCGCTGGCCTATTGGATACTATCAGCCATATCTCCCTCTTGCAAGCAATGGATAACAACCAGAAAAATAGCCTCAAAACAGTCTGAAAATAATACAACTATCACTCTTGCGTATTCAATAAGCAAAGACAGGTGGACCGTTTTTCCTATTAGAAAAGGGGCAAGATTTCTTAAAGTTATTGCAAACCCTGAATTCTTCCTGGGTACAGACAAAAATATAGACTGGTTATTAGACTATGAAATTCTTGACTCGGACGGCACCATCCTCGAATCAAGAGAATACAACGAAACATCAAAAATAAACCTCTACAGAGAGAGATACACCAAGAGGATATTATCTAACCCTTTCCTTGTAGAAAAAAACAGATACCTGGGAACAGGCTATGAAATTATCATACCCCTGGCCGAATATAAAAATGGCAGAAAAATAAGGTTTAAATGGAGAACTGATAGCCCGGAAATGACAGGACTTTCTTTGCGTGTTGCAAGGCTTAGAAAAAATCCCTTCCCAAAAAATGAAATTAGATGGTACAGGCTTTCAACCTCAAAAAAAGAAGAACTATCAAATGGTAATATTTATCCCCAATTTGACTTAACGCAGGAAGAAAAACTTAATCTGCTAAAAACAAAATGGCAATTTATCACACCGGAAGAAGCAGACATTTCCTCTTACGAAGCCGTAAGAGTTGGAACTATATCAAAAAATAAACTTAGAAAAATAAACAAGGATTTTGCCAAGCCTGAACTGATAGACACTGGAAAAAAATATTCAGACCTTTTTAATCTATACCTGAATAGCGGCAAAGATGGCATATTCAAAGCCCCCTCGAAAGAAGAGTCTGAAAAAGCATATAATCTTTTCTGTACCCTCTTTAAAAATCAAACACTCTCGGAAGAAATGAAACATGATTGGGATAAACTCGGCATGACAGCTATAGAAATCAGTTGTGGCAATAGAAAGTTCATTGTTGTATACGAGAAAGAAGATAGAAAAGAAGGGCGCGGTTTTTTCATGTTTTGTCAAAATCAACACAGCAAAAAAATGGCAATTGAAGCACCTCATAGATTTTTCGACAGAAAAACCGGCAGAATAGCCTATCTCCTTATGCTTACCGGATACTACTCCGCAGGCGCATGGAACACCGTTCACCGGTATCAAACTCCCAATAATGTAGAGAAAAGCTCAGATATGGCGCATAACCCCGATACGTTTTTTAATTCGTTCGCTCGTGCTTTTCTGAACACTATGCCGCCTGATTCTGCGATGATCCAATTACATGGATTCTACGACAAGAAGCACAGCTACAAAAACTCCTATCCGTCCCTGGTTCTCAGCGAAGGAAGAAGCAAGCCTAGTCAAAATTTTATGATGTATGCAAATGCGATAAAAAAAGTTCTGCATACAAATGTCTTTATTTATCCTGATGATGATCTAGAAACTCTTTCAGCTAAAGGAAATATTTCAGCTGAAACCTTTGAAAAACAGGCAATCGGCCAAATATTTATTCATTTTGAAATGAACAATGATATAAGAAAACTACTGTTAAAAACTGGAAAAATAAGATACGAACTTTCGAAAGAATTATCATTAGTTATCCATTCTAAGGAGAGGTAATCAAGTGTTAAATCTTGTCAATTCGTACCGAACAATTCTGTCACAATTACCATGGGAGTGGTTTAATTATTAAAAATCTCTTTATTAAAAATCAGAAACCCGTTTGGAATTACATATACACCAGAGAAATAAATATTTTCTCCAGAGAGCTTGGTGTTTTCACGCGAACAGAAGATAAAATCACGCTCGATTCTATCCTATCTTTCACGACCATTGCGATAAAACAAAGAGTTGAAAAGATAAAAAACCTGGAAGAAGCACATGAAAAATTAATGGCAGGCTATCCTTCGGAAGAACAAAAAGTTAGAACCTATTTGAGTAAGTATTTCCGATACCTTGATAAGATTCAAGATAAAAAAAGCTGGCATTTTGGCTCGAAATATAAATGGCTGGATAAAAAAGCGCTGGAAGAAAAACATTATACATGTACAGCGTCTATCAAAAAAGAAATTAGCGCATTATTCAACCTTTCTCCAGTCTTGCTAAAAAACACGCCCGATGGAATACCAAATGAAATAATTCTGTCTGAACTGGTAAAAGTTTCCATTGAATTACTAAAAACAGAACCCGTCTGGCAGCTAAAACGAGCTGTTTTACTTTTTTTAAAGCAAATATTCTTTGATTATGGGCAGCATCTGAACAATGATTTCATCGAAAACTTAATTATAAACACATCTAAAATAGCCTCAAACAGAGATGAAAACTGCTGGATCAGAAGCGAGGCTGCAGAAATTCTGTCAGTCTTTTCAGAAAAAGAGTTCTTTGAATTAGCAAAAAGTATTATCTCCGAACAATCGAAAGACTCTATATTCCTAAAAAGAAGATTAGTAAAAATTCTTGCAAGTAAAATTTCGGCGCACATCGAAATTTTAAATGATTTAATTTCTGATAACAGCGAATTCGTGAGACAATCCATAGCTGAAAACCTTCCATTTATCCCAAAAGAGCATTGTTTCAGACTTTTTAAGATTTTAATCAACGACGAAAAAAGAGCTGTTACGTACCAGGCCATAAAGTCGTCTTTTGTTATTCTTCTGAAAGATGGCAATACATTTTTTTTCGATGCGCTTATTACAAACCTATTACAGGGGAAAAATAAAGACTGTACACTATTTCTTATAAATTCATTTAGTCAATATCTCAAAGAACTAAATAAAAAAAACAGGGGCGAATTTCTGCTCAAATTAAAAACAGTCGTACCGTCACTAGAAAAGCTAAGGCAAGACTCCGAACATCTGGAAGTACGAAGAAGCTCTGCGCTCGCACTGGAACAATTCTGGTGCGAATACAATGAACAAGCCTTTGAATTAAGGAGTTACATTTTACAGAAACTAGAAGCAAAAAGGCCCGGCAAATACATCAAACTGAACAAAGAAATCCTTTCTAAATATGATGATGAAACAATCGGGAGAGTCCTTTCGATTATTTCTCAGGAAGATTTTTCCATACAGCTTATAAAAAGCTTTTTTTCAATAAAACTTGTCAAAGATGCTTTTTACAAATTCAGGCTGTGGCGAATCCTTTTTGAACTTAAAAATCCATCGCCGCACAAGCGGCAGACATTAAAAAATAATTACGGGAGACATTTTTTGAGCCGGACAAGATCCGCATCTTCCGTTATGTCAGAAAAATCAGAAACCATAATTCCGGGAGAACCTGTGCTCTTAAAAGAAGAGGAAGGGTATAGACCCTACCTTCCGCTGCCAGATGACATCCTGTCAGCTTCAGAAGCCTCGTCTGTTTATAAAATATTTTCGCCGGAAGGAGTGACAAAAATAAAACCTCCTCAAAATATTTTAAAAAAACTTGCAGCAGAAATAAAGATTACACTTGCTTTCGAAAAATTATCTAAAAAACGAAGTATCGATACTGCCGGAAAAACAGATCTTCAAGTTAAAGAATATATATCGACACTTAGAAAAGCAGGATATGAAATTTCAATCGCGCCATACAAAAAAGATGAAGTGTTCAACCCGAAACTAGACTCAACCGTAAACAGATTTTTCTCGCTACCTCTGATACTTCCCTCACTGCCGCTGCAAATACTTGAAGATATGAAAACATATTTCTTCTCTCTGTATCTGAATACAATTTCCCAACTGATGTTCTTTGTGTGTGCGTTCATAGGCTTTTTTACAGTAAAACACTTTACAATTCACTCTCTTTTCAAAAGAGCTAGAAAGTCAATACCGTTGGTAATAGGCGGCTGGGGAACTAGAGGAAAATCCAGCACAGAAAGGCTTAAAGCTGCAATCTTCTCATCTCTGGGGTGCAGCGTACTAAGTAAAACAACCGGATGCGAAGCTGCGTTCCTATATTCGACACCATTTGATAAACTACATGAATACAAGATTTTCAGACCTTATGAAAAAGCAACTATATGGGAACAGTATTCACTTGTTCGTATGGCATCACGGCTTAATATCGATATTTTCCTATGGGAATGTATGGCAATATCTCCGCGTTATGTAAAACTCATGCAGAAGAGCTGGATGAAGGATGACTTTTCAACAATCACAAACACATATCCTGACCACGAAGATGCACAGGGGCCGGCAGGATGGAACATCGCAGAATCAATGACTTACTTTATTCCTAAAGGAGGAGCTCTGTTTACTACTGAAGATCAGATGTACCCTTTATTGAAAAGCTTTGCGGAAAAACTCAACACTCATTTTTTTAGAGTTACATCCATGGATGTCATGCTGATCCCCGAAGAAATAAT
This sequence comes from bacterium, assembly GCA_021781705.1. Taxonomy (GTDB): domain Bacteria; phylum Verrucomicrobiota; class Lentisphaeria; order Victivallales; family GWF2-38-69; genus JAJXWI01. Next base: position 10,446 of record JAJXWI010000020.1, on the reverse strand, counting down.
AAGCAGATTCTCTTACAGCGAACACCCTAACAATATAGCGCTAGTAACAGCCCTTGCTGAAAAGCTAGGCATTGAAAAAGATTATGCACTGAAAGAAATGTGCGATAATGTGGTTCCGGATATCGGCGTACTTCAAAAATTTCAGCCTCTTAAAATAAATACAAAAACCCTGGAATTCATTTCCGGCATGTCTGCCAATGAAAAATATGCGTGCCTCCAAAACTGGACAAGAATGAAAATGGATTCTTTTGATGTGGAAAAAAATTATGGAACAATAATCTCTACCGTAGTTAACAACAGGGCCGATAGAGTTTCGCGTTCAAGAGTTTTTGCTCAGATAATAACCGAAGAGTTAAGCGCGGACTATCATTTTCTTGTCGGAACAAACCTGGAGGGGATATCAGGCTACATAAAAACCGCCTGGAACTCAAGTTTAAAAAGCTTTTCGTCCGCAAATAAAGAAGGACTTATGGAATTATTCGAACGAAAAACAGCCTTCCTTAGAATCCCTAGGACAGAAACCATTCTAAAAAACAGGCTAAAACTGATGACAAATAATTCAGAAATAAAATCTTTAGAAACTTCCGAAGTTTATAAGAAAATGCTTCAAACTTTTAATGAATATATTGAGCTCAAAAATGAGCTAACATCGAAACTACTGCCGGCAAACGAACTTGCAGAAAAGTGCAAAGTTTTGTTGACTCATTGGTTTTATGACAAGATAATTGTTCTTCACGATCCAAAAATAAGCGGAGAAGAAATAATTAAACACATAGAAGCCCAAACCCCGCCATATCATAAAAATATCATCATGGGCATACAAAATATCAAAGGCCCCGGAATTAACCTGATAAACGCCTGGAAGAAACAGACTATAGACGATAGACTACAGACTACAGACCGATTGGCAAATAATTCAACACTTAGCACTCAACAAGCAACACTATTAACAAGATATTTCTCCTTCGCAAAAACACTAATGGACCCCCTCTCGTCCATTTCAAAACAGCGAAGAGCAAAATCTATCTACAATGCAATAGCTTCACGTTCAATCTCCTCCTCCACCGCAGCAGAACAATTGCAAAAACTTAAAAGCTGACGGAGTAAGGTTGACATTGGCAATACTTAATGGTCTTGGTTAGTAGAGGGATACAAAGGTTATTTGACCTAAAAACCGCAGTCAGTGTTTGTTTTATGTGAGAAACATATTACAGTAGCAGTTCGTAGAGATTTGAGCCGCCTTCCCCAATATAGCACCTGTATCAGCTAGGAAAGTCGCTCTGCCACCTATTGAATTCTCAGTCGAAAATGCAGATTACTGTCAAGAATTTGAATAATGGATACATCTATTGACTGATAATTCTGCAGTAGATTGCGATCCTCAAGTCGAAAACATTCATTATCGCGTAATACACTCAAAAGCTGCGTCTTCTTTGGGATCCCTGAATTATCAAGTCCGCGAGTATGGATCGACATTGCTCCTGCATACTTAGGATCCAAAAAATAAGAGTCATATGGGCCAATATTCTTTCGAAAGGACAGATATAAGAAATTATTATATGAGATTGGAATCTCCACCACCCTAGGTACCTCTTTCGTTGGATTAGAAAACTCCAAAGATGTTATAAAATAATCACCAGACAGCTTCACAGTTACGACTGACTCCGCATCCAGCCACCGCAAGAATATGAGATTGGGAGCATTGAACTCAATGTACCCTTCTTTTGCTCCCATCCGATCAGATAAATCGCCACGGTCATTATCAGGAGTGGTTGCATGGTATAATCCAAGATTGTGCCCAAACTCATGTATAAGGGATGATTCATTTAACATTTGAGAGCTGAAATTTAACTTGTAACTAGAGTGTTCAGCTGAGGCTCCACTTTTATCAAAACCGAACATAAAATGCGTTCTTTCTTTAAACATACGTCCACTATCCAACACGTCTTTGAAATACTGTTCGTATGCCTTCTTCTCATCTATAACTTCACCATTCAGAAAGAATTTTTCTGCTGTAATATTGCCAAATCGCAAATGACCTCGCGATACGTTCTCGTAAAAGCATTTCAGGGATACGTATTTTAGATTTTGGTTCTGGGCTCCCTCTACTGCATTGATAAAGCCGAACACATCAAGGGGGTTCTCTCTCATTCCACTGAATGTAACTAGAATCCCGTGAATATTAACTTCCCCAGTTGTGGAAAATGCCGGCCAGTTTTTCATTATCTTTTTGAGGTAATTCATAGCTAGAGGGTCTTTCTAAAAGTTTAATATTAACACTCGCATTCATTTTTCTTTTTTTTGAGACACCACAGGAGTGATTATATCCATATTCCCTATTCTTTCAATGAAATCAATGTAGCTTAGGCGTCCCGCCTGAGTAAAAAACACACATTCTGTACGAGAGTGCTACATTACAATTAATAAAATTCGCAGAAGAACGATCAGAGAGTTTGATGAAGAGCAAAAAGACCTACTCAAAAATAGATATTCTTATACCTGCAAAATGTCAATTGAGGCTGTTAATATGATTTCTTATAATCATTTCGATAAAGAACCAGAAACACTATTGCGAACATCATTGATATCGATATACTGAACACTCAAAGTATTGTAGGATTTGATATTCTTGCTTAAAAAACAGGAATATGAGAACTAAAATAATATTTAATAACAAAACTCAACTATGGAGGTAAAAAAATGCGGATGTTTAAATTTATGTTATTTGTGGGATTCTTTCTACTATGCGGGCTAGTTGGTGCAGAAAATGCGTATATCAATATCAAAGATAAAGGCATGCCAGTATATATAAACGATGAAGGAATACCACAATTGGATGTTTTTCTTGATCTCGAGAATATTGGCTGTGCAGACAATTGTCATTATGATGCTCAATGGAATGTGACAGAACTTTCTTCTGATTCTCAACAAGCAAAATCTATAATGACAACATTAATGGGAACCTTAGGAGAAAAAAGCACCTTAAGTTTGTCACAAAAAGAAAATATAAAAAACATATTAACTGTGTCCAAGGATAAGGAAATAATAAATGGAGGATTGAAAGTATTTTGGATAGGACTTACATCTCTTTGCCCCTCTATGGAATGGCCAGATGCTTCTGAGCCAATGAAATTATATGCAATTCACTATAAAATTGACCAATATATTTCAAAAAAGCTTGAAAAAACAGTTGCTGATTTCACAATTATACTCGCGTGTTACTGGAATGATAAATCAGCGAAATCAATAGAAGTTTTGGCTCTAGGTAAGTATGACAATAGTTGGAATGTCGACATTACATTAGGTGTAGAAAACGAAGAAAATATAAGGTCTATTCGCTCAGTAATTAGCGTACCCCAAAAAACATCATTGCCTTCGAATGATAGTCCTTAATTATACGCAGCAGTATTAAAGTCACCCATGAGGCTATATCGAAAAAAGCCTTATGGGATTTTTTGCTGGTCTATTAATCCTTAAAACTTATTAGATTCAAGGAAAATTGAAAACCGCGATTTTCTCCTGGATAAGTCAGAAAAATCTGTTATCATACAAAGTAATAATTTCTGAAATTTAACTTTAAAAACAGGTAGTAAAAATGCTCAATGTAAACATTCCTCCGGATAAACATGTTGAAGTTCTGGATGGACAAGGCTGGATAGGCTTGATAGATATGATGGGGAGTGAAACTACAATCGTAAATGCGGCAAGAGTGTCCTTTGGGAAACTTCGCACTGAAATGAACGAAAAGGATGTAGAACTCCTGAAATTTCTTATAGAAAATAAGCATACAAGTCCGTTGGAGCATCTGATGTTTACCTTCAGTGTACATTGTCCACTGTTTGTAAGGAGCCAATGGCATAGGCACAGAACATGGTCATACAACGAAATATCAAGAAGATATACTGAATTTGACATTACGTTCTACACTCCGCATCAATTACGTATACAGTCAAAAGATAACCGTCAGGCATCTGTTGAAGGTTCCAACATTAATGATACCGAATTAAAGTCTCTCATAGATAAAAACAACAAGGATTCCTACAAGCTATATGAAGACTTAATCGCAAGGGGAGTATGCAGAGAGCAGGCAAGAGGAGTTCTTTCTCAAAATATGATGGTCACGTTCTGGGCAACCGTGGATTTAAGTAATCTTCTGCATTTTCTTGAGTTAAGAGACCACCCGCATGCTCAATGGGAAATCAGAGAATACGCTCAGGGAATAAAGAAACTGATAGCTCCTTATCTTCCACACTTAGCAAAATATTTAAAGTGCAATGTGTAGATTGGTTCGTAGTTCGTGGTTGGTAGTTGGTGGGTGAACGTTTTCTGCTGGCGACTTGCCACTCCTCACTGTATCACGCCCATTCTCTGTTTTTGTTCATTTTGGCAAAGTGATAAATAAACATCGAAGCAGCAATAGAAAATATAAAATTTACCAATGCAAAGCTGAATAAGGAAAACCCAAAGCTCCCGCATATTGAGTTGACTATTTCGATCCCCCCAGCCATGACAATAGTTTGAATAAACACCAACAAGGATATTGTCATGCTTTGAGAAAATCTGCTATCGCTCATAATGATACGCCACACCATACCATTAAATAGACCGAAGCCTAAAGTGCCCATGAAAAATCCAGTAGAAAGCAATAATGGATTCTTGAAAAAAACTAAACTAAAAGTAGCACCTAGCACAAAAAGAACATTCCCTGTAGTCATTATCCTTAAAAAAGAAACCTTTCCAGCTATAAACTGCATAGCAATACTCCCCAGTGAGAGTCCACTCAATGCTATTATCTGATACGTAATATAATGAACAAAGTCCAATTTAGCCGTTTTCATAATCAGAACCGGGGCCAACCCTATCCATGCAATCAATGGTAAAACGGCAAGACAAATGGCAGAACTGCCTACAGCAAAGTTTTTGTTTTTCAAAATTGAATAATAGGTCGCGGTAATTTCTTTAACGTTAATTCGGCTCAGTGTTTTTTTGCTCTCGGGTGTATATCTTGATAATCCGAAAAGAGCTATCGAAGCAACTATACCAATAACAACAAAGACATATCGCCAGTCGGCCAAGCTTATGATAACACCTCCTACAACAGGGCCCAATAGAGGAGCAAGAATAGTCACATTGGCCATAAGTGCAATTAACTTCACTGCATTCTTATCTTCAAACTTTTCATGAATCATCGAATATCCTATGGCAATAAAGGCCCCTCCGCTGCCTTGCAGTAGGCGTCCAAGCATAAATTGGTTGATATTCGCTGAAAATGCTATAAATACGGTGAAGATCAAAAAAAGTGAATTGCCAATCAAAAGTATTTTTCTCTTCCCATATCGGTCTGCCGCAGGGCCTATAAACAACTGCAAAACCGTATTCCCTAAAATAAACATACTTAAAGAACTAGCTACATATTCAACGCCGACATGAAAGTTGGATACAACATTAAGCATGCCAGGCATGATCATGTCATTTGCAGAATATATAATAGCCTCATACAGCACAAAGAAAAAGGCAAAAATATATAAGCGCTTTCTTATCTTCTTTTCTCTGTCAGTCATGCTTTTTCGATGTCCTCGCTCTTTATTATATTAATTCCTTTGTCTTCCATTTCTTTAAACGACTTCTCAATATCGCCTTTATTCAAATCTACTCCTCTGCAGGCATCTTCTATGACAAAAACGTTAAATCCGGCACTTTTCCCGTCAAGAGCCGTGTGTTTCACGCAATAATCAGTTGCCAAACCCGCAACATAAATATCTTTAACTCCTTTCTGTTTCAGATACTCTTCCAATCCGGTCTTTTGCTTTCTGTCATTGTCTAAAAAGCCGCTATAGCTGTCAATATTTTTATCCGTTCCTTTATAAAAAATTCTTTCTATTCTCGCTGTGTTAAGAGCGGATGAAAATTCGGAACCAAAGCTATTTTGCACACAATGGTCAGGCCATAAAATCTGCTCCTGTTTATTTCTATGCTGACTTGCAAAACTTTTATGATTTTTGGGATGCCAATCCTTTGTAGCTATAACCAATTCGAATATTTCCTGCAGTCTATTCAGCAATGGTATAATCTCATCCCCTGCCGGCACTGCCAGGTTTCCATCCGACAAGAAATCATTCTGCACATCGACTATCAATAACGCCCTCTTTGTCATAAGACTCCACTCGCAAAAAAAAATCAAAATTCTCCACCAACCACCCTATCAACCATTTCTCCCTATTTCACCTAATGCAAACTCCTTAAATCCTCTATCATAACTTATTGTCTTGTCCGGGCTGTCAGATATTTTTATAACAGGTTTCCCATTGCTTTTTACCATCTTTATCACAATTTGTATTGCGTCAAAACCCATATCATTTGTCAGATTTGTTCCAACCCCAAAAGCCAACTTTATCTTCCCGTCAAACTCCCTGTGTATTTCAATTATTTTTTTAAAGTCAAGATTATCGCTAAAAACAAGAATTTTTGAAGCAGGATCAATCCCCAATTTTTCGTAATGTCTTACCATTTTATACCCCCACTCTTTCCAGTCGCCTGAATCATGCCTGACTCCGTAATAGGCGTTTGCCAGCTCGTTATTGAAATACTTTAAAAAATAATCTGTTGTATATGTATCTGTAAGGGCAATACACTGCTTTTCCTCATAAAAATCCAGCCATCTTTTCAACGCCATGGAAGTGCTATTTTGTAAAGAGGTAATCCCCGCATGAACCATTACCCATTCATGAGCCATGGTACCTATAGGATGGATTCCCAATTCTTTTGAAAAATATACATTGCTTGTGCCCATAAAACCCGGGCATTTCGAATCAATAATTCTTTCAAGCACCTGCTTATGCCAGCAAAAAGAAAAACGCCTTCTTGTTCCAAAATCAGAAAATCTTATTCCCGCACTAACACTTTTTATAAGGTTCAGCTTTTCATTCAGCCTTCTAAGCCCGCACGCTCTTACACTTTCACCATTAACCGATTTCAATTCTTGAATCTTTGCTTCAAAATATATCTGATTAATGATGGCCAGCACCGGCACCTCAAACAAGGTTGCATTCACGATAGGGGCTTTAATTCTAACATTTAGCGCCCCGCCGGAATCAATAGAGGCGCAAATATCAGAACGGTTCAGTTTAAAACTATTTAAAAATTCAATGAAGAAAGGTTTAATAAACTGTAGACTACGAAGATAGTCTAGTTCCTCAGAAGATAAAGATAATTCGCAGAGATAATCTAGCTGATTATTTATTTCACCAATCGTATTCGAAAAATTCACACATGGTGTCCTGCATGTAAAAAGATACTCTCCTAACGTCTCTTTTTCATAATACAAAAATGCCTGCAGCATCGTAAATTTGTATAAGTCATTATCAAGAAGGCTATTTATGATCGGTTCTTTTTTCTTCATACTTACCTAAAAAATATTTTATGATACTCGAGCGCCTTTTAGCTGTTAACACACCGTCGGATTGTATACAGCTAACCAAATTCAGCCTAAAACAATACCGTTTTAACCTGATAATAAACACGTCATAAGCCTAAATCACATCTATTATCACAATGGACGGAATGAATTAGAGCTAAAAAACAGAGAATTATGTAACTTGAGCTCTGAGTTGAAAGTTATTACTAAACGGTACAATAATGCGTATTCATTAAGACATGACCCGACAGCTACTTCTAAGCTGTCACTCATGCCTTCAATATATGCAAGTAACAGAAAACTACCTCCACCATACGGCTTATTTTATGTATTTTTCCGTATCAAGATGGAGGTACTATTAAAACTGGATCAGCTTGCCTTGAAACTTTATAACGTTTTTCTGTTAGCTTTCCTGTAGTCCTTAAGAGCGCTGTCAGCCTGTGCAGCTTCTTCCTGTGCGGCTATCAATTTGCTGCATAAATCCTCACACTTCTTCTTCATATCAGATTCTTCTGATGAATCGTTATTGGCTTTGCAACTCCCCATACAGTCACAGCCAACTAATGCTTTTGCCGCATCCGCAACCTTCTGCCTGGCATTTGCGCAATTTGTAAACAGTTCAGCTAATTTTGTAAATTCCTGTGCTTTTGCTTGCAACTTAACCACTGCTTTCTCGGACCTGGCTTCTATTGCCTTGCAATTTTTCATCTTACAGCAAGTCATTTTTGAACCACCCTGACACATTGCAGGTTGAATTTGCTGTGTTGTTGCATCTTCCGCTAATAGAAGAGAGCAGCCTAGTATTGTAGCTACGATTGTTGTCAAAACACATTTTTTCATTTTCCTAATCCTTTCTTTTATGAATGTTACCTTTTTAGACCCGATATTCAGTATTCTCTCTTCATTGTAAAAAGCAATAAGATTTCAGAAAAAAGATGAAAAGATGATCTCCAAGGCTATATTTACAAACTCTCTATTTATTAGACAAGAAAATAGGAGTTTTCAATATGCAGCAGCTTGTTTTAGGTATTCCAAAATTGTAGCCGGGATTTCCCAACTTTTTGCCTTTCAGGATATTTTATGAAAAAGACAATAGCCTATGTTTCAATCAACAGCTCATACTCTCACAGTACGCCAGTTTATGGACAGCTAAGAGCTTTAGCAGAACAGAAACTGGAAGATCATTTTGAGTGGAACTTCTTTGAATGCAGCATAAATGACAATTCCGACATGCTCCTGGAAAAGTTGATTGACATCGATCCGGAATTGATATTTTCTACAGCGTACCTCTTTAATACCGAAGCTCTGCAGAAAACTTTTAAAAAAATATCTCTACTTATTCCGAAAGCTATTTGTGTCATGGGCGGGCCTGAGTTTCTTGGAGATAATCAAAACTTCTTGAACCTCAACAGAAATATTGCCTCTGTTTTTAGAGGCGATGAAAGTTCTTTCCCAAAGTTTTTGAAAAATTACAAAAACCCTGATGTCTGGACTGAAATAGAAGGACTTTGCTTCATTGATAAAAACGGTAATTATATTGACAATGGAACAGCATCTTTCAATGGAAATCTTGACGACTTGCCATCGCCTTATGAAAAAGATTATTTCCTGAAAGAAAAACCTTTTGTTCATTATGAAAGTGCAAGGGGTTGTGTCTCAAAGTGTTCTTTTTGCACCAGTTCAATATCTGCCGGAGTAAAGCTTCATGGAGTAAAGAGAGTTGAGTCGGATTTAAATATTTTGCACGATGCAGGAATCAGAGAAATACGGATATTAGACAGGACTTTTAATGTCCCTGAAAAAAGGGCGATTGAGCTTACATCCTTATTTTCTTCCAAGTTTCCCGATATAAAATTTCACGTTGAAATAGACCCGTCAAAACTTACAGATAAAGTAATAACAGCTTTGAATTCAACGCCAAAGGGACAGTTCCATATCGAGGCTGGCGTACAGACTTTTAACTGCTTTTCGCTGAAAAATATTAACAGAAATATAGATACTGAAAAACTTACAAGTAATCTAAAAAGTTTGACAGAAAGTAAAAACTACGCTTTGCATATGGATATTATTGCAGGACTGCCGAAACAAAAATATTCTGACATAATTGAAGACGTTCGAAAGCTGGTTGAAATTGGCCCTGAAGAAATTCAGTTGGAAGTCTTGAAAATACTTCAGGGTACTCCCATCGCAAATGATTTGCAAAATGAAATAAAGTGGAGCCCTTCCCCTCCCTATGAAGTTCTTTTTACCCCTGATCTTTCTTTTGGAGAGCTATCTTCAATTAAAATCTTGTCTAGAATTATTGACAGCTATTATAACGTCGAAGGATTGCGAAATTTGTTCAGATTTGCGATTACAAGGGACATGAACTTTCTTTCTGCTTTTCTGAATCAAACGCGCTCGCTATTTGTTCTAAAAGATAAGCCTTCGTTAAGGATTAAACTTAATTCTCTGTTTGAATACGCAAAATCAAAAAATAACCCGGTTCTTGAGGGAATGGTAACTTTTGCAGCCTGCCTAAATGGATGCCTTTCAGAAGAACTGAAAAATGTCAAAATGTTGAAAGGTTCTGAAATTGATGATCTGAAAAGATGCTTTGCCACTAATCTCCTCTGGAAAAATGGTGAGGAAATTGCGGAAAAACCTGTCTGTTCAGCAGAATTTAATTTTAATGCCGGAGATCTTTTCCTTAATCCTCTTGCAGATATCAGAGCCGGCAACTTTCGATACCTCTTCTATTATTCCAAGTTCGGAATAAGCGGAAAATCAGTTAAGATCGAAAATGTCAGTAAAATCTCTCAACTTACTTGACCTTTATTTCTGAAGCAGATTTGCTTTTTCACTTTTACAACGTAATTTAGTTGCCCTCAAAACGTGTTCTGGTAGCTCAGAGGATAGAGCATCTGACTTCTAATCAGAGGGTCGTGGGTTCGAATCCCGCCCAGAACACCATTTTTGGCTTTGAATTATGTATTACGTCTACATACTCCAACTAAATAACTACCAGTTATATACAGGCTATAGTTCTGACT
>JAJXWI010000019.1 GCA_021781705.1 bacterium | reverse complement strand
CAGAGACAAGGATTACTTCATTCTCAAAATCTATAACCTTCCAAATACTAAAATTGAGGCTGCTTTATAATATTTACTTTTCATTTCGGCGAAGAGGCAATAATCTTCAGGGTTGCCTTGCCCCTGTCCACAGGCTGCAGTATTAGCTAGTGTGCCTGGTTGGCAGTATGTTAGGATAGTTTCGTGGAATCTATTTATGTTTAGTTTTTGGTATTTCATTGTTTTAGTTCCAATGTTTTGTGCATGTCCACACCAACGAAAATAATCTATAACTACGACTATTTTCAAAGTTTTTTTAAAAAAATATTAAAAATTTAGAAATATGTGTAGTGATCTTGTGGATTTAGCTCTAGCTTTAGCTAAATTACTAGATAGAAAGATTATACAAATAAAAATAATTAGGTAGTCTAAAAATGTTTGCTTTTTCTCTTCCTGATAATATAGCGGATTTGAGCTCTTTGATAGGTAATATACCTGTTGAAGATATTCCTTTTTTTGAAATACAGGGAGAGTTGGCAGACAGTCAAGATATTTTAAGAGTTATCTCTCAGAAAAACTTTACCATAATCAATTCCTACGGGTATGTAGACAGTAATCTGCTAGCGAATGTAGCAGAGCAAAAAACCAGATTGAGGGATGAAGTTTTTGATAAACTTCATGGCTTAATAACTAATCCTTTGGCTCCAGAGCACATTACTCTAGATTTCGGCTTAACATATAAAAATATTGAAGATGATCTCAACCTTTTAAAGATAAAACATCTGCACAATCTCTACAGGTCTATTTATAACGAAAATAAAAAAATATGCCTGCCTGTAAGATTGCCGGGCAATGCGGAGTCAATTCAATCTATCCTGAGCGTGTTGAGGCAGTTAATGTTAAACAGATTCAAGATTTGTCTTAACATTTTTCCTCACGAACTCAAAAATGAACAGCTTATATTAAATTTGATTTCAGGTTTAAAATATAACATCGGAGTAATACGGCTTGTCTATGAACCGGCTACCGGCAACTACATAACTGAAAAATTTATCAGGTTTTGTTTAGAAGCTTTAAAGAAGCAAAGCCTAAGCTGTCCAATAATTTTCGCGCCGGCCTTCAGTGATTTAACCGTTTTAGACAGGGAGATATCTAATATTTGTGATTTAAGAAGAGCTGTGGAAGATATTGCCTGCTCAACTTTATGAATTTAAAATAAAACTATAAAAAATGGTGACCAATATGAAAAAAATAAAGTTCTTTCTTCCTCTGTTTTCGATGTTATCACTTCTGTTAATTTTTGGGTGCAGCAGCACTCAAAAAGAATACGAAAAGATAAATAGCGATGATGAACAAAAGCTTATATCTTTTGCTGTAACCGCCATAAGAGCTATGCCTGATGCGAAGATTACACCAGATGAAAAAACGGCTGTCTTAAAAACAAAGCCTGCCATGTCTGTAATTTATACCGGCAATAAAACTGGACGCTACGGTATAACCTGGGACATTAATAAGAAAACAATTACATGTACGGGAAATGGCGATATTACGTTACCAAAATCAAGTTTTTCTAAAATAAATATCATATCAGTAGATACTCCTTAAAATAACAACGATAAATGGAAACACCGGCTTTAGTTTTACCTGACAATACCAAAAGGCTTCTGCTGCACTCATGTTGTGCGCCGTGCTCCGGAGAAATAATAAAAAGATTGGCATCATCTAATATAACATTCTCAATGCTTTTCTATAATCCTAATATAGACACGGGAAAAGAATATTTGAAAAGAAAAAATGAAGTTGTGAGATTCGCAAATAAATTATCGGTTAGCTTTTTTGACCTGGATTATGACAATTCTGAATGGGTAAAAAGGATAACAGGACTGGAAAAAGAACCTGAGAGAGGGAAACGGTGCACCGCATGTTTCAGTCTGAGGCTTGAAATGACTGCTCTCTTTGCGAGAGAGAATAGCTTTGATATTTTTACAACTTCTCTCGGTATTTCAAGATGGAAAGATTTTAAACAGGTTTGCCTGTGCGGGTACGCGGCAGCAGAAAAATACCCGGGGTTAGTGTTTTGGGATCATAACTGGCGAAAAAATGGAGGAAGCGGGCGAATGGAGGAGATATCTAAACAAGAGAAATTCTATCGCCAGACATATTGCGGATGTATATATTCAAAAAATAAATCTTTTTAATTTGCACAATTTAATTTATTTAACTATATTCAGCTCTGAATTTAGATAATGCGGTCATATAAATTAATGAAAAAGCTATTTTTTATTGTAACTGTTTTTTATTTATCATCCTTTGCCTCCCCTTTTGGCATTGCGAATAATATTTCATTTGATCAACTTGATCAGTTCACGATTCCCCATGAGGTAAAACAGCAAACGTCGCTGCCTCAAGATGTCTCTGTATTTTTCTCCGACATAACATACGACATCCCAGTGCTCCAAAGGAATAACAATATCATAGCAATAAATGAAATAAAGGATCCACTGGAAGGATATAACAGGAGCATGTTTTCATTTAACAGTTTTGTAATCAGCAATATAATAAGGCCTATCGGAATAGCTTACACTTTTGTTTTGCCGGAATATGCCAGAAAAGGCATTCACAGAATGAATGATAATATTGAAATGCCGGGAAGATTAATTAATAGCTTATTACAAGGTAGAGTAGAAAGGTCAGGAATAGAGCTGGGCAGGTTTTTTGTGAACACAACGGCTGGTGTTGTCGGTTTTTATGATGTAGCTGACTCATGGCTGGGGATGATTCCTCAAACCAACAGCTTTGGTCAGACTTTTGCATATTGGGGAATTGGGCACGGCTGTTATTTAGTATTGCCAATACAAGGCGGAACTACGCTTAGGGACGGTATAGGCCTTATTGGTGACTGGCTGGCAGATCCTATAACTTGGATACCGCCTTATACCTTCATTAACTGTATCAGCCTTGGAATAAAAGCAGGGCTTGAGCTTAATAATATGACACTCATAATTGATGACTATATTAGAGTTTACAATGCCAGCGCTGATCCATACTACACCATAAGAACAATGACCACTGTAATAAATAGACTAAAACAAGAAGATCAGAAAAATAATGGGTATGAACCAGTAAATACCGGAGATGCAGGGAGAAAATGAAATTACTTAGAAAAATTATCATTGTTATAATGATGGTGGGATTTGTAACTACCGTAAAATCTTCGCCTTTACTTTTGGTAGGGTATCCGGGACAGGATCCTGATATTGAAACTCTGCGGTCGGCTCTGTTTTTCCCCGGAAAAGAAGATTACTCTTTTGCGCGCAAACAGTTTTCGTTAAAAAGTACGTTCTATGATTTGGGGCTTGTTTATGATATTAACATATACATGGAACGGCCCGACCTTAAATATAAATTGTGGATGCAGCAAAAACCTGCGCCGATGGTAGTAATTTTGCCGGGAACAGGATCATTCTATTCAAGTTCAAAAATAATAGCATTGGCAGAATTGTTCTACTCGAAAGGATATTCTGTCCTTGCCATGAGCGATGTTTTTAACTGGCAATTTTCAGAATCCGCTTCAAGCGTGTTAATGCCGGGATATACGCCTGTGGACTCAGCTGATATGTATTACGCTTTATGTAAAATATTCGCAGCTCTTCAAGAAAAGTATAAAGACAGAATAACAGATAAGATTCTGGCAGGATTTTCACTCGGCGGCTTGCATACGCTCTTCATTGCGGACATGGAATCCAAATTAGAGGGCGGCAAGATAGGCTTTGACAGATACCTTGCATTAAATCCGCCGGTCGATTTGCTATATGCAGTGAAAAGAATTGATGGCTATTTCTCAATAGGCCATACACTAACAAAAAAGAAGATTTCTGAAAGCGTATCCAAGGGGCTTAGGCTTTACCAGAAAGTTGTCGACAAAAAGCTGGATCAATCATCTCTTATAGACCTTAACAAAGATGAAGCAAGGTATGTAATTGGATTGGATTTTCATATGACTTTGGTTGAATTAATCTATTCCATCAATTCGCGAAACAAACTATCTGTCTTACACCAGGATTATAGTTGGTTTTCAAAAGAGAATTTATACAAGGAAATAGATAAATTTAACTTCTATTCATACATGGCACTAATACTAAAACCGTACTATGAGAAAGCAATGAAATGCAGCATATCCATGGAAGAGATAAATAAAGCCTCAAGCCTGATGGCTATAGAAAATACACTAAAGACCAATAGCAAGATAAGAGTTATTCATACATCAAATGATTTTCTCTTAAACAGCACTCAAATAAAGTGGCTTGAAGATACATTTGGTAGCAGAGTGACTATGTTAGACCATGGCGGGCATTGCGGGTACCTGTATTTTAAACAGGCAGCTGATGTAATATGCCAGAAGGCCGATCCCAAAAATTAGGACTCTTAACTATTTTTTTTCGTGATGCACGCCTAACTGAAAATTCTACAAATAGAAAGAGGTTCCCGTGAATAAAAAAATCATAGCAATAACGGCAGTGATAGTTGCACTATGAAAAGAATCGTATTAACCACGTTTATTTTTTTAGCAGCATGGCGGGTATTCGCTGTGGATCCAGCCTCTCCCATTCCGGTGAAATTGGATAAAGAGATTATGGAAGCTTTTGAAGGATCGGTTCCGGATATGGAAGTTAAAGATATAAAAAACCTTGTGAACTCGTTCATGTTAAAGTTGGCGAACAAATACCATGATACGCGTTTAGACAGGGATTTAGCGCCAGCATATTGCATAAAAAGAAAAGATGGTTTGTCTCCTGTAGATTCCCAAGATTCTCTGGATGATGTAGTCTGCCACTTGGCAAAAGCTTCGAATACGAGTAAAAAAAAGGATATAATACTAGACTTTTGTGAAGGATATAATGATGGGATTCGATATCTGAAAGGCGAATTTTCGGCATTGCAGATTATAGAATATGCCCAGTATAACTGCTTCCGTGCCAGCCTATATATGGGTGAAACATATAGGGCAGGGGTTAATACAGCAATGAAAGGTCAATCCTTCCCATGGAAAGAGGCACTATTGTTTGAAAAAACATAAGAATACCCAATTAAAATATTGTCAACCCCTAAATTAGGAGTCTTATTTATGAAAAAAACAATTTTGCTCTGCCTCGGCTTGTTAACAGCAGTGATTACAACAGCTTGTTTCGCTGAAGAAGGATTAATGGTTAACAAGGAAATAACGATAAAGAATAGCTCAAATAAGGGTGTGTACATATATAATTACAGTTATGGTACTCATGAAAAAACTACACCTATCAATGATGGATCACCATTAGCTAGCGGAGACAGTGTTCAATTACCACTCCTTCCTCGAGATAAAATGAGAATATATTTTGCGTCCGAGAAACTTAGCAAAAGTATTGAGAGTGACGCCGGAGCGCCACCTGATCCTTTTAACTATCATAGTGATGCAACAGTAATGTATTCTTTTGTTGAATACAATGGTAAGCCAGATCCAGGTCATCCAGATACGTATGTAATAAACCTTTCGTGGATAGATGAATATTCATTTCCTATTACATTAAGATTTAATAAAGATGTTCAGGGGGTTAAAGCAAATACTGAATGCGGGATAAAGAGTTTGTCAGGTGTTAAAAAGGCCTTGAAAGACCAAACTGATTATAATTGGTCTGCCCTGATATGGCCAATGCCACCTCCGGATGATAATTATGCTAAAACTATTTGGGATACTGAAGCATATAAAATTAACATATACAGGATTATTGGTCCTAACAAGGTGTGGGGTCAGACAAATAAAGAACACACAGATAAACTTGATGGTAACTGGGTTCCTTCGTCATATGGTGAATTTGTTGCTGAAGATGGGGGATTGCAAACGGATGGGCACCAACTTTTCGGAGGAACAGATAGTTCTACTACCAATTGGAACGTATGGCAGAATAATGATGTTAATAAGACTCCAAATCCATCAAAGACTGGATATGTTAAAGCACTTAAGGAAGCATCAATCAATAGTGGGATCATGAATGGTGATTGTTGGCCAAAGGATGATGACAAAGAATTTACTTACGTTCCCAATTCTGTAGATTGCACTGTGACAATTTATCCGTATGATTCATAATCTTTTCTCTTTTGAATCGGGAAATTAATATAAAAAGGCTTCTAAGAGTGAAGCCTTTTTTCGTGTAAGATTTTAATTAATTGTAAGCTGCTTTTTTATGATTGAAGAAAAAAAACTTGACTCAAATGTTGTCGGGTTTCTGAACTTTCTTAGAAATGAGAGGCAGGCCAGCAAAAATACCGTAAACAGTTACTTTCTTGATATTAAGCAGTTTGTAAAAATTAATTTTGGGAAAGGTTTTGAGGGTAATATGGATTGGGTTGGAGTAACGCCTAATGAAGTGAGAAATTACATAATTGAATGCCAGGGTGAGAATTGTTCTAAGCGTTCGGTTAACAGAAAAATGTCCTCAATGCGGTCATTCTATCGTTTCCTTATCCGTGAAAATGTTGTTAAAAATAATCCTTTTTCTTTGGTGGAATCTCCGAAGATGTCAAAGGCTTTGCCTAAGTTTCTATCGGTATCGGAAGTAGACAGGCTTCTTGGTGCTCCTGAAAAATATTGGAATGCCATGAGAAAGAAAGAAGAATCCAGGAATGAGGCGGGAATAAAATTTTCAATAAAGCGGGATACAGCGATTTTAGAACTTATTTACAGCTGCGGTGCCCGTATAAACGAAGCTCTTGGCATAAGTATTCAAGACATAGATACTTTAAGTGCGTTTGTCAAGCTAAAGGGAAAAGGGAAAAAAGAGAGGATTTGCCCTCTTGGAGCTCCAGCAGTCAAAGCTCTTCGGGAGTACATGAGTTTAAGAAAACAATGGACTTCCGATAATAGGTCGATATCTCCGGTTTTTTTAAATCAGAATGGCGGCAGACTTACTGCACGTTCTTTTCAACGTTTCTTTAAAAATTATCTTTCCATTGAAGGGTTGGATCCCTCTCTCTCTCCTCATAAGCTGAGACATTCATTTGCTACACACCTTCTTAATGCGGGGGCGGACCTGCGAAGCGTGCAGGAGCTTCTGGGCCACGCTAATTTGAGCACTACACAGATTTACACGCACATCAGCGCGGAGCATATGAAAAATATTTACAGAAAAGCGCATCCAAGGGCAAAGTGATTGCACTTGCAAAATATTTTTACAAAATATTATAATTTGTGTATAGAAAGTGCAATAAAAAAGGAGCTCTCATTTTTGAGAATAAACTGCCTAAGTTTAGAGACTTTTCTATTGACGGTATAACCTAAGTGGCTATCTTTTTTATAATTTTTAGAGATATGGTTTGTCTGGCCATATTTTCTCTCCATACCCCTCGGTTTTATCATTTAGTGTAAAAATTTTGTCTTTTAGGATATTGTAATAAATACAATCATTTGAATTATGTTTTTTCCCTATAGCATAAGAAGCTACATCAGCTATTTGTAATAAATTAGAAGATTCACTCGGCTCGAATAATATTGATTCAATAAAATGATATTCTTTTACATGGATTGATTGAGCAAAAGTAGCTTTTGCAAACTCTCTATGTTTTTTCTCAAGTGCTGATTCTATTGCATCTGATATTATAATACCTTTTTTATCTGCCTGGTTTTGAAGAAAAAGGTTATATCTTTCTATTAAAAATTCCCAGCTTTTAGTTTTGGGAATTGTTTTAAAATCAAGACGCATTGTATCAATATTGGTCTTATCAATAACTATGAAAAATAAGGTTATATTTAAGGAAGTTATTAGCGTGCACAAATCTTTTAGTAAATTTACTCTATCATTTCTGTTGGGGTAATTAGCTCCAAACCAATTAGGCAGGGAACTTGTTTTCCCTTTAATCTTTTTATATCCATTTAATATTTCAGTAGCATGTAACTCTACATTTATAGGTATTTTCCTGCTATACTTAAACTGATTAATTTGTCTATCAATTGACAGCCATTTATGGTCATGGATGACTGGACCGGTTCGGATAAAATTACGTGAAGGTGTCGTGCTTGGAGGGTAAGTATTTTTTGAAGAAAAGCCATCATCGCCAGATTCATCAACATACAATATATGCATATCTATTCCTCCAAAAAAAATGCAACCGAAGGAAGGCTTAGAAGCCTTCACCAGTCGCAAGCAACTGTCTTGGTCGCATTGTTAAGAATAGCTTGGTATTGATTGTTGTCAATTATATTTTATATATTTTTAGAGAATTTTAGGTTTTGCTGTATATTCAATGATATGCAGTTATTAGAAAGTAGAGAAAATGGAGCGAGCGATGGGAGTCGAACCCACGACAATCACGTTGGCAACGTGATGCTCTACCACTGAGCTACGCTCGCTTAAAAAGTGAAATAGAAGATAATGTTAAAAAAAACAATGTCAAATTTTGTAGTAAAAAAATAATGTTTTTTTCAGGTATAAGAAAAGTTTTGGTTCTGGGGCTTGGTAAAAGCGGCTGCGCTGCTGCCTTGCTCGCAAGAGTAAGGAATTTCGAGGTTACGGCTGTAGACGAGACGGAAAATGAGTTTCTACTTAAACAGAAGCGTGATCTGGAAAACGAAGGAGTAAATGTTTACCTAGGGTACAAAAATGAGTTTTTGCCTCCTTCGGATATGATAATCATAAGCCCGGGGATAGGTGAACATTCTTTTCTCGGGAAAATAGCCTTAAATTCTGGGGTAAGAATCATAAGCGAAATAGAATTTGCTTTTCATTATATTTCAAAACCTATTATAGCAATAACAGGGACCAATGGGAAGACTACGGTAACAGAGCTTTGCACGCACGTGCTTAAAAATCTTGGAGTGAAGGCTGTTTTTGCAGGCAATATAGGAGTGCCTCTTTCTGATATTGTCAGAGATGAGGTTAGTTGTGATTTTATTGTGCTTGAGATAAGTTCATTTCAGCTTCATTATTGTGCGGAATTTAAACCGCATATTGCAGTTGTTTTGAATGTGGAATCTGATCATATTGACTGGCACGGTTCTTTTGAGGCTTATGCGGAAGATAAATTTAAGATTGGCGTAAATCAAGGCGCGGAGGACTTTCTTATTCTTAACGAATACCTTCTTCCTCTCATGGCGAAGAGCAAATATGAATTGTCGGGGAAAAGTCAAACCTTTTCTATAAAAAGTAAAAGTGCGCTGTTTCATGTATTAGAGGAAAATATATTTTCAGGAAAAGATGGAGTTTGTTCTGTTCATGAGATGGGAATGATGGGGAAATGTCCTCACAACATTGAAAATAGCTTAGCCTGCATCGCAGTTTGTAAAGATTTGGGTTTTGGATTTAAAGAAATAATAAAAAGTTTTGAAGGATTTAAGACTGGAGAACATAGGCTTGAATTTATCGGTGAAAAAAACGGAGTAAAGTTTATAAATGATTCAAAATCAACAAATCCTTTGTCAATGATAGCGGCATTAGAAGCCGTTGGAGAGAGTCATAATGTTTGCCTGATAGCCGGAGGTCTTGACAAAGATATGGACTTTTCTCCGCTCCTAAAATACAAAGGTAAGATAAAAAAAATATTTCTTGTTGGAAAATCTAAGAATAAATTGGAGAATTTGTTCAGACATGTGATAGATTATGGTGTATTTGATTCATTTGAACAGTCTGTAAACGCTGCATGTGACTGTGCCGAAAGTGGTGATGCTGTGCTGCTTTCACCGGGTTGCGCCAGCATGGATATGTTTAAGAATTATATTGAAAGAGGAATTTTTTTTAAAGAAATAATAAAAAGGAGATGTTTCGAAAATGAAGGAGTCTAAAAGGACAATTTTTAAACAAGCAGTAATTCTTGCCGGAGTAGTGGGTGGTTTACTTCTACTCAGTGCATGCAGTAGCACGAAAGTATTGGACAATAACGGAGATATTCCAGCTCCAAGTTTAACTCCGCCGGAAAATGCTAATCAAGTAGTAACTCAGGAGCTTCAGACTCAGTCTATAGTTTCGGTTCCTGAGCAGCCGGAAATTATACAAACAGCTACCAATGTTCCTGGATTTCAGGAAGGCGTAGAAGGTAAGGTAAAGTATACAGTTAAAAAGGGTGATTCTCTCTGGAGAGTATCAAAAATGTTTGATGTAAGCGTAAGAGAGCTTGCTGCTTATAATAACATGGATGTTAATAGAGGGTTGAAGGCAGGTACGATTTTACAAATACCGCCCAGCGGCCTTGCAGTTCCAAAGACTATAGCAGCGGCACCAGTAGCAACTGAAAAGTACAAAAAGGCTAAGAAGTACACAGCTAAGGCTGTTGCTAAGAAGGCAAGTGCAACAACTTATAGCGGGAATGGCGAAATTTATGTAGTGAAAAAGAATGATTCTTTCAAATCTATAGCTAAGAAATATGGGATAACAGTAAAAGACATTGTTGCAGCAAATCGCGGATTTACGGAAAAATCCAAGTTGAAAATAGGGCAAAAGCTTAAGCTTCCTGCAAAAGGGGAAAAATCAGAAAAAGCAACAGCAGTTGTTGATACAAAAACAGTTCCAACTGAAGAAAAACAGTCTGATAAAGCTTTGAATGATTTGATAAACAGTGATTCTTTGGATACTTCAAAGCCTGCTGAAAATAAAGCTCAGGTAGCCGCCACCGCCGTAGTAGCAACGCCTGAAACATCAACAGCAATCACACCCTCAACAACAGAGCAGAAACCTGCAGTAGCAGCAACTCCTAACTATCTGCCTCACACTGTTAAGGATGGTGATACATGGCAAACCATTTCAGATATGTATGGGTTAAGCGCAGAAGATCTTAAGAAGGTTAATCCTTCAATTACAGGCGAACCCAAAGTAGGAACGATAGTTAATATTCCTGAAGAATAAAACCAGTTAACTTTCAAATACTGTTCCGGTCTTGTATCGGAGCAGTATTTTTTTTTGTGCGTTTGGTATGGTGTAGCTATGCCATAGACGAGGAACTTTTTGATGTCGTTTCAGATTCAAAAGTTCTCATGAATCCACAAAGGTAGTTTCTTAAATTACGTAGATTGAGCCGATTTATCGGCTCTTTCTCTTTGGTGCGCTTGGTATTCAGAAGACTTTTGAAAAAACTTCGGTTTCTTTGATTGTCTCTTGATTTCCGGTTTTCATATCTTTCAGTACAAAGATGCCTTTTGACAATTCATCATCCCCGCGGATCAGTACTTTTGATACGGAAAGGCGGTCTGCTGAACGCATTTGTGCCTTCATGCTTTTATCCTCGAGGTCCATTAATACCGGAATGCCTTTTTTTCTCATTTCAGCGGCCAATTTTAAATTTTGAAGTTTTGCGCTGCTTCCGAGGCTTACCAGGAATATGTAGTCTTGCTTTGTGATGGGTAAAACCGCATTGCTGGCATCCTGCGCCATTAAAAGGCGTTCAACTCCGGCAGCGAAACCCACGCCTAATAAGTTTTTACTTGATCCAGGCACTTTGATGGCGTATCTACCTCCTCCGAGTATAGAGTTCTGCCCTCCAAGACCTGTGTGCGTGACTTCGAAAACCGTGTGCTGGTAGTAGTCCAAACCACGAACTAGTCTTGGGTCTATTTCAAAAGGTATTCCCATAAAATCTAGAGTATTCGCAACTTTTTCGAAGTAATTTTGCGTTTCTTTAGTAAAGAGACTTTTTATGTCAGGAGAGTTGTTTACCGCACCCTGGCATTGTTCAGACTTACAGTCTAATATTCTCCAAATGTTTTTGTTTAACCTTTCCTTACAGTCATTGCACATAGTGGAAATATGTTTGATGAAATATTCTCTCAACGCTTTTTCGGCAGGTCCGAGATCTTCTGTAGTTCCCCTGGTGTTTACAAGGAGGCGCGAGCCGACTATTTTAAGTTCACTAAGATAGTGCATAATCATTGCCATGCATTCAGCATCGTGTTCAGGAGAAATTTTCCCGACGTTTTCTGTGCCGACCTGATGAAACTGACGTTTTCTGCCAGCTGCCGGTCTCTCTCCTCTAAACATCGGGCCGAAGTAAAATACTTTTGTTTCTACTCCATTTGGAGCTTCTGTTTTCATTAGTGCGCGCATAACTCCGGCTGTTCCTTCCGGGCGCAAAGTCAATTCTCTTCCTCCGCGGTCTTCGAAGGAATACATTTCCTTTTGGACAATTTCAGTTTCTGCTCCAATACTTTTTTTAAAAACTTCGCTGTATTCGAATATCGGCGTTCTTATTTCTCCATAGCCGTAGAGTGAAAAAACTTTTTCAGCAGTGTTTTGAACATAATTCCATCTTGGAATTTCTTCCGGAAAAATATCTGAAGTTCCGGGCGGGGGCAGATATGATGACATAACAAAAACCTGATTATATTTTGTTTTTTAAAAGAAAACACCCCGCCTTTTATCAAAGCGAGGTGTTAATGAGTCATAGTAAATCCTTAAACAGTCTTAGGATCGATTTTTTCAACTCTTTCCTTAAGCTCTTTTCCTGTCTTGAACTTGATAACAGTTCTTTCTGGGATTATTACCTCATCTTGAGGTTTGTTTGGATTTCTCCCTTTACGGGCCTTTCTTGTTGTAATTTCGAACACTCCAAAATTTCTCAATTCTACGGTACGTCCGTCTGCAAGTTCTTCGGCAATGTAGTCAAGAGTTTTTTGAACTACTTCAGCAACTTCATTCTGAGTAAGTCTAGTTTCTTCTGCAATTTTTACAACTATATCTCTTTTTGTCATCTGTTAAGTTCTCCTATTATATTTTTAAACGAAAAGCCATAAACATTATATTCATTTTGTATAAATGCAAGAAACTAAATCAATTGTTTAAATTTTTTTAGTCATTTTGCACGGCATCTGGAACGGAAACTTCTTCTAATCTTGTGGTATCTACTCCTAGCCAAGTCTCAAAAAATGTCTTTGCCATGGGAGCGTTTGTTATGCCGCCGGCTTCGCCGCCATCCACAAGGATTGCGATTGAATATGCTGATGAGTTATGATATCCGAAACCTATGAACCATGTATTTTTTGTTCTGTGCTCGGGTGATCCAACCTGTGCTGTTCCGGTTTTTCCATAAAGTTCTATAGCATCATTTTTTGCTTTTTTTCCTGAACCGTTGGGGTCATAAACTGCATTGTGCATGCCTTCTCTTACGATAGCTAATTCGTCTTCGGTAACTGGGAGTTTGTCAGTTTTTACGGGAGAGGTTTCAAATAAAAGTTTGTTATTGCTGTTGTAAACAGCTTTTATAAGATAGGGTTTCCATATGTTTCCTCCATTTGCTATGGCAGAAGCGTATACGGCAGCCTGTATCGGAGTAATTGCTATCATTCCCTGTCCGACAGAAATAAGCCCTGTGTCAAAATTTGTCCAAGCGGCTTTTTCAATTTTTTGCTTCAACTCTTTTGAAGGAAGAATTCCCTGTCTTTCAGAAAGTTCTATTCCTGTTTTACGCCCGAATCCTGCGTGCTTGTACATATCTACAAGCTTGTCAAAACCGATCTTTAGTCCAGTTTCCACGAAATAAACATTACAAGAATCTTTTATGGCATTAATCATGGTTTCCGAGCCATGCCCGCCATATTTCCACGACCAGCATTTTATTTGCGTGTTTCCTATTTTTGCTCCTTCAGCGGCGCAGTAAATGGCAGAATTTGGGCTTATTCCGCTTCTGAGAGCGGCCAAAGCTACAAGCGGTTTTACTATTGAGCCTGGCAGGAATTCTCCTGTTAGCGCCCTGTTTATCAGAGGCTTACTATTGTTTGTTATCAGCTTTTTCCATTCTTTTTGTGTGATGCCCAGAGAGAATATATTGCTGTCGAATACGGGAGATGACGCCATCGCTATAACAGCTCCTGTATTTGCATCAAGAACGACGATAGCACCTTTTTTCCCTTCTAATGTTTTTACTGCTGCCTGCTGAGCCTGCCAATTCAGTGTAAGTTCTACATTATTACCGTTTACAGGCATATCCGTTATTCCCATATCGTCATGAACGTAGCCCTTTACATTTACTCTTACCAATTTGCTTCCGGCTGTCCCCCTAAGTCCGTTATATTCATTTCCAAGGGCAATTTTTGTGTCAAGTAATTTTTCCAACCCTGACTTTCCTTTTATGTCGGGAATATAATAGGAATATTTACTTTTATCAGGAGCTTCTCCGGGATCGTCTTTACTAACATAACCGATTATGTGGCAAGCAGATTTTCCGTATTTATAGTATCTTTTTGGAATGGCCGAAATTTCCATGCCTGGTATAGGAGGAGAAATTTCTGATGCTAATGCAAGTTCTTTTTCAGTAAGGTTTGAAAATACAGTCATTGGCATTGCAGGGCGCAAATTCATCTGTTGAACAATATCTTCTGCGGTAATTTCCATTTTCCTGTCTAGCAGCACGGCCAGATGTTGTGCTCGACCAAAAATAGAATTCACATTCTTTTCTCTCTGCCCGTATTTTCTCATTTCTGCAAGGTGGAAAACTATATTGTAGCAGGGGATGCTGTCGGCAATTACTATTCCATCCGCACTTTTAATTTGTCCGCGGGTTGCCGGAATTCTTATTATTCTAACACTTTGCGTGTCTATGGATTCATTATACTGTTCATTATCTGATAATTGCACATATCCCAGACGCATTAACAATACAAGAAAGAGAAAGATCACTATTCCGGATAGTACAAATATGCGGTACCTTTGTGAAATTTTATTATTCAAATTACTACTCCTTTGAAATCCGTTCCTGAGATTTTGTGTACAGGTTTAGTCTCAGCGGAGTATTTATTTTGTCCATTAACGCGATAAATGGCGGAAATACTAATGAAGATAAAATAATGGACAGCAATAGGATTAACATTTTTTCCAGGAGGAGATAAAAACCCTGCTCATGTACATGATAAGTGACAAATAAGTCTGGGCAGATATATATGAAGGTTATGAATCCTGCCGGGATGGTTTGTAACGGTAAAAATTTTAATTCTCCTTTATACAGCCATAATATGGCCAGTAATGCTATTATTACCAGCAGCACAGGGGAAAGGAATATTGTTTTTCCGTAAATGATGTCAATTATTGAACCTGCTATTGCTGCCGTTAGTATTCCTGTTTGCCAGTCGGTGATTATTGTCAGGTAAAATATGCTCAAAGCCGTTATTGGCAGAATCAGCCAGGAAGATCCCGCCAGTATTTGGATGAAAATTGATATAAAAATGAGAAGAAATATATAGACGACTTTAATCATTGTCTTTTCCAAGAACCAGAATAAAGTCGAGGTGCGCCAGGTCAACGGCCGGTTCTACTGCCGCTTTAGCAAACAATGTATCCTCATTGAGGCCATTAATGTTATTTATGAGTTTTCCTATTCTTAACCCTTTTGGAGCCAGAGGGGTTAGTCCTGATGTAATTACGATAGATTCCTCCTTGTATTCAAGATCCTTGGGAAGGAAAAAAATATTTGCCCATGTTTTTTGCCCGTGTCTTTCGCCCCCATGTAGTATGCCGGTAGCACCGCTTGAAGGTACTTTTACGCTGAGTTGGCATTCATTGCTCAGGATAGTGTACACTACTGCGGTATGTTTTGATACTGCTCCAATTCTGCCTATCACACCGAACTGGCCTCTTTCTTTATCTCTGGTTTTTACATTTCCTAGCACTATTGAGCCATTTTCTACTCCATCATCCGTTCCTTTAGCTATTGTGAATTGCCCATACCATTTAGCAGGGTCTCTGTATATGACTTCTGCGATAATATATTTAAAATCAGGAATAGCGCGGATATTCAATAATTGCCTGAGATCTTTATTTTCATCTTTAAAATTCTGTAGATATTTACACCTTGCTTCGAGTTCGGTAATTGTCTTTTGCATTTTAAAGAGCTGGGAAACCAATTCTCGCTTGCCATTAGACAAGTAACCTTTTTTCCCCACGGAATCTTTTATTCGTGCAGAGAAGGAAAAAAATGGATAGAAAAAGTCTGCCGAGATTTTGTAACAAAAATCGCGATAAGGTTTAAAGATCAATGGAAGTATCACAACTAAAACAAGTAGTGCATATGTTGATTTTTTTTTAAACATCTGTTTGTCGAATCATGAAGCTTTAAGTTTCGGTTATTGCAATAGCTTAATTCCAAATTCATTATTCCAGTTGAGATCCCATGTATCTGCCATCATCGGTTTCGTCGGGTATCCCCACCTGTTAAAATCGATCAGTAAAATCTGGTCTCTTGATGTAAAATAAATATCAAGTACTATTGTTTTTTCTGGTAATAGCCAGGAAATTTCCTCTACAAGTTCTTTTGCCTTTGCCCACCAAAAGTCTTTTCTGAGTATCAGTCTTTGATAAGCCCGATCCAATAGATATTGGCTCATCAATTTCAATTCGCCGTTATATATAAATAGCCTGAATTCTCTGGGGTATGTGATATTCCTGAAAGGCCTTATGCATATGCATTCAAATTCTCTATTCCTTGCGGCATTTTTTACCTTCTCACTTGCCAAGAGAATATTCCATGCGCTTTTAGCTGAGTGAACAGCACCTTTTTTGTTAACGAATCTCAACGTATCGGTTGGCGCTACTACGTCGGTGAATACAAAGGTTGCACCTGAGAAGCTATGTTGAGCTTTTTCTATCCTTGAAATAATGTTTTCAGCATCTTTTCCTGTTTTCACCTCGTTAACTATTAAATCCAGATCGGATTCTTTTAATTTAACGAAAGATGTTGGGAAAGTGTGGTCAGCCAAAGTCGAATACCAGGAAGATACTCCATAGATGTTTTTTGGATACCCGTCCATAATGCTCCTTGCCAGATTTTAATCTGAACTGCCTCTTATATTGATTTTTAAATTATTAAGAATAAAGAATAGATAAATTATGAAAGCTATTATAAAGATAGTTGAGTAGTCAAGCCATTGAGTTTGTGCAAGACTTAGCAAAGTTCCTATAATTATTGCAGGGAAAGAAGCATAAATAGCTGTTACAAAGAAGTTTTTGAAGGTATAACTCATGTAATCGTTTTTTGAAGTGAACCTGTAAATCAGAGCAAATATCAAGCCGTAGAAAAGCATATTTAAGATTGCTGCTGTGAAAAACTTAAACATGACTATCACTGATGACCATCTGACAAGAGAAGGAATTAAAATATCAAAATTGTCTGTAGATTTCAATAAAAATGCTCCGACTACAGGCATATTCCCCTGCATGCACAACCTTAGTATCAAAGGTTCTTCGCATGCGAGTTTTGGGGTTTGCCTTATATAATTTGGCAGACGATTGGCGGGGTAAATAGAAAAGAAAGTTGCATCTGATAAGTTTGTCACAACCGGATATAAGATAATTTGGTCATTGCTGATCTTTAGCCATCCTGTGACAGATTCTGGCGTCCAAATTATTCCGGAATTACACAATTTTGTATTTAACTTCAATTTGTCTATATCTGTTTTCTGTGGGAGATAATCCATTTGGAAAAATTGATACTCTATATGATGTTCTTTATCTCTTCGAATTCTTGGGTATATGCCATTTTTCTCCACAGCAATTCCTCCGAATTCCTGGTTTAAGATAGAACACGCCTTCTTTATGTCATTTTTTAAGCAGGGTATATTCCCAAGAGTAAATCCAACTGAACATATAAAGGTTAATATCGTAAGATGCCATAAGGCTCTTATGTAGCCATTTCTGGCTAATTTTGGAAAGATTACTGTCCCGCTGCAAACTGAGTACAATATAAAAAAGAACTTTTTTGTCTTCATTTATGGTGTCTTGCCTTAAGTTTATTTATTTTTGATTTTATCTTTTCAAGCTGATCAGATTCCAATCTGTCTACAAAAAGTATTCCGTTGAGATGGTCTATCTCATGCTGAAGTATTATTGACAGTAATCCCCCGCATTCTACACAAATCTCGTCATTGTTCAAAAGTTTTATTTTTACTGCTATTCTGGAGGAACGAACAACATCCGCGTAAACTTGAGGTACGCTTAGGCATCCTTCTTCATATGTAACTTTTGAGTCACTGAAACTTAATATTTCAGGGTTAACTAAGGCTACAGGCATTTGGGGGATAAGGAAAGTTTCGCCTTCAGTTATAGGCAGAGAAACATTGCTGCCGTCAGGCTTGTAGTCTATTACGATAAGCCTTTTATTAATTCCCACTTGAGTAGCCGCAAGGCCTACGCCATTATTTTCACGCATGGCGTTAATCATTTCAGACGATAGGCTGACTATTTCATCAGTTATTTCTTTTATTGGGACTGCAACTTTTTTCAAAGATTTGTCCCCGATTATTTTTATATCCATAAATAAATAAACCGCTTCGCAACAATAGTGTTAGAATTAGCCGGTACAAATTATAAAATTTAATGCCTGAGAACCTTTTCGTGGTCGGTTTAATTATTAATATAATACCAGATTCAGTGTTTTTGTAGGCGGTTTAGTAACAATATTTTTGAGGAAAGCAAAAAGCCCCATCCAGAGGACGGGGCTTGTAATCCGGGTCTAATTACATTATTGAACCCATGTTTTTGAAGAAGGTGAAACGTCTCTTGGCATCTTCTTCTGCAAGTTTGAACAATTCTTCAGCTTCTTTCGGAGCTGTTTTTGTAAGAGTTGTATAGCGCCTTTCGCTTCTGATGAATTCCTGAAAGTTGCCTGTTGGGTCTTTTGTTTCCCAGATGAATGGTTTTTCAAGCTGTGGATTATAACGGTAGAGAGGCCAGTATCCGCATTCTACCGCTTTTTTCTCTACAACCTGAGTTTTCATCATGTCTATTCCGTGAGCTATGCAAGGGGCATAGGCTATTATTATTGACGGACCATTGTATGCTTCAGCTTCCTGAAGTGCCTTGAGAGACTGAATTCTGTTGGCTCCGAGTGATATTGAAGCGACATATACATTGCCGTAACTCATGCACATAAAGCCGAGGTTCTTTTTAGGGCGACGCATTCCGCTGTTTGCGAATTTTGCAACAGCTGCGATGGGGGTAGCTTTAGAAGCTTGTCCACCGGTATTTGAGTAAACTTCTGTATCAAGTACGAGAATATTTACATTTCTGCCAGAAGCTACTACATGGTCGAGGCCGCCGTATCCGATATCATTTGCCCAGCCGTCTCCTCCAAATATCCATAAACTCTTGTCTACAAAATAGTCTTGAAGTTCTTGAATCTTTTCAAGAACACTTCTGTTTTCAGGACAACATTTTTCGCTCGCCTCAATAGCTTTTTGTATCAGAGCTTTTACTTTATTCTGGGCTGCGATTGCTGTAGCATCTTTCTTGTCCCAGAGATTTAGGCACGCCGAAAGGGCTTCTTTAATTTCTGAGCAACAAGTTTGACCTTGTAAAATTTTTTCAACATTCATCTTGAGCTGAGCTCTATTGCTATCCACTGCCAGCCTCATGCCAAATCCATATTCAGCATTGTCCTCAAACAGAGAATTACCCCATGCAGGACCGCGACCTTCTTTATTTACGCAATATGGAATTGTCGGAAATGTGCCGCCGTAGATTGAAGAACAGCCTGTAGCATTTGCTACTATCATGCGGTCTCCAAAGAGTTGCGTGACAAACTTTACGTATGGAGTTTCGCCACAGCCCCCGCACGCGCCAGAAAATTCAAATAATGGCTGTTTGAACATGGCGCCCTTAAGCGTGGTTTCATCTGCTCCATCAAGGACGTTTTCTGGAAGATTTTCAAAGAATTCATAGTTTTTAATTTCGCCGGCAGCATGTTCTTTTTCAAGAGTAGCAAATTCCAAAGCTTTTATTTTTGCCGGGCATGTCTCTACGCACACGCCGCAGCCTGTGCAGTCGTCAACAAAAACTTGAAGTTTGTATGCAAGATTTTTGTCATTCTTTGTGCTGGATTTGATAGTTTTGAATGATGCAGGAGCGCTATTGAGATCGGCAGGATTAATCTGCTTTGCTCTTACTACAGCATGTGGACATGAGTTTACGCACTGATTACACTGTATGCAATTTTCTGCTATCCATTTCGGAACGCGTGGTGCTATTCCGCGTTTTTCCAGTCTGGAAGTAGCGGTTGGGACTGTTCCGTCGAAGGACATCTTAGAAACAGGAATATCATCGCCTTTCAGGTGAAGAATAGGTTCGATTATGTCTTTTGCAAATGCGGAGGCATTATTGGCAATAAGTTGTTTTGGGACATAAGATTTTGTAATTGTCGAAGGTATCTGAATCTGTTTGAGAGCAGCAGAAACTTTATCTACGCAATCAATGTTCATCTTGACTATATCTTCGCCTTTTCTTTCGTATGTTTTCTTGATTGAGTCCTTTATAAGCTGGATTGCTTCGTCTTCAGGCAGGACACCTGAAATCTTAAAAAATGCTACCTGCATTACAGTATTGATTCTAGCTCCAAGCCCCGCTTCTTTTGATATCTTAAGCGCATCAATGTTGTAGAATTTAATTTTCTTCTTGATGATGGTTTCCTGCATTTCTCTCGTAAGAGCATTGAAAGCTTCTGAACTGTCTATGTCAGAATTCATCAAAAATGTTCCGCCTTCCTTGATTCCGGAGAGCATGTCGTATCTTCCGATATACGCGGCATTATGGCAGGCTACAAAGCTAGGATTGGTTACAAGATATTGACTGAGAATTTTGCTTTTCCCGAAACGCAGGTGCGAAACTGTTATTCCGTAAGACTTCTTTGAGTCATACACGAAATATCCCTGGGCGTTCATGTTGGTGTGATCGCCGATCATCTTTATAGAGTTCTTGTTAGCTCCTACTGTGCCGTCGGAACCTAACCCCCAGAACATGCATCCGATAACATCTGGTTCTTCTGTGTAGATTTCTTCTTTAACCTTAAGCGATTTGTGAGTTATGTCGTCTTCAATCCCTACTGTGAATCCATGGAAAGCCGCACCATCAAGATGATCAAAAACAGTTTTTACCATAGATGGAGTGAATTCCTTGCTGGATAGACCGTAGCGTCCACCGATAATTTTGATATCTTTCCCTGAAAGGGCTGTTGCTACGTCCATATAAAGAGGTTCTCCGATTGATCCTGGCTCTTTTGTTCTGTCAAGAACTGCAATCTTCTTAACGCTCTGAGGAATTGCTTTTATGAATGCGTCAACTGCAAAAGGCCTGTAGAGTCTGACTTTTATGGCGCCTACTTTTTCACCTTTCTTTACAAGATGATTAACAGTTTCTTCTATTGTTTCGCAAGCTGATCCCATTGCGATAATTAATTTTTCAGCATTAGGTGCTCCTACATAATCGAACAGATGATACTGTCTGCCTGTCTTAGCTGCGACTTTGTTCATGTATTCCTGAACTATCCCGGGAACTTCTTCGTAGTATTTGTTTATTGTTTCTCTTCCCTGGAAATATACATCGGGGTTCTGTGCGCCGATTTTTACGAATGGAGCTTCAGGACGCAGTGCTCTTTCGCGGAATCTTTTTACATATTGTGGTTCAAGCAGTTCTTTAAGTGTCTCATAACTGATTTCTTCAACTTTCTGTATTTCGTGAGAAGTGCGGAATCCGTCAAAGTATGAAAGGAAAGGCACCTGAGACTTAAGAGTTGCCAGATGACTTACTGCAGCAATATCCATTTCTTCCTGAATTGAAGCTGCGGATAACATTGCGAAACCGGTGTTTCTGCAGCACATTACATCAGAATGGTCTCCAAATATTGATAGAGACTGGCATGCTATGGAACGGGCGGATACATGGAATACTGTTGGCAGCATTTCTCCCGCGATCTTATGCATATTCGGGATCATAAGAAGAAGCCCCTGAGATGCCGTGAATGTAGTGGTGAGTGATCCTGCGCTGAGTGAACCGTGAAGAGCGCCTGCTGCGCCTGCTTCAGACTGCATTTCAATAACTGAGACTTCGGTGCCAAAAATATTTTTTAGACCTTCGCTTGCCCATGCTTCGGCCATTTCGGCCATGTCTGATGATGGTGTGATAGGATAAATTGCCGCTACTTCACTGAACGCATAAGCCACGTGTGCTGCTGCGGTATTCCCGGTAATGGTAACCATTTTACTCATTGTTGCCTCCTTTATAACAAAATTTATATAAAAATGAAGGCAAAAATATACAACGCCCTTGAGAAAAATCCAAAGTTATTCATAAAAAAAGTCCGGCATTTCTTCCTGCTTCTTATAACAATCAATAGAAATAAAACAGAAGACCTGACCAAGACACTGTCTATGTCATTTTTGAAGTTGATCACAGACGGATTGAATCGAGGGGGCTGCAGGGCTAAAAGTACGAAAAATAAGATCTGCCTCAGTGAAAAGCAAAGCATCTAAAGGATCTCTCGCGACTATAAGAACAACCGGCTTCTTTGTATTTATTAGTGTTTGAATTAGTATTGTCTGGGATGGGTTTTTCCATGCATTATAGGAACAAATAAACAAAACATCTGCCTCTTTTGCGCATTGCTTGGCAGTTTCTATCTCCACACTTGAAGGATTGAGGTTAAAGAAACAGGAATTCGTGGATCTTCCAATTCTAAGAAGAGAAGTTTCATCAATATTACTCTTCAATAATTGAGGGGCAAAAACAACAATCTTTTTCTCATGAATAGCGCAAATAGATTTACCTTCTTTTTTTGTGATTTTCAGTGCACGAGAAGCTATCTCTTTAGCAATTGCTTGATGGGCAACCGTGTTGATTGCTTCTTCAAGGGGGGTGTTGTTGTTTTTAGATACGATGTAACGGGTTTTTAGAGAAAGAATTTTTTCAACGGCTTCGTTGATCCTAACCTCTGAAATACGTCCGCTTTTAATAGCATTTATAATCGAGCCGTGAATGCGCTGGATGTTAGATACGGAAAGTTCAAGACCAGCTTTTTCTCCACTGAGTAGTTTTCCGCCTAATATTAAAATATCACACCCGGCCTCCAAGGCTTGAATGGCAGCTTCATCAACCGTGTGGCATTTTTTTACCACTCCTTCCATAACAAGGGAGTCAGAAACAATCACGCCCTTAAATCCAATCTTATTTTTTAAATAATCAAGGGTCTTTTTTGAAAGCGTGGAACAGTTATCTTTATCCAATGCGGGTACAAGAATATGAGCTGTCATGATAGCGTCTGTAGAATCAGCGAGTTTTGAAAAAGGAAGCAGCTCCACTTGCTGTAGTTTCTCTATTGGTTTATCAATAATGGGTAGATCTTCATGCGAATCTACTGAAACATCTCCATGGCCTGGAAAATGTTTAAGCGTAGCAATAATTTGTGCTTCCTTGTAACCATTCAAAGCATTTTGTCCGAAAGCAATAACTGCCTCCGGATTCTCTCCAAAAGAACGCACCCCTATCACAGGGTTGCGGGGATTGCTGTTGACATCTACCACAGGAGCGAGATTCATGTTGATCCCTACAGCTAGCAACTCTTGCCCCATAGCCAATGCGGCACTTCTTGCCAATTGTGGATCTCCAGTCTCTCCTAAAGCTTTATTTCCGGGAAATTTGGTAAAGCCTTTTTTTAATCGAGCAACAACTCCGCCTTCTTGATCAACTGCAATGAGAAGGGGAATGGGATTAGGATTACTTTTTGTCAATTCTTGAAGGCTGGTACTTAGTGTTTTCACCTGTTGCGGAGAATTAAGTCCATTTGCCCAATCGTAATAGATAATTCCCCCAACCTTTGTATCTTGAATAAGAGTCCTGGCATCCTCATTTGCAACCTCACCATGAAATTGGACCATTAAAAGCTGGCCTACTTTTTCTTCGAGAGATAGTGTCTGTTTAGGATTACACCCAAAACATAGGATAGAGCAAAAACAAGCAAAGGCTAAAGTCTTTAAAATTTTTAACATCGTATTAGTTCTGTATCTAAAAAAGTGACAAATATTCATCAAATATAACCTGCTCCTAAAAAGTTTTCTATACCTTTTTTATTTCAATCCACTTCTTTTATGTAAAACAGAGGTGTTTCAGGCATTGCTATTTTGTTGTCTTTCATTGCGTTAAATAACATGAATTTTAGGGTGCTTGTTGCTTCATCTTTCTCTATCCTTTTTACAACAACTTTAAGAATAAGGGTTATTGAGTTATTATTAAATTTTACGAATTCTACGGTGGATTTAAACGTTTTACTTATCTTTTCATACGAATCGGCAACAGTTTTTAGAAGTTCCGCTACTCTGATCGGATTTTCACTGTAGGCTACGGAAATTTCGATATCCACGCATGACAACGGAAATGTTGTTTCATTGACAACCTTGCTATTGACCAGTTCAGAATTTGGAATAATTATTGTATCTTTTTCCGACGATTCCAAAACAGTGCATCTTATTCTTATTTTTTTTACCTTTGCAGGACGCCCGTTTATATTCAAAATGTCTCCTATTTTAATAGGTCTTTCTATCAGTAACACAAAACCCGAAAAGAAATTCTTGAATAATTCCTGTAAAGAGAATCCTATTCCTATAGAAAGCCCGCTTATTATAAATGTTAGCGCCGTCATATTTATGCCAAGCACATAAACAAATATGATAACGGCAAACATCAGTCCTATGTACCCTATGGTAGTTTTAAATGCGTGCCGCGTGCCTTCATCAAGCCTGGTATACGGAAAGACTTTTATTTCGAATATATGTTGTATGATTTTAAAAATGTAAAAAACTACGAGTCCTGAGATCAGGGAGGTAAAAAGCAAGGATATTGAAAAAGTGGGTTTCCCAGCTATGTGTATTTGTTCGAAAAATATAGTATTTAATAAGTATGACAACGTGTTTTGCGGGAATCCCCAAATAACCAATAGTTTAAGTGTAATAAATATTATTATTCCTGTAGAAATAAGAATGTTAAACCAATACTTTAATAAATATTTGCTGTGAGGATGTTTTTTGTGTAGGTCATGTTCATTATCTGGATATTTTTCTTCTTCGGTGAATGTTATTTTGTTGAAAAACGACATGGCACTACCAATTAATAGCGGGACAACTTCTTTTATGAAGTAGTACGCATAATAATATAAAAATAGTAATGCCCCGGTCTGTGCGATTTTTAAGGCAATATCTATTGTTAAGCTAGATAGCCCGAAAAACACCATTATTGGGGCTAAAATTGCCCACAGAGCTAAAAAGCCGTTAATTATTTGAGTAATAAAAGAAGCCCTTTTGTTTGCTGCTTTTATATAAAGACTTAGATACGGTATGACACGAAATAAGCTTATACTCAACAGGGTTATTATTAGTAAGTTTAATATTGCTGCACAATCCGGGTAGACCATAGGATTGAATTTTATAGCTACATTTACGAGATCTACATAATTAATGAAGCATAAACCTGCTATTAAATAAATTATGCCATATACTCTACGCTTAAATGCTTTTGACTCTGTAAATAAGGGATATAGAAAATTTAGGTTTTTAATAAAATATGTCGAAACTATAGTTTGTAGGAGCCAAATGATGGTAAACGTGTTGATAACGATAATAATAAACAATCCTTCAGTAGTATTGACTACGGAAAGGAAATGTTTTTCACAGTAGTAATCCATTGCTATTTTTATTATTGTGCTTGGAATTAGAAAGCATATTAAAAATCTGCTAAATATAAAAAATGATTTTTCAGACAGAAGGCCTTTGTAGCTGGTTATTTCTTGCTTGTTGTTATAGTCCAGTTTTGACAGCAGAAATTTGAAGAGTTTAATACATGTTTTGACATAAACGTATATAATGACTATGGCAATGCCAAGGAGGAATAGCAGCTTAGCAATTGTTTTACCATTAAGAGCATCTGAGATTTTTCTAAGTTTTTCTTTCCCGTCGATAGATAATTGAACAAAATCTTTATATCCATCTGTCCATACGCTTTTTTCATAAAATGGTGCGCCAAGTAAAAATAGTTCCCTGGTTCTATTTCTTATCCCCTTATATTCAATATCGTCCAGCAATAGATTTGCTTTTTCCTTTGATTCTTGTATGGAGTTTAAATAATTTTTGTATAGGCCTATCTCTTCTCTGAGTTTTTTGAATTTTTCTATAGGGTATTCCTCAGATGATGTAGATTTCTCTTTATCTTTTCTAAGGAGCGAAAGACTGTAATTTTCTATCAGTTCATTTTGCGTTGCTATTTCCTTGGTGCATTCTTTTTCCACGGAGATGAGAGATTCCATTATTTTTAAAAGTTTATTGCGGAAAAATTTTAATTCATTATCGGTAAGGTCTGGCTCTTTGAGTTCCTGCTCTGTTTCCGATATAGTTCGCGCAAACACGGACACATTTTTGTCTGGAATGCTTTTTTCTAATTCTACTACAGCAAAAGCCGAAAAAGAAAATACAAAAATAACTGTTATAAAGAACAGCCACAATAAGTGTAATTTGTTGTTTTTCATCAAGGCAGCATTTCCCGTTTATTTTATCCTGATATAGGTTATCACAAAAATTCTTAACCTTTAAACTGTCAGATACATAAAAGCATTACTATGTTTAAATTCTATTTTTTCATAAACTGGGTTTCCTGCATCGCGTGCAGCTAGGATGACACGCGAAATGTTATTTTGCCGGCAAAAGTTTTTTGCTTCTTTCATGCTTAAAACACCGCTGTTAGCCATTTACAAAATAAAAACTATAAATTAAGAATTTTCTCACTTCATTTTTAACTGATACATTTTATCAATTTGAACATTTACGAACTTTCAAAAAGAAAAAATGAAAGTACAATTCTATATCATCTTTATCT
This sequence comes from bacterium, assembly GCA_021781705.1. GTDB lineage: Bacteria > Verrucomicrobiota > Lentisphaeria > Victivallales > GWF2-38-69 > JAJXWI01. Next base: position 4,779 of record JAJXWI010000019.1, on the reverse strand, counting down.
TAAAAATCCAAAGGTATTCGTAAAAAATGTGATATACTTTAGCGCTCTGTCGTTCCTTAGAAAATATATCGACTGAAGGCTGAAGAAGATATGAATAAAAATGCAATGATTTTAGATTTGAATTTGGGAGTTTCATGCGTAGAAAGATTGTTGTGCTGTTTTTTTTATTGAATGTTTTATGTTCTGCTTTTTCGGGAGACATTTCCAGTATAGAACTTCAGGAAATAGGGGAGAAGATTTTTCAGAATGAATGCAAGGGAAAGTCTAAATTTCTTACACATTGGAATGAGGGTGAAAGCTTCGGGTCTTTCGGGATAGGTCATTTTATATGGTACTCGGATGGTAAAAAAGAAATTTATAACGAGATGTTCCCAAAATTTCTTGTATTTTTAAAAGTTAACAAAGAGAAACTGCCTGATTTCTTACAGCCGGACAAACCCTGCCCATGGAAAACAAGAGATGATTTTTATAAGAACTATAATTCCGAAAAGATGGGTGATCTGAGAAAACTGTTAGCTTCTACAAAATCGCTTCAGGTTAAGTTTATGGCAGACAATCTTGAGTCATCAATTTCTAAAATCAAAGAGGCGGCATCTCCTCTTAAAAAACAACTGGTTGAAAAGATAATGGTCTTTATGCTCAAAACTGAAGCTGGACTTTATCCTTTGATTGACTACTTAAACTTCAAAGGCGACGGCACAAAACCTTCCGAACAGTATAAAGGGCAGGGATGGGGACTTCTTCAGGTGCTTGAAAGCATGAAAGATTCAAATAACGATTCTGATATTGTAAAAGACTTTGCACGATCGGCAAGGCTTGTCCTAAAGAAACGGGTCGAGAACTCTCCCAATAAAGAACAGGAACAAAAATGGCTTCCCGGATGGCTGAAAAGAATAGATACTTATTAAGAGGTTCTCACAAAACTAACTACCCCGGCTGCAACGATACTTCGCCTTTCACACCTGAAAAACAATAGATTAGGAAAAATACCTTATTCCGATTCCGATCTGAGGTACTTGTCGTGACGCCTGTCGGGTGCTTCTTTTTTGCCTGATCTATCTTTTTCATAATAGTAGGGTACAAATCCATCGTGTTTGGATGGCTCAATATCACTGCCTTCTGTGTAGGGGGGCACCTCATCACCATTGTACAAGGGGGCTGAACCGCCGCCCCAGATAGAAATAGAATCACCGGGAAAATCATAGCGAATTAACGCCTCCTCATTCATTCCGAAGTGGGAGGGGAAATCGCTGAAATTACAAGATTCAAAATCAGTGAAGCTAGAACCATTTCCCAGGTTGCGAAAACGAAAGAGAAAACCAGTCTCCGTTTCCCATTTTAGCATGCCAAAGTCTGGTCTGAAATCACCTATCGGGGCGTATACACAGAAATTAAGGTAAGGTTTCAGAGCACGTAACTCGGTACAAAACCTATAAGCGAAGGTGCTAAAGATTCCTTTATCCAGAACATGGGGCTTATCCAAAATTTTGGAGTAATAATTGTTCTGGCATAAATCTGGCGGAAGAGAAGTCATGATGATACGAGCCGCATAAGGCATTAAAAGGTGGATTTTGAGAGGGCTGCTGGACCCTAATTCGTCGAGGCAGGAATTGAAAAAATTGGCTAATTTTTGATAGGGAATAGGCTCATAATGCTCGCCGTCAATTTGATAACAGTTAAGAGAATCTGTGAATGACCCGCAAACAGAAATTGAGAAGGTAGATTCATTCGTAGGTGCAACTGGCGATGGAGCAGTTTGTGTGTTTTCTAAGGTAAGGCTGGCAGGTTCGCCATTATAGTAAGAGCTTAATTTGTCTCCACAGATGTAGACCCAATGACGATCTTTCATAAGCGGCACGTCTGTAAGCGTCAAGCAGTACTCATCTTGTGCACCCCAAGGGTGACGCGCCTCTACAACACCTCTACGAAAAGTACAGCTGCGACCTTCGTCAAAATTATCACGCTTGGCTTCCCTGCATTCCAGATAAATCATAAAATGCTCCTTATTTAACTTGTTGAAAAGTGAAAAAATTACGTAAATTCACAAATAATAACTCATTTCAAATAATCAACTTTGTTAAGTTGAGAACAATCGGCTGTTTGTTCTCATAATATAGTAAATGAATGTAAAAACTATTCAATAGAGCCAATAAATAATTAAGAACAAAGTTGCCGATTTAAACTTTTCCCCATGACTTGACAGTCCGCAGTCTATACCCTAAAGTTTATTCTAAATGTTGAGTTAGTCATAGGCGAATAAGTGTTGAATTTTGGATAAAAAGTAAAAAACAATAGGAAGTTGTATGAATATTCCAACGAACAACCAAAAGCTTATCAAGTGGGTAAAAGAAATTGAAGAGATGTGTACCCCTGACAATGTTGTCTGGATTGATGGTACAAAAGCCGAGTATGACCGTATGATCAAGATTATGGTAGACAGCGGTATCGCGATTCCTTTAAAAAAGCGCTCGAACAGTTATCTCTTTCGCTCAGATGCCTCTGATGTTGCGCGTGTAGAAAACAGAACCTTCATAGCTTCAAAAAGTAAGGAAGAAGCCGGCCCTACCAATAATTGGATAGACCCTGTTGAACTAAAAATTGTTATGAAGGTTTTATTAAAAGGCTGCATGAAGGGCAGGTCTATGTATGTCATTCCCTTTTCTATGGGCCCTATTGGTTCTCCTATAGCAAAGATTGGCATTGAGATTACCGATTCTCCGTATGTTGTAGCCAATATGTATATAATGGCGCGTGTTGGAACGAAAGTTTTGAGAGTTTTAGGAGACGAAGGAGAATTTATCCCTTGTTTACACTCAGTGGGAAAACCACTAGAGCAGGGTCAGAGTGATGGCGGCCAGTGGCCTTGCGCCCCGATAGAAAAGAAATATATTTCTCATTTTCCTGAAGAACGTATGATCTGGTCTTATGGTTCTGGGTACGGCGGTAATGCTCTTTTGGGAAAAAAATGCCTGGCATTGCGGATAGCTTCTGTTCAGGCGCGCGATGAGGAGTGGCTTGCCGAGCATATGCTTATTTTGAAGATTACCAATCCTTCAGGCAAATCAAAATATGTCGCTGCAGCTTTCCCAAGCGCATGCGGAAAAACCAACCTTGCAATGTTGATTCCTACTATTCCCGGCTGGAAAGTTGAAACCGTTGGCGATGATATTTCCTGGATGAAATATGGTGCTGACGGGCGACTTTACGCTATTAACCCGGAAGCGGGATTCTTTGGAGTAGCTCCCGGAACATCTATGAGCTCGAATCCTAACGCTATGCGAAGCATTGAAAAAAACAGTATCTTTACCAATGTTGCATTAACAGAAGACGGCGATATCTGGTGGGAAGGTATTGGTTACGATGCTCCTGGAAAGCTTATTGACTGGACAGGAAAGCCTTGGGTACAGGACAAATCCAATAAGGAACAAAAACCTGCGGCACATCCGAATTCCCGTTTTACCGCTCCGGCTTCACAATGTCCTTCCATCGCCTCAAACTGGGAAGATCCTGCGGGCGTACCGATTGACGCGATTCTTTTCGGTGGACGCCGTCCATCGACTATTCCGCTTGTGCACCAGGCGCGTTCCTGGAATCACGGAGTGTTTATGGGATCAATCGTCGGTTCGGAAGTTACTGCTGCAACTCTTGATGTCAAAGCTGGAATTATCCGCCGAGATCCATTCGCGATGCTTCCATTCTGCGGTTATCACATGGGCGATTATTTTGATCATTGGATTAAAGTCGGCGCCAGTTCGAAGCCTGACAAACAACCAAAGTTTTTCTTTGTAAACTGGTTCCGCAAGAGTAAAGATGGAAACTGGTTATGGCCGGGATTCGGCGATAACAGCCGTGTTCTTAAATGGATATTTGAGCGTTGTGACGGAAAAGGCAAAGCACTAGAAACGCCCATTGGCTATATGCCGACAGTTGATGCTATTGATCGTCCTGCATCCGTAAGCGCTGAAGATATGAAAGAGCTTCTTTCTCTTGACAAAGAAGGCTGGAAAAAAGAACTAGCCGATGTAAGAGCTGAACACTATCCCAAATTTGGTTCCAGACTGCCCAAAGAACTCTTATCCGAACTCGAGGCTATTGAAAAACAGCTCGGCTGAAATTTTTATTAGTTGAGCCTCTTGCAAAACTCAAATACAAGCGGTTTTGACCACCCTTCGTCTCCGCAGTTGCGGGGACTGCGACGTGACAAGCGCAGCAAAACCCTCCACTTTCGAGTCTGGAGGGTTCCGCTTTGTCGGAACCGGAAAAGAGTTTTGCAATGACATCAATACCTGAGTCCTGAGAAACTACTAGATTCTCATAAGCTTTTTCATTGCAAGGCTGAATACTTCGAGGGTCCATTCGACATCTGCAAACGCCCTATGCGCGGGGCCGCCATCATAGCTCAAACCAAAAACATGTCGAAGTGCGGACAAACTATAACTTGCCAATCCCGGGTATGCCTGTTTTATCAAAGGAATACTGTCAAGAGTCTTTCCTTTCCACAGCTCAATACCTTCTCTATTAAGACTCTCCTGTAGAAAGCCAAGATCAAACCTCGCATTATGGGCTACGAGAGTTGAAGATTCTGAAAACTCTACAAAATCTTTCCCGATCTTTCCAAAACACGGCGCGTTTGCAACCATCTCATTTGTTATCCCATGAATTCTTGTCAGCCTATCTGAAATCAGGCATTCAGGATTAATAAGTGTATGAAACCTTTTTTGAGTGCCATCGAGCTCGACTTTTATCGCGGCAATTTCAACTATTCTGTCGCAAACAGGA
>JAJXWI010000102.1 GCA_021781705.1 bacterium | reverse complement strand
TCTCTTCATGTTTTAATGTTACCTTATATCTCTTATTCATCATCTGCCTAGACCTCAGTGTTATAATTTGTGGCTAATTGAAATTATAACACTATTAATAGACATTACATCATTGACTTGACACTAGGTTGCTCTGCAAATAAGCATTGAGCAACCAATTTTTTCAACTGAATTAAAGTAATAGCATTCTCTCGACAAAACGAACCACGAACTATTCCATCGACTGGCAGATAGTTATAGCAGCTGTCGCTACAATATCGTCTGAAGAGCATCCGCGTGAAAGGTCATTTAACGGTTTTGCTAATCCTTGAATGGCGGGACCAAGCGCTGCTGCACCTGCCAATCTCTGAGTAATTTTATAGCAGATATTTCCTACATTCAGATCCGGGAATATAAGTATATTTGCATTACCCTCAAGAGGACTTCCTGGAGCTTTTGAGAATGCCACGTTTGGAACAAGTGCGGCATCAGCCTGTAGTTCGCCGTCAAAAATACAATCAAGTTTTAACTCCTCCACTTTCTGTTTCATAATGGCAGTAGCCTTCTGAACCTTGTCTATAAGAGGATGAGAGGCGCTGCCCTTTGTTGAAAACGAGAGGAAAGCTATTTTGGGTTGGGTCCCGATCAAAGACCTATGAGTTTTCGCTGTTGCGATAGCTATATCAACTAAAGTCTCAGCATCAGGATTGGGATTTACTGCACAGTCCGCAAAAAGAAGTGTAGATTCTCCTCCGGGTGTAGGTTTTGCCAAATCCATAATAAATGCACTGCTGGCGGTCTTAATCCCGGGGGCTGTTCCGACAACCATAAATGCAGCCCTTAACAAGTCACCGGTAGATGCAATGCTGCCGGAAACCATCCCGTCCACTTCTTCGAGTTTTACCATCATTGCGCCAAAAAAGAGGCGCTCTTTCATTTTCTCCATCGCGCCATTAAACGGAATATCTTTATTTTTTTGAGCTCTGATTTCCTGCAAAGTCTTTGCGAAATATTCGAGCTTATCGGAAGTAAGATAATTTATTACGGAAAAATTTCTACTGCTTATTCCAGCCTCTTTGCATGCCTTATCTATCTCTTCTTCTGTCCCCAGAACAACAACTTCTCTGGCTATACCTGTTTCCATTATTTTGTTTGCGGCTATAACTACTCGCGGGTCCTGCCCCTCCGGAAGCACAACTCTTTTCTGCACCTCTTTTGCTCTTTTTATAAGAGTTTCCAGTATTGCCATTTTAATATCTCCTTACTTAATAAAAATTATGATAAATCATTTTTTCTTGCACTAATGCAAAGGAACTTCAAACTGCGACAAGTTTCAATCTGCCCTCGGAAAGAAGAAGGTCTATGCTCTGCGTAGCGATCATCAATTCTTCATTTGTGGGCATTACAACCACCTTCATTTTACTTTCTTTTGTAGATATTATGGCCGGCACGCCTACACTATTTGCGTTCATACTCGAATCAAGATGAACAAAAAATGCTGAGATTTGTTCCACTATTTTTGCCCTTATCACGCAGCTGTTTTCGCCTATACCCCCGGTGAAAACAATCGCATCTGCGCCGTTTAACTCCGCATAATAAGCGCCTATGTACTTTACTATTCTGCTAACAAACAGTTTAAGAGCCAGAGCCGCCTGCAAGTTCCCTTTTTCTCCAGCCTCTATGACTTCTCTCATATCCCCGCTGTTTATCCCGGCCACTCCAAGAAGACCGCTTTTTTTGTTAAGCATATTGTCTACTTCCTGCGGACTCATTCCTCTGTCGATTAAGGCAAGAACTATAGCGGGGTCAACATCTCCACTTCTGGTACCCATTACGAGTCCCTCCAAAGGAGTCATTCCCATCGAAGTATCAATAACTTTTCCGTTATTTATTGCAGCAATACTGCAGCCATTTCCCAGGTGGCAGGTAATAAGTTTTAACTCTTCAAACGGCATGCGTAAAAAGTTGGCCGTGGCTTTTGCGACGTAGTGGTGCGAAGTTCCGTGAAACCCGTATTTTCTTATGCCATACTTTTTGTAAAGTTCATATGGGATGGCATATAAATAAGATTCCGGAGGCATTGTCTGATGAAAAGCGGTATCAAAAACTGCGACATTAGGGACGCCCGGAAAGAATTTTTCACAAGCTTCTATTCCAGCTAGATTTGCAGGATTATGAATTGGTGCAAGACTGATGCATTCTCTTATTATATCTTTTACCTTTTCGTCTATAATGACCGGCTTTGTTATTTTCTCGCCGCCATGCACGGCTCTGTGCCCTATTGCAATAATATCCTTTATGTTTTTTATAATACCTTCTTCCGGGTCTAACAACTTATCGCAAACAACCTTCATCGCATCGGTATGATTAAAATAATCACCCCTATCTTGTCTTTCTCCTACAACTTCAAGCTCTGTTTTGCTTTTTGTATGCCCGGATTTCTGATAAATAAAATAAGACATTGGCAATCCCAAACACTCCACCTGCCCTGTTGCCAAAACAGTTTGCCGCCCCATCCATGAAAAGTCAAATACTGTAAATTTCAGAGAAGAACTTCCGGCATTTATTACAAGCATCCTCATAAAAGGGCTCCATTCGTAAAATATATTTATTAAAACATAGGCTCATTAATATGCAAACTGAATCTATTTGTTTCAATATAAAACATCAATAAACTGACCATTTATTCAAGGGAAAATCATATCAAGATCTGATAAATTCAGATCTGCCACCCAACTTTGAACCTATAGCTCTTTTTTTCCACTCTTTGATACCGGAACCCATTTTTCTAGTATTGATGTCACTTGACAACAGGTTATAATTGCGGAAGTTAGGAATTAGGTAAAGCAGTGTTCATTTGTTTTTATTATACCTATCTTATTGTTAAAAAACATACAAAACATAGAGAGGTTTAAAAATATGGCTAAACTGATTTTAATAGTGGATGACACAGCATCAAACTTGCGCCTTCTTCGAGACATTCTGACGTATAAGGAATACGAAGTAATAGAGGCGTCAAACGGAGAAGAGGCAATAAAACTGGCCAAGGAGAAAAAACCCGACCTTGTTCTTATGGATATCCAACTGCCGGGTATAGACGGCATTTCTGCCGGAAAGATACTGAGAACCGACCCTCAGACCAGTAATGTTAAATTGATTGCTGTTACTTCATATGCCATGAAGGGGGACAAGGAAATGCTGTTGAAAGCAGGCTTTGACGATTATACATCAAAGCCCATTAATATCGCAAAACTACTCGAGCAGCTTGAAAAAATATTGGGGTAACGGCAAGGAACCTGATAGGCATGGATGAATCTCCTAACCATAAGAGGTAATTGCAAAACCCTTTTTCGGTTCCGACAACCTTGCTAAAACGCATGGTAAAAGCGGAACTCTCCAGACTCGAAAATGGAGGGTTTTGCTCCGTCAAAACCGCTTGTATTCGAACTTTGAAAGAGGCTCATAATTTTAGATTTTAGATTGGCACAATTATGAAAAAAATTCTGATATCTGTTATTTTTCTCCTGGCAATAATTGCCGCCGTCGTATTCTGGATGCAGACAAACCCGGACAAAAAAGATATACTCACACCCACAAACTTGCCGATTAAGGCGGCGCGTTACTACTGGCCCGGAGCATACTGGAGAGAGATTGCCGACAAGAAAGGATGGTTCAAAGAGGCAGGATTAAATGTTGAATTAATAGATACCAACGCTGATTATTATAAATCCCTGGCTGATACGGCAGCAGGAAAAATTGATACAAACGATTTCTATTTATTCAGCCTGATTCAATATAACATTAAGGGTGCGGGACTGGTGGCGGTTATCAATTCCGACATTTCATTTGGCGTAGACGGCATTGTGACCCGACGGGGCATAAATACTTTCGATGAACTAAAAGGGAAAAAAATTGGGGTTACCCAAGATTCAAACCATGAATATATTCTGAGTCTTGTACTGAAACAAAACAGGTTGGCTCTTTCCGATGTTAATATGGTGGATATGCCATGCGAAAAAACAGCTGAAGAATTCATCAGCGGCAGAGTTGATGCCATAGTCGCATGGGAACCGCTGTTAAGTAAGTCTGTAACAGAAGGAAATGGGAAAAAGATATTTGATACATCTGAAATGCCAGGGATCTGTCCGGTGTTAACAGTTTTCAGCAGTAAATTCATAAAGGAGAGGCCTCAGGATGTGCAGGCCTTCATCAATGTCTGGCACAGGACCGAGCAGTTTATCAGAGAAAACCCGCAGGAAGCGTTTCAGATAATTGCCGACATTTACAAGAGCCCCAAATCGGAGGTGGCTGCGCTTGCCCAAATTGACAAAACCTTGGATTTACATGAAAATTTTATTGCCTTTTCCTTCGGTACCGGATTTGAGTCACTATTCGGAACATTTTATAAAATCAATGAGTTTATGATAAGTGAGCGCCTAACCAACAAGCAAATGGATCCTCTGGATGTTATTGATGGTCAATTTATTCGCAAGATTCAGGGAGAAGAGAAGAGAAGAAATAAAAAGTGAAATTTTTTCCTAAAATTCTATTAACGGCAATAAGTGTCGCCTTTATCAGTTTTGTTTTTACATCTCTGGTAGTTTATTATTCCATGAGGCGGACCATAATTGAGAAGACCTACGCCGATAGTACAGAAACTGCTTCTTTTGTTATGTCGCAAATTGACGCTACTATGTATGATGCATCCCATGATATCAGAATGATTGCTCAGAGCCAGATTTTGCAGAATTATTTAGCAAATGATAAAAATAACACACTAAAAAAGCAGGCTTATAAAGAATTAGAGAAATCGCTCCTCTTGACCGGACCATGGAATAATTTATTATTGGTTAATAGAGCCGGCACTATCATCTGTTCCACGCTAGAAAAAAACATTGGCGAAAGAATAGACAAGCACCCTGTCAGTAATGGAGCCTTTAATCACGTTTTAAAGAGAAATATTTCCTATTATTCAGACCTTGTATTATCAGATTTAAACGGCAGGCCAACAGTTGTCTTCTCAAGCCCTGTCTTAAGCGAAGATGAAAGAGAAACAATAGGCGCTGTCATCGGCCATTTCAGCTGGCCTGTGGTAATGGAGATTCTTAACCAGACAAATCCACTCTATCATGTCCATGTTTTTAATAAAAATGGAATAACCATAGCCACAACTACCACTGAGAGAAATCTCATTCTTAATCATAACCATCTCGAAAATAAGCTGATAAATAAGACTTTGACAAGCCGCAGCAACTTTAGCGGCGCCTCCGTTTCTATCCACAATCCGAAGGAACAGGTTTTGGCCGCTACTGTCAGAGAGAGTGGATTCTTAAATTATAAAGGAAGCGGGTGGGGAGTATTCATTGAGATGCCGCTTGGCGTCGCCATTGCTCCGCTCAATGACTTGCTAATAAAAATAGTATATTGTTTCGGCCTGGGAATTCTGTTTTTTTTCGTAATATTCTATCTGTTTTGCCGCAGGCTTGTCCGTCCTATCAAAGAGTTAGTTAAAGTAACGAAATCTGTCGAAATAGGAAATTTTAGTATCATAGCACCTATCATGACAAATGATGAAATCGGTCTTCTGTCCAAAAACTTCAACAGCATGGTGATGAAATTAAGAACTACCACAACCTCTATAGAAAAACTGAATGCAGAAATTGAAGCACACAAGATGACAGAAAATAAACTGGTGGAATCAGAAACAAAATACAGTTCAATGTTTAACAGCGCAGCAGAGGGAATACTCGTTGCTGACATAGAGACGAAACGATTCACCTATACGAACCCGGCTGTATGCAAAATGTTTGGATATTCAGGGGAAGAAATGCAACGTCTTAGAGTGGAGAATATTCATCCTAAAGATGCCTTGAATAGTGTTCTTGCAGAGTTCGAGGCTCAATCGCGAGGTGAAAAAGTTTTGGTAGAGATTGCATGTATCCGCAAAGACGGTTCTATCTTCTTTGCCTCCGTTAGCGCCTGCCCTATCATTCTAGCCGGCCGCAACTACAATATGGGCTTTTTCAGCGACATCACCGCGCAAAAAGAGGCTGAAAAAACATTAAAATACGCCAAAATACTAGTTGAGACTGTCTCCTATGCAAAAGACCAATTCATAGCCAATGTTTCACACGAGCTGGTCACCCCTCTTAATTCGGTCATTGGTTTCTCAAGCATGATGCTTGAATTTTACTCAAAATCTTTGGATGAAAAACAAAAAGAGTACATGCTTCATATCAATAAGGGAGGCGAACAACTCAAAACTATTATTGAAACGATTTGTGATGTGAGCAGAATTTTTACTGAAACAGAGGAGCTTTCGTACTCGAATTTTCTGCTTAAGGATATTTTTGACGATATTCTAAAATTACTCCAGGAAAAAATAAAGACCAATCAGAATAAAATTTCCATCGAGATTCACAATAATGTGAATTTGCTTATTAAAACCGATAAAGGAAAGTTAAAACAGATACTCTATGCCCTTATCTCAAACGCTATAAAATTCAGCCCAGCCGGTGGTATAATTGCGATTAAAGCAGAAAAAACTGTATCCCCTGACAACAGAGAAATGGTAAAAGTAAGCGTGATTGATCATGGCATCGGTGTTGATCTGAAAGACATTGGCAGGATGTTTCTGCCCCTTGAACAGCTTGATATGTCAATACGTAAAAAGATTCCCGGCATTGGATTAGGACTTGCAATTTCAAAGCAACTAGTGTCAAGTCAATGATGTAATGTCTATTAATAGTGTTATAATTTCAATTAGCCACAAATTATAACACTGAGGTCTAGGCAGATGATGAA
>JAJXWI010000018.1 GCA_021781705.1 bacterium | reverse complement strand
GCTCATCAGGCAAGCTTATGGGTTCAGAGACAAGGATTACTTCATTCTCAAAATCTATAACCTTCCAAATACTAAAATTGAGGCTGTTTTATGATAGTTACTTTTCATTTCGGCGAAGAGGCAAAATGACAAACACCGTAGACTCGCTGGCAGAAAGGAATTCTATTCAAGATACGAGTTGGAGCTTATCTATCCAGATAAGCGTCTAAGCACTGGGCTCTCAAAACAACCATCAGTCGGATATTACTTGGCGTATAGACTCACCTCACTATCGATTCCTATTTCTATTATCGGATTCACAGGAGAAACCACTGAGCGGCACGACGGACCTGAAGAAAATCGTCTGCTTCGAAAAAATTCTCTAGTTACTTTTCATGAAACTCCGCAGTAAGCTTACCGACCCATAGCTTGCATTACAACCATGCAAGGCACAAGGGATTACAGAGCCAGATTAAACGCAAAAACTTGCACTGTGGTATTATTATTCTACATTTTTGAATTAGAATATTCAAAATCACTCTCACACCATTTATAATGTTATTACGTTTAGCGGTATGGAAAATTATAAACAATATTGGCTGGAAAAATGAATTGGAATGAAATTATAATAACATCTATTAAATCATTTCACCACTGGCCTATCGCGATTGTGATTATTATCTATATTCTTCGTCAGCCGATAGGAAAACTTATCGAACAACTTGCAGAGTTAAAAATAAAATGTGGGGATTTTAGTGCAGAAATGAAGAAGTTTGAAGAAAAAGCTAAAGATATTATGCCTCCAAAAGAAAAGGTGGAAGAAATTAAAAAGGAAATAACATATTCTCCCGTTACAGAAATCATTTCTACATGGAGTGACGTCGAGAACGCTTGTAAAAAAATACTTGAAGTAAATGGCAAAAATATTCCCCTTACTTTTCGAGCAATAGGCTCACGCTTGAAAAGTTTTAATCTTATTGATGATCAACATGGGAGAATGTTGGATAATCTTCGGCAATTAAGAAATATAGCTGTTCGAGGAAGAAGCGATACCATAGATTCCGACGATGCTGCTAAATTTATTGGTCTTGCAGAAATTTTAATTAATCATATAGATGATAAGATTAAAGAAAAAACAAGTAAAAGATGACTTTGATAATTGGCGTAAGATGTAAAGATGGTTGCTTAGTCATATCCGATTACAGAAACCGGATTGACACGAATGGCATAATAACTTATGAAGATAATTTTGAAAAAACAATGATGCACAATAACTACATAATATATAATCACGGATACAACAGAATCGAAGATAAAGATTGGAAAATTAGAGACAAAGACTTAACCCCCGATTCTAATAATCCTATCTATCAGCAAATTCTCAATGAAATGAAAAATAAGTCAGATAAAGGAGCATTTTACGTATTTATAAATAAAGATGAATTGCATGAAGTTTCAATTATTGTGGGACAAGGCGTAAGTTATAAAAATCATTTATCAGATAATACAATCATATCAGGAACGGGCGGAAAGTATGTAGATTCAAAATTGCTAATTAATCTACAAGGACAGAAATGTAAAAAAGTAAAAGATAAATTGAAGAAAACATTTAACAATGCTTATGATCTTATGAAATTTATGTCTATCAATAAAGATGAGTTTTCACAAAAAAGTTGTATTAAGCATTTGTTAGCCGAATAAAGTAAAAACCTGTTTAGACATATTAGATAACCACAACCAATCAAGACCAACGAATATTTTTAATACAAATTAACCTATATTTTCATAAAACATCAACCCATAGCTACAAAATAAGGACATTATGAACGGGAAAAAGTTAAATCAGCTTAAAGAACTAATTTATGAGATAAATGACATCAAAATGGCTACGGCTGTGCTTGCTTGGGATCAGGAAACCTACATGCCGAAAGGCGGAATTCAGGACCGCGCGGAGCAGCTTTCGACTTTAAATAAAATATCTCATGGAAAATTTACATCGTCGGAAATAGGAGATCTAATAAAGGAACTCAAAAGTGAGATAAAAAGCATCGATGACGAATCAAATGATGTACGATTGATAAGAGTTCTTAACAGGACTTATAACAAGGCAGTAAAAGTGCCGGCTTCACTCGTCGCTGAAACCTCAAAAGCCTGTTCTATAGGGCAGCAAACCTGGATAGAAGCAAAAAACAAATCGGATTTTAGTCTATTCAAACCCTGCCTGGAACTAATTATTGAACTGAAAAAAGAATACGCAAAGATATTTTCTCCATACGCCAGCATATATGATCCGCTGCTGGACGATTTTGAGCCGGGATTAAAAACCACTGACGTAAAAAAGATTTTCAATGAACTCCGTCCGCAGCAGGTCAAGCTCATTCAACAGATAAGAGAGAAAAAAGAAATTGACAACTCTTTCCTGTTCAGAGAATATGATATTGAAAAGCAATTGGGTCTAGGAAAAGACGCAATAACAAAATTCGGATTCGACTGGGATCGCGGAAGGCAGGATAAATCAGCTCATCCTTTCTCAATAAATTTCGGCATCGGCGATGTAAGAATAACCACCCGTCTGGATAAAAACTATCTGCCAATGGCATTATTTGGGACGCTTCATGAGGCCGGCCATGCAATGTATGAACAGGGTATTTCTCAAGAACTGAGAAGAACCCCTCTCGGGCATGGCGCTTCTCTTGCCATTCACGAATCACAATCAAGGTTATGGGAAAACATCATAGGCCGTTCAAAAGCATTCTGGACCTATTTTTATCCCGAATTACAGAAAACTTTCCCAAAAAACCTCTCGGATATTTCCCTGAACAACTTCTATAAAGGCATTAACAAAGTAAAATCATCATTTATACGAGTAGAGGCTGATGAAGCTACATACAATCTCCATATCATGCTCAGACTGGAAATAGAAATAGGTCTTATGGAAGGCTCAATAAGCGTGGCAGACCTGCCATCTGTATGGAATTCGAAAATGAAAGAATATCTCGGAATTACTCCTAAAAATGACGCGGATGGGGTTCTTCAGGACATTCACTGGGCTATGGGTGCGATAGGATATTTTTCCACGTACGCTCTGGGAAATCTGGTCTCAGTTCAAATATGGGAGAAAATAAATCAGGACATTCCCGACATCTCTTCACAAATAGAAAAAGGCGAGTTTTCCGCGCTCCTTGGCTGGCTCAGAAAAAATATTTACGCTCATGGCGCAAAATTCGAACCGCAGGAGCTTGTTCAAAAAGTTACCGGCTCAAAAATAAACCCCGCCCCTTATGTCAAATACCTCTCTGAAAAATACGGAGAAATTTATTCTTTATAACCATAAACCCACAATTAATATTTCTTTTGGTTCCTCTCCCAAATGAAATGTGAAATTAAGAAGATAAAAGTCACGGGCTCTACGATCCAATTGTTCCGACGAGCGATAGAGGCCCATTCTCACAATTGGATACGCCCGTTTCTGCAATATGAAATCTGAAAAACAGTAAAAGAGTGCGAGAAAAAATATCTTAGGAAAAAGTCTTTGAGCATTTTGATGTAATCAAACTAATGAATGACAAACTTGACAAAATCCGCAGAAGAATGGTCAAAGATGTTGATGAAGAGCAAAAAAACCTCCTCAAAAATCAAAGATTCTTTACTTTTCATTTCGGCGAAGAGGCGAAAATCCTCTACTCCTTGGCAGGAGATAATAAAACGTTTATATAAAAATGTGACCATCGCAATTTCCGCGATGTCAGGAGTTCTGAAGTTCGAGGCTAGTCTCGCGATTAACACTAGGAAGTTAGGTTATTTGTCATATTATAATCTTTGCTCATAATATATCATTATGTTAGCTTGTTTTCTTTTGAAAAATGAATACTTTTCTATACCTATCTTTTTTAGGGCAAAGCCCTACAAACTGATAGCTGTATAATTTTATAAAAAACTTAAAAACTCAATCGGTTTTAGCAAAAATGAAAAAACTCTTCGGAACAGACGGAATAAGAGGAAAAGCCAATACATACCCGATAACTCCAGAAATAGCGCTTCAACTAGGAAAAGCTATTGCATTGTACTACAAAGCAGATAGGCCTAACACAGTAAGAGCCGTAATAGGCAAAGATACAAGACTTTCAGGATATATGCTTGAAACCGCCCTCGCAAGCGGCCTCGTAAGCATGGGAATGGACGTAATGTCTGTAGGACCTCTGCCAACTCCGGCTATTGCCAGGCTGATAAAATCATTTAACGCCGACTGCGGAATAATGATAACAGCTTCTCACAATCCTTATGAGGATAACGGAATAAAACTTTTCGGCCCCGACGGCTTCAAGTTTCCTGACGCGGAAGAAGCAAAAATAGAAAAGCTCATGTTCGACGGAGAAATAATCAGTACTCACGTAGGCACTAAACTTCTTGGAAAAGCTTATAGGCTTGAAGATGCGAGAGGCCGTTATATCGAGTTCGCAAAAAGCACAATTGATGATTACAGCTTGAAAGGCTTAAAAGTTGTACTGGACTGCGCTAATGGCGCCGCATACGCCATAGCTCCATGGATTTTTAAAGAGCTTGGCGCCGAAGTAATCAAAGTAGCTGTAGAGCCTGATGGATTTAATATAAACAAAAACTGTGGAGCTACCGTTCCTGGAAACATTTCAAACCTAGTAAGAGAACACCACGCAGATGTCGGAATAAGCCTTGACGGAGATGCCGACAGGGTAATACTTCTTGACAGTAATGGCGCAGTAGTAAACGGTGACAGGATTCTTGGAATGTGCGCGCTTGACTACAAAGAAAAAGGTAAGCTAAACAAAAATACGCTTGTGACAACTATCATGAGTAACCTTGGGTTAAAACACGCAATGAACCAGGCTGGAATAAATGTGGAATTCACTCAAGTGGGAGACAGATACGTAATAGAGAAAATGCGTCAGGGAAAATTTAACATCGGAGGAGAACAATCCGGACATATCATATTCATGGACTACGTAACCACAGGCGATGGAATAATCACGGCGCTCCATGTCTTAAGAATGATGCTGGAACAACAGAAACCTCTGGCAGACTTGGCGAACTGCATGGATGAATTTCCGCAAAAACTAGTAAATATCAAGGTGAAAGAAAAAATCCCCGTTGAAGAGATTCCGGAACTTGCCGCAGAAATAAAAAAATGTGAATCTGAATTGAAAGATGACGGCAGAGTGTTGGTAAGATATTCCGGAACAGAAAACCTCATCAGAATAATGGTTGAAGCAAAATCGTACAAAGCAGCAGATGGGTGGTCTAAAAAAATAGCGGCAATTGCCGAGGAAAAACTAAAATAATTAATTTTATGAAAATAACATTTTTTGATTCTAACTCTTCCAAAAATCTTGAACCGCTACACTCATACGCAAAAAAAATCGGCTCTTTCCCAATAGCCGGCTCAACTTTTGCGAAAAATGTAGTATGTAAAATAGAGAAAATTATTACCTTTTCTACAGACATTGAAATCCAGATAAGGGAAGATTTCTGGCCTTCAGCTGAACTGTTAAATCTTGTTTCTACCAAAAAAAATGTTTCAATAAAAAACGAACATGGAGAGCTCCTTTTCAGTTTGTTTTCAGAAAAAAGCTGCAAAGAAGAAATTGTTCCGATAGATACAAAATCTTTAATAATCAGGCACCCGTGGAACTTTCTCAAAGTTAACGAGGAGGTCGTTTCAGAACTTAAGGAAAATAAGATAAGTGGCACGGTAAGACAGGGAGTAAACATTGACGGGTTTGTCGAAATTGGCGAGGGTACTATATTGCTGCCCGGCGTCTACATTGAAGGGAATGTCACCATTGGAAAGAACTGCAAAATAGGACCGAACTGTTACATCCGCGGAAATACGCACATCGGCAGCAACTGTCATATCGGACAGGCCGTAGAGGTTAAAAATTCCATAATACTGGACAAGGTCAGCATTGGCCATCTAAGCTATGTCGGAGATTCCATTATTGCTGAAAAAACAAATTTTGGAGCGGGAACAACTGTAGCGAACCTCAGACATGACGGGAAAAACCATGGAAGTTTGGTTAATGGCAAATCTATGGATACCGGCAGAAGAAAATTAGGCGTTATTGTCGGAGAGGAAGTCCATACAGGAATAAACACTACTATTTATCCTGGAAGAAAACTCTGGCCCCACTCTTCAACTTTGCCCGGAGAAATCGTAAAAACCGATAAAAAACCATAGAAGAAAGAGAGAATATGTTTACTTGTTTTATCAGATATGTCGTAGATCCTGATAAGATGAATGAATTTGAAGAATATGCTCGCACATGGATATCGTTAATTGAGAAATATGGCGGAGTACATCATGGATATTTTCTGCCAAGCACCTCTAATGACTTGCCTAATCCATCTTTTAGCTTCCCTGGTATTGGTAAAAATGGACCAGACAATATCGCTGTAGCTCTTTTTAGCTTTTCAACTTTAGAAAAATATGAAGCTTATAAAAGAGAAGTAAGCAAAGATGAAGAGTGCAAATATATAAGCGCACGATTCAATGAAACAAAGTGCTTCTCAAGCTATGAGCGCAATTTTCTGAAACCAATTTCCCCGGGAGGTAACGCAGAATCTTTGTCCAAGAGACAGAAAAGTAAAATATCAGCCAAACAACTGGGGAGGTAGTCTATGGATTCTGAAACAAAGGCAAAAGTCAGTAAAGAGTTTTATGAACTATGTTACCGACAGTATGAATTTGAGATAAAAGAAACTAACCAAATGTATCAAAAAGCAAGTTTTGTACTAGCTTTTTTATCAATACTTGGAACTCTAGTTTATAATTTAGTGAAAGTTGATATTTTAAACCTGATATTTAAAATTGATATATTCTTATATTACTTATATTACCTGTCTATACTTATCGCCTTTTTATTCCTTGGAATCAGTGTTGCTTTTGGGATATTATTCCTTATGCCAAGAAAAAAACAATACAAGACTATAGCCTCTATGAAGTTATGGCAAAAGTGGTATAACGAGTATGCCGAGTATCTGAAAAATTCAGGCAGTAAAAGCGAAAAACTTGATGATGCTCTATTCCAGGAAATTACAGAAAAGCTCGCTGAAGCACAAGCAAACAATGCTCCTATAAATGAAAAACGCAGGCAATATTTTCATCTCTGTGCTCTTATGGCTGCGGTTACGATTATTCCAATAGGAACACCAGCTATGCTTTATTTATACTTACTATTCAAATTACAAGGAGTATAAATAATGCCTGCAAAAAAAATATCTTCTCATCTTATAGCCAAACCAATTAAAACTTCCGAATTACAAAATCATGCAGTTCTAAAACCTAAAATTAAAAAGGATATCACGCCTTCTTCGAAGGATAAGAAGATTACAAAACAAAAACCTCTAACTCCAGAAAATCAAGATGCTACATGCTTAAAAAAAATAGAACCTAAATTTATAACACAAAATAAAAAAAGATGATGACAAGGATAATCCTGTGAGGAATTGATGATAAGGTTCGGGCTCTGTTGTCTGTTTAAAGAAGAAAATATAAAGTTTAAGATTGCAACGGCCAAAAGCCTGCTTTATTTAGAAAAACCCATTCAGCTCAATAAGATATCAGAACTCTGTCTTAGCAATGTTAAAAACATTTTAAAAGCGTTGGAATTTCTTAATGGTAAAGGCATAAAAGCTTTTCGCATAAGCTCCAGGATTTTTCCGCTTTATACACATCCAAAATTCGGTTATACAATTAAACAGTTAAAAGACAATAAAGAAATATTCAACACATTGGATTTAATAAAAAATTATGCAAAAACTAATGATATAAGGCTTAGTTTTCATCCGGACCAGTTTGTGTTGTTATCTTCTTCTAATCCTGAAATTTTAGAAAGATCTATAAACGAATTGGATTATCAGGCAAAGGTTGCGGATTTTGTAGGTGCGGATGTAATGAACATTCATCTTGGCGGGAGTTACGGAAACAAAGCTGAAGCATTGAAAATAGTAGAGAAAAATTTTAATTCACAGCTTTCGGAAAATGTAAGAAATCTATTAACCATAGAAAACGATGATAGAATTTATGCGCCTAAAGATGTATATGAAATCTGTAAAAAACTGGGAGTCAGGATGGTTTACGATGTGCATCATCACAGATGTAATCCTGACGGTCTCTCTGTGGAAAAAGTGACAGAACTTTGTATTTCGACATGGGAGCAAAGGGGAGACCCATATTTTCATATTTCCTCTCCAAGGGACGGGTGGTGTTCTAAACGCCCCCAAAGTCATTCAGACTATATCGATATTGCCGATTTTCCTTTGGATTGGCTTAATTTAAACCTGAATGTCACTATAGATGTGGAAGCGAAAAATAAAGAATTAGCTATTTTTAAGCTTATAAAAGATTTGAATACAAAATTCCCATCTGGATTTCATTGACCGAAACACCTGTTGCTTTTAAAATGATATTGGGATCAACACCCTGATCTTGGAGCCGTCTAGCTATTTTGATATTATTTTTTTTCAAAGCGTTTTCTCTTAATTTTACCAAAGAAGTAACGTCTTTTGCTATTCCAAAAAGCATATCTCCATTTTTGTATGTAACATCCTCTCTCCAATATTCTTCTTTATTACCTTGCCTAACAGCCTTATATTCATAGTATCTAGGGAAAACTTTGGACGCTCTTGCCTTTAAAATTTTTTCCTTAAAATCAGGGTGGATAAATTCAGTCCACAGCTCAGAGTTTTTAAAAAATTCTTCCTTTTTTACACCGGACATTTTCTCTATAGCATCACTTAAGTAAACAACCTTATATTTGTTCTTTTCAAAATCCAATATTTTCGCTACCCATATACATTCGTCAAGCTTATTAATGGCATTATCAAGAGCAATTCTGGTGCTTTCTGCTATTTTTCTCTCTGTTATGTTAACAATAGTTCCGACGATTCCAGCAATATTTCCTTTTAAATCCAAAATAGGAATTTTTGAGATCAGTCCCCACTCTTTTTTTCTAGTGCCAGGAATAAAATCTTCCCTGTCGATTACTGCCTTTCCTGTTAACATGACATTTTTATCTTCTTCGTAGTTTTTTTGAGCTTCCGTTAATGAAAAAAAATCCTTGTCCTCTTTTCCCAATATACCAGACTTTGTGCCCATTGAGAAATTATTAAAAAAATGGTTATTCGCCACGATATATTTTTGATCAGTTCCTTTAACGTAAAAAATGGTATGGATTGAAGAAATTAATGCGTTAATTATTATCGAAGACTGCCTCAGCCTTTTATCCAGACCATTAATTCCGTTAAATAAAGAATCAATCAATCTATTGTGCACATCTTCTTTAAACTCTGCCAATGAAAACCATGTTTCAGCAATATCAGACAAGTTATTTACGGAAGAAACTTGCTCATTTTGTATGTCTGAAATTTCGCCAACAGAAATATTTAAAAATCTCGCCAATTCTCTTACCTTTTTTTCTGATGGAACAAGTTTTCCATTTTCCCACATGGAAAGAGACATTCTGCTTATATTGCTTTTCCGAGCCAAAGCTGATAAAGACCATCTGTTGTGTTTTCGAATTTGCTTAAACTTGTCCCTATAAAAAATCATAGTAATACACACTTTTCTATTTTAGTAAACATGACATAATCTGATTAGTTTAATTAACACTTTTTGTAAGTTTTTAAAGTTAATACAGCTTTTATTTATGATTTTTTTATAAATGAACCAATATTGGAAGTGTTATGAACGAGATAAATATGCAACAGGAACTTATACGCCTCGAAGAAGAGGGCTTGACCAGGCATCTTCGCCCCTTGTCGATGTGCAAGGGAAAATATTTCTTTAGCAAACAAAAAATATTAAACCTTTCTTCCAATGATTATTTAAATTTATCAGGAAATAGAAAAGTAAAGAACGCCGCGATAAAAGCAATTAAAAAATACAAATGCGGAACAGGCGCATCTCCCTTGGTGTCTGGATATTTCGATATACACTGCGAACTTGAAAACAGTATTGCTTCTCTTCTTGGGCAAGAAGAATGCATTATCTGGGGAAGCGGCTTTTTAGCCAATCTTGGAATATTAAAAGCAATAGCCAAAAGAGATGACTACATTTATGCTGACAAGCTAGTTCATGCAAGCTTAATTGATGGATGCTTGCTCAGTAACGCAAACTTATTCAGGTACAGACATAATGATCTGAATCATCTTGAAGAATTGATAAAAAAGTCTCCCGTCAAGGGCAAGAAAATCATAGTTACAGAATCTGTTTTTAGCATGGATGGAGATATAGCGCCCATTGCAAATCTGATTCAAATAGCTGAAAAATACAACGCTCTTTTTATTGTAGATGAGGCTCACGCATTGGGAGTTTTTGGAAAAACAGGAGGAGGCGTGTGTCAGGATTTGAAAACAAACCGCAAGCCGGATATCATTGTTGGGACTTTAAGCAAAGCCTTGGGTTCGTACGGAGGTTTTGCCGCATGCTCAGGCATGATAAAAAAATATCTAGTCAATAAAGCAAGGAGTTATATTTATTCTACAGGTTTGCCGCCGGCATGCGCAGCTACAGCTCAAGCATCTTTAAATATTATACAGGAATATCCAAAATTAGGGGTAAGAACCTTAAAAAAGGCAAGATTATTCCACACAATTTTAGCAAAAGCTGGATTTAGAATGCCGCCGTTTAATTCCCAAATAATACCACTGCATATAGGCGATAATACAAAAGCTGTAAAATTGTCAAAAATACTCCTTGAAAGGTATGGACTTCTAATTCCTGCAATCAGGCCGCCGACCGTACCTGTAGGAACCTCTCGTCTGCGACTAACAGTGACGCTGGGGCATAATAATAACGAGTTGTTATACATGGCAAGAGCTATCGAAAAATCTGCCAGAGAGTTGAATATTTTATGAAAGATCTAAAGCTGATTTTTATTTCCGGCTGGGGAACAGATTGCAGTATTTTTAAAAATATTTCGAAGGCACTAAAAATGCAGTCAATCTATATAGAATGGTGGAATTGTCTGTCTGACAATAAAGACAGCAATGCGTTATATCTAGAACTTGAATCATCCGACGATCCTGTCGTTATTGTCGGATGGTCTTTGGGTGGAATAATAGCTCTTTCGGAGGCCATAAAATATCAAAAGAAAATTTCGGGTCTTTTTTTGATTTCTACGACTTCGAGAATGATTGAAGATGAAGATTATTGCGGAGTAAATAAAAATGTTATAAAAGCAATGATTCATAAACTGAATCGCAACCCTGCAGAAACACTTAAAGACTTTTTTTCTTTGTGCGTCGACAATACTTACAACCCCATTTCAAGCCTGCTGAGGGCTGCTATAAAAATAGAAAAAGAATATTTGCTATCCGGACTTTTATATCTCAAAAATACTGATATCAGAAATGAACTTGAAAAAATCAAACTGCCAGCCAGGATCATACATGGAAGAAAAGATAGAGTAATAAGTATAAAAAATGGCATATATTTATCAGAAAGGCTGACTCGCTCCGAAATAACAATCTTACAGGAAGAAGAACACCTTTTTTTCCTTAAAGCCCCTTCCCTTCTCATTGATGAAATCTCTGACTTTATAAATAAAATATGAACATCGATAAAGAATCTGTTAGCATAACTTTTTCAGACGCTGCAAAAACTTATGATGCTTGGGCAATACACCAGCGGCTTGCCGCAACCAAACTCATAAAATTATTGCCGGACATTCATGTATGCGAAAAGATTTTGGATGCCGGGTGTGGAACCGGCTTGTTGACTAGAATGGCTTACACTCGTTATACCAACGCAGCATTTTTAGGAATGGACATATCCCAACAAATGATCAGCTATTGTCAATCATTCTTTGGCCACATAAAAAATATGACTTTTTTAGTTCATGACTTAGAAAAATTGAATGAAGTTAACTTCCCATCAACTTTTGATTTAACACTTTCAAGCTTTACCCTCCAATGGATAGAAAACGTGGATCGCGTGATTGAAGCATTTGTTCATTCTTTGAACCCTGGAGGGTATCTTGGAATAGCAGTTCCAGTAAAGGATTCTCTCTTCGAACTGCACAATAGTTTTAACAGTGCTTTTGACACCAAAATGCACGGATTGAATTACAGAAATTCAGATTATTACATTTCTGCCTTAAAACAGCAATCTGTCTCCATTTGTACTTCTCATGTGGAGGACATTTGCATTTTCCTTAGTGGAATGGATATACTGCGTTATTTTAAATATACCGGAACAACCTTCCGACACACTCCATCATACCGCCCTAAAACAATAAAGGAAATAAACAACCTCCTGACACATTACGGAAAAAAATATGGCCGTGATGACAACCTATTACCATTAACATTCAAAGTGCTCTTTATTATAGCTCAAAAACACATTAAACCGCCCCACCTCAACCACGGGGTGATTGCGGAAGGATTATTTAATGCGAATTGATAAAATTTAACACGTAATCATTTTTGTAGGCGGTTTAATTATGAAAGGTTTTTTTATAACAGGAACAGATACCAGTGTTGGAAAAACAGCAGTAACGGCTGGACTGCTCTGCTGGCTGAGAAAAAATAATATTAATGCAATACCAATGAAGCCTGTACAAACAGGGGCAATGCAATCAGGGGGCGGGAAGTTTTACTCTCAGGATTTGTCATTTTCTTTGAAAAGTTGCAATTTAAACCTACCGCACGAAGAAATTCGATTACTTTCGCCGTTTTGTTACAAAACAGCTTGCTCTCCACATCTCGCAGCCAGAATAGCAGAAAAATATCCTGACATTAAAACTATAGTTAAAAACTTAAAAGCATTAAACGATAGATATGATTGTGTGATTATCGAAGGGGCTGGTGGAATTATTGTTCCATTAAATAAAACTAAAACCATGTTGGATTTGATGATAGAAATTAATTTCCCGATAATACTGGTAGCTCGCGGTTCATTAGGAACTATTAATCATACACTTCTCTCCATTAATATGTTAAAAGCATCGGGTTTAGCAATAGCAGGCGTGGTTATTAACAACACTGTACCTGAAAACAAAAAAGACAGATTTATCAGGGAGGATAATATATCTATCATTTCGAAGCTAGGCCAAGTTAAAATTCTTGCGGTTGTTGATTATGTCCCGCAAATGGAGAAAAACAGAGCAAAATTCTCGCAAACCTTCGAAAATTGCCTGCGTGAAAAAGAGCTGATATTAAGCTTGATAAAACCAGAGTTTATGACAAGAAATTAAGGAAAAACTTAAATGCAAAAAAAATATTTACAATGCTTAGATTCACGCCACCTATGGCACCCATACACGAATATCAACACCTTTGAAAAATCGAACTTTCCCATAATAAAAAGTGCAAACGGAATATATCTATATGACGTTGATGGGAAATCTATAATTGATGGAATATCCTCGTGGTGGTGCGTTAACTTTGGGCATAGTCATCCGAAGCTGATAAACGCCATTAAAAATCAGACAGAAATACTTCAGCACTCCATTCTGGGTGGAATATCGCATCCTAACGCAATAAAACTTTCTGAAGAACTTGCAAAAATAGCACCGCAAGGATTAAATCATTCATTTTTTGCCGGAGACGGTTCAAGCGCAACGGAGGCAGCTTTAAAAATAGCCTTGCAATACTGGCAAAATATCGGAGCAGATAATAAAAATAAGTTTATCTGCCTCGAAAACGGATACCATGGTGACACGTTAGGCGCTGTTAGTGTGGGATATATAGACAAGTTTCATAAAAATTTTAGGTCAATTTTAAGTAAAGCGTATCGTGCTAAATCCCCGAGATGTACAGAGTGTCGTTACAAAAAAAGACCATCAGACTGCAATGCGCAATGCTTCGATTCGATGGAAAAATTGATATTAAAACATCATAGCCAAATCGCAGGTGTAATAGTTGAACCGTTGTGCCAGGGCGCCGCAGGAATTAACATCTATCCAAAGATTTATCTGCAAAAATTACAAAAACTATGCGACAAATATAATCTGCTTTTAATCGCAGATGAGATAGCGGTAGGATTTGCTAGAACAGGAAAGATGTTTGCATGTGAACACGCAGGAATAACACCAGATTTGCTACTTCTTGGCAAGGGATTAACAGGCGGCTACCTACCGATGAGTGCAGTAATGGCGACGGATAAAGTATACAACTCTTTTCGTTGTGACGAAAGTAAAGACAAAACCTTTTATCACGGGCATACCTTTACAGGGAACCCTATTACATCAGCTTTGGCATTAGCGGCTATCGCTCTATATAAAGAGTTGAATATATTGGATGAAATTAAACCAAAAACAGAATTTATCAGGAAAGAAATAGAAGAGATCGGAAAGGATATTTCAAATTCTCATCCGCGTTCTCTCGGAATGATTGGAGCAATTGAATTAGATGAACAACATGGAGGAAATATACGCGCAAAAGAACTATGCAAGTACGCATTGAAGTCAGGCCTTTTTATACGACCATTGGGCTCTGTTATTTATCTATGGCCGCCATTAACCAGCACAATAGAGGAACTGGATCGCATGTTTCATATACTTAAAAAATCTATACAAAAAACAAAATAAAGCCATGAACCCTATAATAAATTTTAGTTCGTATTCCACGGAAGAAATAAAGTCATTTATAATCAATACGCCTCTAAGCGAATTAAAAAGATTGGCAACATTTGCCAGAGAGAAAAGGTTCGAAAATAAAATCCAGCTGTGCTCAATAATAAATGCCAAAAGTGGAGCATGTATGGAAAATTGCGCATTTTGTGCTCAAAGTATTCATCATAGAACAAATATAGAAAATTACCCATTATTAAAACCTGAAAATATTCTAAAAGAGGCAATATCTGCTTCAGAAATAGGAGTATCTCATTTCGGTATTGTTACTAGCGGAACCACAGTTTCTGATAAAGAGTTGGAAATAATTTGCCGTACTATTAAATTGATAAAAAGAAATGTGCCCATCAACGTTTGCGCGTCTCTGGGAAAACTTTCTATTGAAAAATTGGAACTGCTTAAACATTCAGGACTAACAAAATATCATCACAACCTGGAAACATCCGAATCTCATTTCCACAAAATATGTAAAACTCATACATGGAATGAACGCTTAGAAACAATAATTTCAGTTCAAAAAATCGGATTAGAACTGTGTTCTGGCGGTTTATTTGGAATTGGAGAAACATGGGAAGATCGCATAAAACTGGCCCAAACTTTATATGAATTAAAAATAAAAGACATCCCGATTAATTTTTTGACGCCAGTTCCCGGAACTCCATTGGAAAAGCAAGCTCCTTTAACAAGTGAAGAATCTCTAAGAATAATAATCTTGTATAGGCTGTTTTTATATGATAGGACAATAAGAATTTGCGGGGGAAGATCGAGAATTTTTACCAAGAAACAGCAAACTGAAATCTATTCGGCGGGAGCAAATGCTGTCATGACAGGAAACTATTTAACGATCAGCGGAATAATCCCTGATACTGATAAGGAAACAATAGCAAAAGCCAAACTAAAAATACATTTGAATTGCTGTGGCTAAGCTGAGGGTTTACAGAATTTTGTGTAAATGGTCATGGTCGGATAATCTCTCAAAAAGATATTTTTGAATATTTAAACTAAAATCCCTGTATGCGACAACGCATGCACGGTGGGGAAAGAGGTCGGCGGGGTAACCCGCCGACTACTAGATTATTCATTCCATAATTGACTTATGTCAAAACCAGAGTATTTAAGGGATAGATATATCGGTAATGGTGACATCAATGTTAAGATTTTTATCATTTAAAAATAGAGGAAGAAAATCACCTTCGAAAGGAGCAATAACTGTTGAGTCAAAGTCACCAACTCCTAGGGTATTTACAGCCATCCACGCACGTTCATCCGGAGGTGTTAGTCCAAACTCTATTTTACCTTCTTTGATATTCCCTCTCATGGAAAGAGTATCTCCTTTCTTAAGATGAATAATGGGGAGACGGAATAAAACACCACTAGTTTTTCCTGTTGCAGAGATACTCGGTAGTGTTGTGGATATCTTGGGTTTGAAACTAGGTGCCCATTTATAAGGCATACGACAGTTTTTAAAAGGAAGAAAATCTCCCTCACTTCCAATTAGAGGGGGTCTATTCTCTGACACTTGCCTACTTTCACCAGCACTACTTGCTGCTACCGGAAAAATTGTTACATCTATCTTTGGCTTAACGCTTGCTGCTGTTGTTGTAGCCGGAGGAGGCGCCAGTGCGGCCGAATGAGATTGCTCTATCGGAGTGTTTGACGAAGAAGAAATGGGATAATACGTACAATTTTCATCAGAAATTGCTCTAAAACTATGATTAAACCCGTGTTCTACTTTATACTCAACCATTTTTTCATCATACTTTATTTTGCCGAATTCTATTTTAATGAGTTCCCCCTCCTGTGAGTTAGAAGTATTGTATCTCATACTCCATGATGCACCATATTGACTGTATTTTGTTTTTGTATTCCTCAACAAAAATGAGACTCCTTCAGGAAGGTAGTAGGAGTCACGCCCTAACTGTCTAATATAACAAAAGTTTTGATCATGGTACGCCATGTAGTCATCTATCGTAATATCTACGAATTCTCCTTCTCTGAGCCTTAGCGTTTGAGGAAGATCAAACCAGATATCTACTTGATAGCCTTCAATTATATCGACTACCTTCATCGCTTGGATGGTCGTTGTCGTAACCAAAACTGCCAACAATATCATCACGAATGTTGGAATTTTCTTTTTCATGTTTTCTCCTTATTATTTGTTAATAAAAAATATTATTTACTCTTTTACTGGTAGAGGATATTCTATAACTCTTTTTGAGAACTTTCAATTTTGTTTTTACTTTTCAAATTATTATCTTGTGAAATTTATTCATATTTATTATAAAAAAAGCCATTTATGCGAAACAATATCACACACTAACCTGACTTCAACATTTTGATATTTGATTGAGTCTAACGGGTATTTTTTGAAGGTGAGACTTAATCTCCTGACTTCGGCAGTCTTGATGTGTAAGATAAGGAGTGTTGGAATAATTTTTCCCGAATAAATTGTAGATTTTTACACATTCAGGAGAGGCATTTGATGGGATGGCGTAACATTGGATTGTACAGTTATTCAACATTTCGCATATGTAAAACTTCTGTGTATATTTAAACATAGG
This sequence comes from bacterium, assembly GCA_021781705.1. Classification (GTDB taxonomy): domain Bacteria; phylum Verrucomicrobiota; class Lentisphaeria; order Victivallales; family GWF2-38-69; genus JAJXWI01. Next base: position 14,705 of record JAJXWI010000018.1, on the reverse strand, counting down.
CAGCTAGTTCCACCCGTCGACATAGCACCTAACTTTATTTTCTTTGTGAGTATAGTTGTAATATTCTGCCGCGCATTCCGTATGTGCATTTGCTGCAATTGGCTTTATTATTGTGCATTGATATGGCGAAGCGTTAGAACTTCCATAATTTTGATTGGTTATTTTTTGAGTTACGACCGAATTCTTGATTGATGGATCAGCACTGAGTATAGCTTTAACTCTTTCTAGTTGTTCGGGCGACTCTTGTCTCAACTTATTTATATCATCATAGCTTGTTCCATTTATTAGTTCTGGCATTGCTTGACTGTTTTCCTGCTGAGGGTCAACTAAATTTGCACCTGCACCTAGGGTTTGTTCGTCCGCAAAGGTAACGCCGATCAGCATTCCAAAGATAGCACATAATACAATCTTGCCCATTTTTCACCTTTTCATTATTTTTTATGTATAATTTTTTCGGCCGTCTCCCCACTTGCATGGTGACTCTGTCAAACAATACCTCTTGGCTTATTAGGTTCTATGCAAATAATATTTCGGAGCACCCGAGTTATCTACATTGAATTCTTCGTGTTGCCCAGCAATCTCTCCTCTTGCGTACCATGGCTTACCTATACTGACACTAGCGCACCTCTTAGTAAGGAAAACTCTTTCTAATTTTAAGCTTATCTGAAATTTCTACAACAATAGCAGAATAAATTTGTTGGAATCCAAGACTATATTTTTTTGCAATTTTAGATACATCTTCAAGTTCAGGTTTAAACTTAAGAAAAACACTATTCTTATCATAAGCAAGTTTTACCCTAACCTCTCCGTAACTCGTATCTACCTTCATACTTTTACGACTCAAAACTTTTCTCTGCTCAATCCTATATCTTATACCCATTGTGCTGGTATTTTTTAGGATATACTCAGAAATATCATCCAATTTTTCAGGCACGCAAATCACCTGCAAAATAAAACCCTGTCTATTTTTTTTCATACTTGCAGGAATAATGGCATAGTCAAAACATCCCTTTTCGAACAACTCCGGAACTATGTGCGAGAGAAATTCTCCAGGCATATCATCAATATTTGTTTCTATAACTGCTACGTTATCATTCAAAAAACTATCAGCATCCTGTTCCAGCAAAGACAATCTCAACACATTAGGGCCGTCCGGCAAATCTTTCGTCCCCGCGCCATAACCGCAAAGAATCATTTTCCCGGATACTACACTATTCCACTGACTAACTATTTCGGCTATAATTGCGGCTCCGGTAGGAGTCGTAAGTTCCCCTTCTATATTTGTGAAATCAACAGGAATGTTCTTCAGCAGCTCTGCAGTTGCAGGGGCTGGAACAGGTAAAATACCGTGCGCGGAATCTATTTTACCATTCCCTAAAGCTACAGGCCGTGAAATAACAACATCAGGTTTTATCAAACAAAAAGCAATGCTTGCGGTAACAATGTCAACAATAGAATCAATCGCACCCACTTCGTGAAAATGAACCTTTTCTATGCCTAGTCCGTGGACTTTTGCCTCCGCTTCAGCCAATCTTTTGAATATGCGTATTGCCAGTTCCCTGGCTTCAGTCGAAATCTTTTTCCCGGAATTAATGACATCAATTATTTCCAACAATGTCCTGCCGTGTTCATTTCCTGCGTCAGACGTCAATTCTACACTGAATTTCGCTGCATTTATTCCATGTTTAACCACGCTATTTAATGAAACTGAAAAATGAGAATGTATAGATAAACTTTCCAAGGCATCGAAAACTATTTTTTTATCTTCAAGCAGACTTAGCAGCGCGCCAGCGAACATATCGCCGGAAACCCCGAAAAATGGTTCAATGTATAAAATTCTTTTTCTCATAAATTCTCATCTACACTACAATTTTTATCATTAATTGTCTCTTCTTTAATTACCCTAATTCACTGCCTCTACTTAATAAATATAAACTTAAATAAAATTCATAATAAATTTTATTATATTCTTTAATTTATTATTCCTTGCCTTTAACGTAGTAGATTCTCAGGAATAAAAAAATCCAATCAAAAAAGTGTATTCTTATGACTAATACATGCGAACATTGTGGAGTCGAACGCCCTATTCGCCCTTTTTCCTTGATTTTTTTCATCGAAATGTGGGAACGGTTTGGCTACTATGGAATGGTGGCTCTTATCGTAATCTTCATGATAAACGGGCTTGGCTTTACGGACAACTTTGCATTGAATACATATGGCGCTTTCTCTGCGCTAGTCTATGCTTTTTTAAGCGTCGGTGGATATATCGGGGACAGATGGCTTGGAACAAAAAGAACCACTCTTCTTGGCGCTATATTTCTCTGTTTAGGTTATGCACTTTTATCATACAAACCAGAACATACTTTTTATTATGGCCTTGGCACAATCATTGCCGGAAATATGCTATTCAAAGCCAATCCTTCCAGCCTTATTTCGAAACTTTACAAACAAGGAGATTCGCGATTGGATAGCGCATTTACGATGTACTATATGTCCATCAATATCGGATCATTCATATCAATGACGCTCTGTCCTATAATTCAGGTAAAATATGGATATGCTCCGGCTTTCTTTTTATGTGCGACAGGCTTACTACTGGCAATACTCGGATATAAAACTTTTGGTAAAGTTCTCTCTGAAATAGGTTCCGAACCGGACTTTCACCCAGTGAATAAAAAATATCTCCTATGCATTATAAGTGTCGTAGTCTTGATGATATTTATATGCGCATGGCTGCTAAAACATCTGGAAGTTACAAGCGTTATTCTTTCTCTCGCTCTTATCGTCACATTCGGATTCATGATTAGATTCATTATTACCGCAAATGATAAAACCCAGAGATATAAATATATTGTGTGCATGGTTCTGATAATTGAGGCCATAACATTTTTTATACTTTATCAGCAGATGCAAACCTCTTTAAATCTATTCACAATCAGGAATACTGACTGCAGCGTACTTGGAATGAAAGTTCCGGGAGTTATGTTCCAGAATCTAAATCCATTCTGGATAATGGTAAGCAGCCCAATTTTGGCCTTTATGTACAACCGTCTCGGAAAAAACAGAAGAGATTTTTCAATGGCAACAAAGTTTGCCTTTGGAATGTTTCTTTGCTCTTTGGGATTTTTGATTCTTCCGATAGCTGCAACATTGTTTTCTCATAACAATATGATTTCCGGAAACTGGGTTATCCTCACTTACTTCTTTCAGAGTATAGGAGAACTGCTTATTGCCGGATTGGGATTATCCATGGTAACAAAACTAGTGCCTCAAAATATAATAGGATTTGTAATGGGCACATGGTTTATGGCAACAGCGGTTGCCATGCGTCTAGGCGGACGGGTGGCATCTTTTGCCAGCGTACCAAGAGAAGAGTTAAGCAACACCGGATTGTCTCTCACCCTTTATTCAACCCTCTTCCTGCAAATAGGCATTGCTTCATTCGTTGTCTCTGTAATAATGTTCATATTTGCACCTAAATTAAAAAAATATCTTAAATAAAACTCTCTAATTATTAAGGCCTGATCCATAGAGGAGTAGCCCTTTTTATTTTGCGCGATATATTTATCAAGCGGCTGAAACTTCGGATTTATAATTGTTAACTACTTGACAGGAAAAGCACAAATGGAAACTAGAAACACTTATCAAAGCCCGCTGGTATCAAGATATGCCGGAAAAGAGATGAGTTATAACTGGTCAGATCAGAAAAAGTATAGCTTATGGCGCCAGCTCTGGCTGGAATTGGCAAAAGCAGAAAAAAAGCTTGGTCTTGACATTTCAGATGAGCAAATTTCAGAAATGGAGCACCACCTTGCCGACATAGATTTTTGTAGAGCAACTGAAATAGAAAAACAACTCCGCCATGACGTGATGAGCCATATTCATCTTTTCGGAGAGCTCTGTCCAAAGGCAAAGCCAATCATCCACCTGGGAGCTACAAGCTGCTATGTGACAGACAACTCTGAACTCATACAACTTAGAGACGGAATGCTTATTATTCAGAAAAAGATCATAACTCTAATGAAAAGGCTTTCTGAAAGATGCGAAGAATTTGCGAATCTCCCAACGTTAGGCTTTACTCATTACCAACCAGCCCAGCCTACGACTGTCGGAAAACGGCTGTCTTTGTATTTGCAGGATCTGTTATTTGACTTTGATAGACTAAACTATGAAGTTGAAAATCTGATATTCAGAGGTGTAAAAGGAACGACAGGAACACAGGCGAGTTTCATGGCTTTATTTAATGGCAATACAAAAAAAATTATGGAGCTTGATAGCTGTATAGCCAAGACAATGGGATTTGCAAAAAGTGTCCCGGTGAGTGGTCAGACATATACAAGAAAAGTGGATTACTACATTCTCTCAGTGCTTTCAGGTATAGCACAATCCGCATATAAGTTTGCCGGAGATTTCAGGCTTCTTTCAAATCTCGGAGAGGTAGAAGAACCATTTGAATCTTCTCAAGTAGGTTCAAGCGCTATGGCGTACAAACGCAATCCAATGAGAAGCGAGAGAATCTGCTCTCTAGCAAGATATGTCATTTCTCTGCCCGCAAATACCGCAAATACTCATGCAAACCAATGGTTTGAGCGAACACTTGACGACTCTGCAAACAGGCGAATAGTCCTGCCTGAGGCATTTCTTGCTCTAGACATCATTTTGTCACTCTTTTATAACATAATAAACGGATTTAAAGTATGGCCGAAAATAATTGAAGGGACATTAAAAAAAGAACTCCCTTTTATCGCTACAGAAAATATTCTCATGGCAGCAGTGAAGGCCGGCGGGGACAGGCAAAAACTGCACGAAGCAATAAGAACGCATTCCATTGCAGCAATAAAGGAAATAAAAGAATCAGGCAAGCCGAATGACCTTCTCAATAGAATCAAGACTGATCCGCTCTTCTCGAAAATAGCCGGAGACATTGACAAACTGTTAAATCCGAACGATTTTATAGGGAGAGCGCCGGAACAGGTTAACGTTTTTCTAAAAAATGAAATCAGACCGGTCTTGAAAAAATATGAAAATCTTGCAGATAGTAAAATTTTTGATTCAATATCTGTATAAACTGAGGTAAAAAATTATGCATGCAACAAAGGTTACAAGAAAAACAAAAGAAACAGAAATCCATCTGTCACTGAATATTTATGGGAGCGGCAAATCCAAGATCAATACATCTATTCCATTTCTTGACCATATGCTTGAGTTGTTTGCAAAACACGGAATGTTCGACCTGGAAATAGAAACAAAAGGAGACATACGGGTAGATGGCCAGCATACTATTGAAGACATCGGCATCGTGTTGGGCGAAGCAATAGCAAAGGCTCTAGGCAATAAATCAGGGATCAAAAGATATGGCTTCTTTATTCTGCCCATGGATGATGTCCTGGTTACCGTAGCTCTCGATCTGTCAGGCATACCTTACCTTGTTTACAATGTCAATCCTAAAGAGAATTCTATAAAAACCATAGATACCCGTCTTTTCCACGATTTTTTTCAAGCTCTATCCGTGAACGCAGGAATAAATCTTCATATAATTCAACATAGCGGAGAAGAGGTGCATCACCTTTTTGAAGCTGTTTTTAAAGCATTTGCAAAGTCTCTAGATATAGCAACTTCCATAGACAGCCGCCTTCGTGGAGAGGTTATGTCAACCAAAGGTTCTCTTTAGTAAAAATATCCCAACCTCGAAAGCATAATCATTGGGAAAACTCTATACGCAAGAAAAAATAACATTCCAGAAAACAATCTCTGAATGCATAGCCTTTCTAGCTTGATAAATCCCCGTTACACAGTAAAATAATACATCAATAATATTATCGAAAGAGAGCCTTAAAATGAAGCGAATAGTAATGACCGGCATTACGGGACTAGTCGGAAGCGCAGTAGCCGTTAGCCTTCTTAAAAAAGATAAAGATATTAATATAGTAGCCCTTGTCAGGGGCTCTGCAAATAAAAATGCTTTTGACAGAGTTAAAGATACAATAATTGAGCAGTGCACGTTTGACGAAACACCTGACTTTGCAAATGAAGCTTTCTCAAGAATCAAGGTCTTCAAAAGTGACATCTCTTCGCTGCCACTATCAAGCCCTGCAATAGAATCGCTTAATGACATATCCACAATCTTTCATTGCGCAGCCAGCGTAAACCTTGGGAAAGACCCGTACGGCACAACGTATATAGACAATTATCAGGGAACAAAAAACATGCTTGCTCTGGCAAAAAAGCTGGGAGTTAAATCATATCACCAGGTAAGTACGGCTTATGTCGCAGGAAAAGCCGAGGGCACAGTGTATGAAGATGAGCTAATACCTAATATAGAATTCAATAATTCTTATGAGAAGAGCAAATATAACGCAGAAAAACTCGTCAGAAATTCAGGACTGGCTTTTACCATTTATAGACCTTCAATAGTTGTCGGCAGAATTCGTGATGGAAAAATACGCAAACCTCTGGCTTTCTACAAAATCCTTGAATTTTTGGGAATAGTAAAAAAACAGCAATGTTCTAAACATAATATTCTACCAAGTCAGGAACTTGTTATAAACTTGAGGCTCCAGACGAAATTCTCTGATAAAATATATTTCGTACCGATTGACTACACTCAGGAAACTATTTCAAATCTTTTTTTCCTGCCCCCGTCAAATAAAACATATCATATAACAGGCAAAGGACCGGCATGCCTTACCGACATAGAGGGCGCAGTTTGCTCTGCATTGAGAGTAAAAGGGCTCAAATTAACTCAAATTCTAGACGCGCCGACAATCAAGGAAAAAATGGTCAATAGATTTCTCGGAGATCTCCTTCCTTATTTTTCAACAGATATTACTTTTGATATAAAAAATGTCATTGCCGACACCAACAGTAAAAATCTTGACTGGAAAATAGACAGGACCGTTCTCGATAAAATCGTGTTGGAGTATTACAGAAACGCCCACCCTGAAATACTGAAAGAATAGTATCACTTCCTTGATAAACCAGAAAGAACAGTGTATTAGCTAAGACATAACTTGGCAGTTACGCCTGAGATGTCAATTATAGTCAGCCAATTTGGAACCGTCGTCCTTTTATTTTTCCATCGCTTTTTTACCAAAAACATGCTACATTGTAAGTTTGTTAACTGAAAAATAGATTAATTCCCAATTACCTTCGCTATGAAAAAAGTTTTAGATAGATTGTCGGATTACTTATGGGGTGAGTCCTTCAGCCCGTGGTATTTAATCATAACTGCGTTGATAGTGATGTTTTTCTTTCTTGGCGGAAGGGATCTGTGGACACAAGAAACCAGGTGGGCAAATATTTGCCAGCAGATGATTTTGCGCCAGGATTACTTTCATCCATTTCTAAATAATGATAATTATTATGATAAACCTTTGCTATCCTATTGGATGATGATAGGGTTTTCGTATATTTTTGGGCTGGGGCGCTGGGCTCTAAGAACTCCCGGAGTTATTGCCGGACTAGTCACCATCTGGTGTTCATTTAAAATATGCGAAATTCTATCTAACAAAAGAACAGGAATTATCGCTGCGTGGATGCTGGCGACTACCATTATTTTTGTTTATTGGTCAAGAGTAGCCTGTGCCGACATGCTAAATGTGGGCGGAATCTTACTGGCTGTCACATGGTTTCTGATAAGAAGAAATAAACTCAATTTTATTACCTACTTTATTTTATTTCTTATTGTTACAGCCAACTCTCTGTGTAAAGGACTCGTTGCTCCGATTATCACTTTCCTTATTTTACTTCCCATAATTTTACATGACCGAAAATGGAAAGAATATTTCAAGCCTTCAATGTTTATAGCAGCAGCAGTTATGGGTATTTTATATGTAGTTCCATTTATAATTTCCTTGAAAACAAATAGCATAGTGTCCTATCATGAAAGCGGACTTCAAGAGGTTTTCAGAGAAAACATAGTTCGTTATTTTAACCCATTTGACCATGCCGGCCCGATTTATACTTATCTCCTTTACTTGCCAATGTATTCAGTTCCATGGATCATCTTTACTATCATAGGAATTTATCATACCGTAAAGAATTGGAAATCTGTAGATTTCTCTTCAAGATTCTATGTTATAGTTCTGTCCCTCGTATTTATCTTTTTTACATGTTCCGGCTCAAGAAGAAGTTACTATGTCCTGCCTATGGTACCTCTGGCTATTTTTATAGCAGCAAATTGGATAAATTTTGAGTTGAACAAGAAGAAGATTCTGCAACGTTTAATTAGCTTTCTAATTCTCATTATGGCCATTTCAACAATCGTGATGAATATCATTCTTACAGTGTCTGAAATGGGTGGTGGAACTTATAGATTCGCCAATGACTTGAGTACCGTGGCAGAAGAGATACAACCGCTTGGTGATTGGAGTATCGTATTTGTCGGAGTCAAAGAAGATTTAGCTAGAAAAACAGCATTTTATTTTAATCCTGTCAGGCTGCCAGATTATTTCGAGTATAAATGGGATGAGAATTCCAATATTAACAATCTCCCCGTTAAAATAGATTCAAAAAGTAATAATATATTGATTATTCCGCAGAATTCTTTTGTCAAATACATAAAAAATAATATTGATCCCAATAAATTTGTAGTTGTAAAATTTTATTCCACTTTTGATGATAGAATAACAGGAACAGACAGAAGTAAAAACTTCCTTATTGGAATTATTCCCAAAAAAAATAAGTCCTCAATATCTAACTTGAAAATATAGAATTTTGCCCCCGCTAACCCAAGTTTACTCCAAAGGGTAGGCTAAAAAAATGTTTCAGAAATAAATATGAGGCTAGAGGCTAAAAGCATTTGAGGCTGACAAGCTACAATGTAGACACCTAGGCTCTTTCATTTTTTTTGTGTAAACGGTCTTTCTTGTTTTTTAATGAGCGAGGGGAAGTCAGATCTCCGAAGGAGACCCCGAAGCTCATTAATTTTGTATTCACGATTGCACCCTTCCTTCAAGGCGAATCATAAAATTGCATTTGTTGTATAAATGACTTTGCGGATATCTTCTGGGTAAGCAAAGAAAGTCTTTATCAGTTCCCAGTTCTTTTTCCATATTTGAGATTTCGTGACACTCGAAGAACAAGCGCACATCCGAGATCGTTCCCCGAGTGATTCGGGTTCCTAATCGTATCGAGGTGGAAAAATAGACGTAGTTTATTGAATATTTATCTATGAAAAACCGGATGAGGACAGCACAACTACTCCGTCAAATTCCAATCCCGCGACTCTTAGCCCAAATGCGCAAAATCAAAGCCATCTACATAGGCTTAGGAAAGAGCATTTATAACACTTTTTTGTCTTTTGTTTTTGATGTATCCACCTCGTAAGAAGGCGGAATATCCATGTACCGAAGCGTTTTTTTCGCTATGTTGCTAAAATGAGGCGCAGCAACTGTAGAACCATAATAGGCTCCGTTTGGCTCATCAACAGCTACAAGGAGCAGAAATGCAGGATCGTCAGCTGGGACAAATCCCACAAAGCTGCCTACAAATTTTGAGTGCGAATATTCTCCATTGACCCATTTTTGAGCAGTTCCAGTTTTCCCTGCGGTGTAATAACCGGGAACGCTGGCTTTAGTAGCCGTCCCACCTGCTTCTGTAACCATTTTCATCATTTCGACAATTTCTTTTGCTGCTTTTTGGCTAAAAATCCTCCCTCCGCTCTTAATAGGAAAATTGTAAACATATTCCGTTTCTTGATCTTCTATTTTGTCTATTATTCTAAGTTTCATTCTCTCTCCATTATTGGCGAGAGCCGTATATGCACTAACAATTTGGAGAGGAGTGGTTAAAACACCCTGACCAATAGGAAATCTTGTAATTGATAGAGCATCCCACTTGCTATATTTCCTTAATATTCCCGTCGCTTCAGGATGAAAAGGCAAGCCTGATTCCTGCCCAAACCCATATTTTACAAATAAATTATACAAATTGTCCTTGCCCATTTCTACGGCAATCTTTGCCGTACCTATATTGCTGGACTTTTGGATTATTCCAGTAACAGTAAGAAGCCCATATCGATGAGTGTCCTTCAAAGTTTTACCCGCATAAAACCAAGCACCATTTTCACAATTAAAAATCTTATTAGGTGTAACAATCCCCAAATCCAAAGCCTTGGCCACAACCAATGACTTCATAATCGAACCCGGTTCAAATCCTTCTGTCACGATCTTATTCTGCCAGTCATTACCATTAAGAGAAGACCGGTCGTTGGGATTGAAAGTCGGTCTTTGACCCATTGCAAGAATAGAACCAGTTTTAGGATCCACCATTACCGCATACGCTGTCTTTGGTTTCCATTTTTCAACCATAGCATCAAGCTCTTCTTCAACAATAGCTTGTATAGGCTCCTGTATTGTAAGATAAAGGTTACCCCCTATCTTCTCATCCCCTATCCTATTATTACCATAAGTAAGTGGAATCCCATCTCTGGCACGTTCATATACTGATAAATTCGGCTTACCTGGCGACAGCACGCTATTATATGCACTTTCCAACCCGCTCACAGGGACAATATCAACATCATCAGCATTCACAAAACCAAGAACATTCGAAAGCATCTGGTCCTTTGGATAATATCTTTTAACGCTGTCAAAGAAAAACACTCCCTTTATGTTTTTGTTTTTCACCTCGCTCTTGAGGGAATTTGCTAAGTCCAGAGGGATTTCATTCTTTATAACAACTTCATGAATCTCTTTGCCCTTTACCTCTTTTTTTGCCAGTCTTTCATAAAGCTTTGAATAAGGAATCCCCAACTTTACTGAAAAAACCCGGGCCACTCTTTTACATTCAGACTCATCTCCTATTAGGTTAGGGTCTGCTCTAAGATCAACCGAGGGTGCATTGCCAACAAAAAGATTGCCAAACATATCATAAATTTCCCCCCTTGTCCCTTTAATCCTCTTTACGGCCGTATATTTCTTTCTGGCCTTGCTATAGTACTCGTCATGCTGTTCTATCTGAAGAAAATAGAGATGAACACCCAAAAAAATGAAAATAAGGGCTATTATTGCAGTTATAGAAATGATTTTAATTAAAAATCCCCCGCGCCCCATCTATTGTCCTGTAATAAAAAATTAAATAATTAGACCAGATCTCAAAAAAAACATCGTAAAAATAAACAGATTTAGGTACCAGATGTTAAAACACAGGTACCAAACACTTTTTCGCGCAGGGTCTAATTATTTTGCCATTGAATTGAACAGCTTGACAAATTCTTTCGGGATCTCTTTTTTTAGAGAGATGTATTCCGTCATTATTTTCGCTATTCGACTCATTGCTTCTACCCCTTGCATATCAACCTCCTTGCAATTTATTTTTTACTTTTACCCTATGTAAAAACAATCCAAGTGATCAATTATACGCGACTCGTTTACCGGACAGCTTAGCATCTATCCTCCGCAAATCAGGAGGTATGTTTACCACCTGTTTCGGTTCGGGAAAACGAAGACCAAGATCATACTTATCTATTCGTTGAAAAATAAATTCTTTTTTGCTTTTAATTTCAATTGCAATTTTAATATTTTGAATCTCTCTCTGAAGCCTATAAATCTCCCTTTCATTAAGCGCTATCTCCTTGTTGGTACGCTGACTATGCCCGTCAAAGTATACGGCCGACCCAAATACCCCAAACGCCAATGCTATTATAACTATCAGATATACAAGAATTCTGATAAAATTATTCCCCTCGCCTCTTGCTCTAAGATCCCTTTTTAGGGTACTTTTTTTTGCTCTTAAATTCATCACATCACTCCAAATTTTGATATAATCGTTAGTTACACTATTTTTTCCGCGACCCTCATCTTGGCTGAGGAAGCTCTTCTATTATCCTTTATTTCCTCTGCCGTCGGAGCAAGCGGTTTCTTTGTTATTAGTTTTACACTTGCCTTGTGTCCGCACTTACATATCGGCAATTTTACATTGCAAAGACAATCCGTAGATTCTCTTCTGAATATGTTTTTCACTATCCTGTCTTCAAGAGAGTGATAACTTATAACTGCAATCCTACCACCTTTTTTCAAAAGCCTTATTGCCCCCTTAACAGCCTTATCAAGTTCATTCAATTCATCATTCACAGCAATTCTCAAAGCCTGAAAACAAAGGGTTGCAACGGGAGGACCATTCCTTCTTTGAGAAGGCAATACCTCTTCACATAAATCACTGAATTCCTTGGTTGAAAGCCATGGTTTAACGCCTCTTTTTTCAACTACAGCTCTTGCCAATTTGTATGCTCCGCTAATTTCCCCATAGTTTTTAAAAATTTCACTCAACTCCTCTACCGAAGACTTATTAAGAATATATGACGCTGTTTTCTTTTCTTCTGAATCCATTCTCATATCAAGCGGACCATTCCTTCGAAATGAAAACCCTCTAAAATCTTCATCTATTTGGTGAGAAGAAACACCAATATCCAATAGAACACCATCTACGTAATTCCATCCGATAGAGGCCGCAACATCAGCCAGCTCACTGAATCGCGCCTTAATTATGGTAACCCTTCCAGCATGATCGGCAAAAAGCGCTCTGGAATGGTTTAGCGCATACGAATCTCTATCTATGCCAAGGAGTTCAACCAAAGGATTTTTTCTAATGATCGCACTACTATGTCCGCCAAAGCCAAGAGTACCGTCAATAATTCTGCCCCCCCCCTGAGCGGGCACTAGGTACTCCAAAACTTCTTTTGCCATCACCGGAACATGAATCATTTCAATTGAATCTTTCATGCAAATCATCTACTCTTTTGTTTTCTTTAAAAAGTGCGTTAAATCATCCGGCATCTCTTCTATATTCTGAAGAACATCCAGCATTTCCTCGTCGCTCATAGCCTGCTTCTTCCAGTTTTCCTTTGACCATATCTGTATGCTGTTAAATACGCCTATCAATACCAGTTCATCGTCTATCTCGTTGCCCCTTTTTATCTCAGCATATTCAAGAAGCTGTTCAGGAATATGAACCCTCCCTTGCTTATCACATCTGCATTCCCTGGCACTAGCTCCAAGCCTGGCCAAGGCCATGGAAGATTTAGGATCAACAATCGAAACCTTTCTCAACTTGTCAGCTAAATTTTTAAACCCATCAAACGTCATTAACTGCAAAGCTTTATGCCTTCCAGGCAAAACATAAAAACGGTTTTCGCTACCTTTAGAGCGCCACTCGCTTGGAATAGCTATTCTTCTTTGCGGGTCAATCGAATAAACGAACTCCCCGGCAAACAGAATTTCTTGACCCTCGCTATGCCTAACCGCTTCCATATTCTCCTATTATCTCCTTTTTACTACTATTCTACCCTGATGAGCATAAAAAAGCAATAGAAAGTTTTGGCGAGATTAAAGAAAATCTGACTTTTTTGGGTTGATAAATGCTATCCCAAAAAAATATTTTTCTTCAAGCTATAAATTTTCCCCGACCTAATTTATGAATTTTTGCTTGACTTTGACATGTATTTATATCATTTTACAAAGTCTAAAATCATTACAGTTAATTCCCTTTTAGTATATAGTTTGGTTGTACTTTCATCCTTGATAAAAAGGTAACCCATGGCGTATGAAAAATCTGAACAATTTCCTTGTTTCTTATGTGAATCTGTAGCTGGCCGAATTCCCCATGCGCTTTTGTTTGAAACAGAGCTTGCCGTAGCTGTCATGTCTCCTCATCAACGCAGTGAAGGAGCCGTGCTAGTCATGCCAAAGCGTCATGCACTGAACTGCACTCAATTAACTAAGGAAGAAACAGTTGCTGTTATGTCTTTGTTATGTAAATCAGCAAGAGCAGTCTGCAAAACCTATAAACCGGATGGCCTTCATACCTTCTGCAATGCAGGAAAAAAAGCCGGACAATCCGTTCCTCATATGCACTTTCAGATTCAAACTCGCTATTATGATAGGAGTTATGCTTTTGGTTCCAGTAGCAACTTTCCCATAATACCTATAGAGAAATTGCTTGCAAATGCCAAAAAAATTCGTCAAGCTGAGCAAGAAAATCATAATTTCAATTTTCTATTCTCAATTAAAAAAGAATGCCTATGTGATCCTATACCAAAAGCTATTGGACATTTTCGCAAGGAAGGAACATTAATCAAAGAAACTTCTAATTTTTTTGCAGTTGTTCCTGAACAAAATAGAATCAGAGGGGCTTTGGTTATTTTGCCGAAGCGAAATGTTAGTAATTATCTTGAGTTAAATGATAACGAATCTACAGAGCTGATATTGTTAATTTCTGATCTCAGCCAGGCTATTGAAAATTTTTACGATCCCATTGGGTTGAGTTTATGGAGTGAAATAGGAATTGTAGCAGATCAAATTTATAAACATCTTTTAGTTGAGCTTGTTCCTTACCATGCTGATGTAAAAGATAAAGATTATAAGTATCAGAACAGGACAATGCTTACAATAACTCCAATTGAAGAGCGAATAAAAACAACCCAAGCCATAAAAACCTTCTTGAAAGATAAGCTTTTTGCAAAATGAAAATATTTACGCACAGCTCCAAGTCTCTTGAAAGTTGTACTACTTTACGGCTAAGGATCCTAGAAATTGCATAATTTTATTTTCCCCACAAGCTATCAAAGATTAAGATTAAAGGTTCTTCTCCCAAATGAAATGTAAAATTTAAGTGATAACAGTCACGGGCTCTTTGATCCAATTGTTGCGACGAGCGACAGAGGCCCATTCTCACAATTGGATGCGCCCGTTTCTGCAATATCAAAA
>JAJXWI010000101.1 GCA_021781705.1 bacterium | reverse complement strand
TGGTGTTATTTTTGTCAAGTATTTCTTCAAATACATTGCTGTCATGAACAGACGATGGAGTAACTTTGTACTTGCGAATAAATTTGTGCTTAACGTCTATTTCCACATGGTTTTTATAGCCAAAGTAATTCTTTCCATATCATGTATTTTTCTCAATTCGTTGCGAAAAGAAGCCCAGGGGACTATTTCTTTAAGCTTTACTAGCGGGTCTCCGCATTTGCTGAGTTGCTCAAGACGATATTCTATATCAAAAAAACCGTTAATCATCATTAATAATACTCCATAAAATGTATAACAGGTTACCTATTAATAATATATCATATATTTGTGGATATTAAATAATTAAATGAATTAAAAATCAATTATTAGAAGAACCCTAAAAGATAAGTAGCTCCGTGCTCATTTGTCTGCCGTAGCCTTGACGAATGAGGATAAATCTGATGTGCATGTTCTACAAAACGCTGTATGCTCATATTTAAAGGACGTAGTTTTTTGCTAGACGTGAACTGATGGCATAAAAAATTAACCATGTTTCAGGCTCTGTTTTTTACATGTGTACAATAGCCTTTAATCAAAAAAACGAATGGAGATATACTAACAGCCACGGAAAAAGAGATCAACGATACACACAAAGAAATATTTAAAGGCGGATTCTGCACAGAACCGATTTTTGCTGCAGTAATTGCCAGATAAAAAACAGTCGGCAAATAAATTTTTCTGAAAAACAATTCTTGTTTTGTTTTTACATATGGCAAGTAACGGTTAACTTAATTGTCATTCTGTAATTATTAAACATAATTTTAACTATAATTTGAGGAATATTTATGTCTAAGTTAACATTTACCGGAAAGATATTATTAATTTCAGCATTTTCGTTACTTTTAGTTGGATGCGGGAAACAAATAAAAAACTCGGATGCTTTGCTGAAAAAATCAGTTGATCTGGCGCTGAATAACGGAAAATGGGAAAAGGCTCTGGACTATGCAAAACGCGCCACAAAACTCGATACAAACAATGTTGATGCTCAGATAATGGTAGCGATATGCATGGACAAAAATGGGGATAGCGACGAAGCCGCAAAACAGCTCAGGAATGTAATTCTGTCAACCCCGAATAATTTTCTCGCCGAGATTTCGCTTGGAAAGATTCTATACTGTTCTCAAAAATATGAAGAAGCTTATGAACATCTTGCCAATGCTTACAACCTGAATAATAATAGCATTGAAGCTCTTTCTCTCTACGCTGAATGCTCAGGTAATATTCTGGCAAAAACTACACAGGAACTCTATGTAAAACTGTTAAATATGGAGCAGGTTTCAAACAAATTTGAAATATACAATAACCTCGGCGTATATTTTGCAAACAGTCAAAACTATAGCATGGCATTCTCAAGCTTCATGAATGCATACAGATTATCCCCCAAAAGTCCGATAATAGTAGCAAATCTCGGAATCTTCAAGGATAGTTATCAGTCTGATTCCAAACAGGCTAAGTTCTTCTACAGAAAGTTTATTTCCATAACCAGGGGGAATAGTGCGTTTGACGAACAGAGCAAATTTTTCTCAAGCCGTTTAAAAGACCTTAGATAAAAACTATTACGGCAATGTAAATGAGTAGCTTCATCCCTGAAGAGATAATTTCGCAAATCCGATCTAAAACTGACATTCTGGATATTCTTTCAGGATATATTCAGCCCGTAAAAGCAGGGAACAGATACAAAGCTCTCTGCCCATTTCATCAGGAAAAAACTCCCTCTTTCATTATTTCGCAGGAAAATCAGACTTATCATTGTTTCGGCTGCGGTAAAGGCGGCAACATATTCACTTTTATAATGGAAAAGGAAAATCTTTCTTTCCCTGAATCTGTCCGTTTTTTGGCACAGAAATGCGGGATAGCTGTTCCTGAAAACATGAGTGGCGGAGACACTAGAGATTATCAGAAAAATCTAGCACAGAAAGAACGGCTTTTAACTATTCATAAAACCATATCAAAGTGGTATACTGAAAGACTGTTCAAACCTGAAGGAGCAAGGGGGCTGGATTACTTGAGAAAGAGAAAAATTCCTGATGAATTGATATACAAGTTTGGGCTTGGGTTTTCTCCGGATTCCTGGGATTCTGCCCTGAAATACCTTACTTCTTTGAACTATTCAAAAGAAGACCTTGTCTTGTCAGGCCTTGTAAAAGAAGGACAGGAAGGAAAGCTGTATGATCATTTCAGAAACAGAATCGTTTTCCCAATATGGGATGAATATGGAGAAATTATTGCGTTCAGCTGCAGAACTATTCTTGCAGAAACAAAAGAAGGCAAATATGTAAACAGCCCGGAAACTCCAATATTTAAAAAGAGCAGAGTCCTATACGGCCTTGCCTTGGCAAAAAGTGATATCAAACACATGGGACATGCCATTCTATGCGAGGGACAGATAGATGTAATATCAATGCATAGAGCCGGCTTTACCAATGCTGTAGCACCTCAAGGAACAGCATTCACAGATGAACAGGCGCATATACTAAAAAGATTCACAACTGAGATCCATATATGCTTTGATGGAGATTCCGCAGGTATAAACGCGACACTGAAAGCGCTTGACATTTTGCTGCCTCTTGAGTTTGACATAAAAATAATAGAGCTTCCTCCAGGTGAGGATCCAGATTCCATATTCAGCAAGGAAGGGAAAGAAGGACTTTCAAAATATGTAAAAAATCCTCATGATTTCCTAGACTTTATATTTGCACAAATGGCGAAGGATAAAGATATTTCTTCTCCTGTCGTAAAAAGCCAGATAGCATCTAAAATACTCGAAAAACTCTCAAAAATACAAAATAAAATATTGCAGACAACCTACATTTCCATAGCATCAGAAAAACTCGGAATACCCAGGAATATCGCACTAGATGAAGTGCGTAAGCTTACACATCACTCAACAATGACATCATCTTCAACGGCGATACACCAGCAGCCTGTAAAAATTCAAAGAAATAATTCATTAACAAATAAAGCGGAAGAGATGCTGCTTGAGCTTGCTATTAGGAATGGAAACACAGGCAGGCTTTTGGACACAGAATTGCCGCACGACATGATAAGCGACACACCAATCGGAAAAGCATTGAACATGGCAATCTCAATGACCATTAATGATGAGTGGGAAAACATTCCTGAAAAACTCAGCATGTTCCTTATAGAAAATCCTGACAGCACAGTTTCAATGATCCTTTCAAAAGACAAAAAGGATTATGAGAAAATGAACTTTGATAAAGCTGCCAAAGATTGTTTAAGAATGATAAAAATCGAAAGGAAGAAAGAGAAAAAAGAAATATATACTAAAGAACTTAAAACAGCCGATGAAGAAAGCAGAGAACAGCTCATTCAGCAGATTAACAGCTTACAAAAAGAAATACTGGAACTTCAAAAAGCGTAGGTTAACGCAAATTTATTCTTTTTCTCACATATTTCAGATTAAAGCTTAGGGTTAGTGGAAGTCTCCACTAGATCCGGGGCATTGCGAATATAAGAATTCACTAAAATTCCTGAAAGCAATCCGACGTAAGCGCCTGCAATAATATCACTGAGGAAATGATAGTTGCATCCAAGCAAACCTATGACAACAATTAGACACATAACAAAGGAAAGGATGCGAAGCTTAGGATAATATATCCAGAGTATTGTCATAGCCGCAAAAATTGCAGCGGAATGTGAGGAGGGAAAAGACTGATACTCACGATGGATATTAAAAAAAGTAAACCTATACACTCCATCTTTGATAAATGATAAATTATTATTCAGAAAAGTTTCGGGCCAATAGCGTCCGAAAATAATTTTAAGTATCCTCGTAACCAGTCCAGCCGCGTATATGCTTACAGAAAAGGAAAACAAAAATCTGTTGAACCTGATTTTATGTTTCTTAATCGCCAGCATAACTATAAGATAGACTAATATTACAGGTATAATATAATTGAAAACATCAATATACTGCATCCCATGAAACAGAGAAAACCAGAAATGCTGTTTCCTTATTGGCGATAAAGCTAATGCCAATTCTCTGTCTACAAATAGATAGGATACGAATAGTAAAACTGCAGTCAATAGCAGATAAAAAATATGCGATTTTTTCATTTTTTTCTCATTATAAAAATCACATCATTTGGGCGTGGTGTTTTTTATCCATGCGTCCACGAACTGATCCAGGTCTCCGTTCAGCACAGCCGCAGTATTGCCTGTCTCCACACCTGTTCTTAAATCTTTAACCATCTGGTATGGGTGAAGCACGTACGACCTAATTTGATTTCCCCAGCCCATCTCTGTTTTTTCCCCGCTTATCTTGCTTGCTTCTACTTTCTTTTCATCTTCTTTCAAAGCGTAAAGCTTGGCCTTTAGCATTTTCATGGCTGTGGAGCGGTTTTTATGCTGAGATCGTTCTATCTGGCAAGCAACAACAATCCCTGTAGGCAAGTGAGTAATCCTTATTGCACTGTCAGTCTTATTTACGTGCTGCCCTCCTGCTCCGCTGCTTCTATAAGTATCTATCCTCAAATCTTTTTCATCAACTTCTATATCCTCATCATCATCGGCAATTTCGGGCATCACCTCCACAGAAGCAAAAGATGTATGGCGTCTGGCATTACTGTCAAAAGGTGATATTCGCACAAGTCTGTGAATGCCGCGCTCAGCTTTTGCGTAGCCGTAAACAAAATCGCCTTTAACCAGCAAAGTTACACTTCTAACTCCTGCTTCTTCGCCGGGCTGAAAATCTACAAGCTCCTCTTTCCATCCCCTTTTTTCAATCCAGTACCTGTACATTCTCAAAAGCATGCTTGTCCAATCACAAGATTCAGTTCCGCCAGCCCCTGCATGAATTGAGATAAAGGCGCTATTTTTATCATACTTACCTGACAAAAAGCTAAGAAGCTCAGTTCTGTCCAATTTTTCAGAAAGATCTTTCCATAACATTTCTGATTCCTTGAGGTTTTCAGCGCTGGGATCTTCGCTTAAAAGTTCAGTCATCGCGGAAAAATCATCAACTTCTTTGGATAGTTTTTCAAAGCTATCCAACACCGTTTTTGCCAAGCTAAGTTCACCCATTAATGCTTGCGCTTTTTCGCGGCTATCCCAAAAATCGGGAGCAAGCATCTTTTGTTCTATATCCTTTTTTGCCTCTTTTTTCTCATCTATTTTGAGATGCCTTTTTAAATTAGAAACGCGTTCTTTAGCATCATTTGCGCACATAATTATTTCGTCAAAAATCATACAAATAAATTCCCCTTACGTAATACTAAAAGTGGCTGAAATTTCGATGTTTTTGTAAAATTACACGATTAGCTGGTAAAATCAACAAACTCGATTATTTTCATTGATGGTTTTAGTACATAAAAAATTATTTCCTAATTTTCAAATCAGGTGGTTCCTATGTTTAATAAAAAAAGTTCTGATTTTTTAAAAGCGCTGCTAAACACTTCTTCCCCTTCTGGCTTTGAAATCGAAGCTTGCAGGGTATTTAAAAAATATCTGGAAGGATTTTGTGATAAAGTCAACACAGACGTAATGGGCAATACGATCGGAATAATCAATGAGAAAGCTCAGTTCAAGGTAATGCTGGCCGGGCATTATGACGAAATTGGGTTTCAAATCATTCATATCTGTGAAAATGGATATCTATATTTCAGACAAGTTGGGGGAATAGACAAAATAACACTTCCCGGCACAGAGGTTGAAATCCTTACAGAAAAAGAAAAAGTACCAGGAATCATAGGGAAAAAACCTATACACCTCGTACAACAAAATGAAAGAGACAAATCCATAGAGGTAAAGGACCTCTGGATAGATATCGGAGCTTCAACCAAGAAGGAAGCTGAAAAGCTCGTTGCTGTAGGAGACTCGGTTGCCGTAAAACCAAACTACAAGGAACTTAAAAACAATAGGATAATCTCAAAAGGGCTGGACGATAAAATAGGCGCATTTGTAGCTGCTGAAACAATTCGGAGACTAAAAGAAGAAATAAAACTTAAGAATATAGGAATATACTGCGTCGGAACTGTTCAGGAAGAACTGGGGCATAGAGGAGCTCAAACCGCGGCGTTTAACATAACTCCAAATGTAGGGTTTGCTATAGACGTAGGGTTTGCTATAGACACCCCGGATCTTAACGTAAAACATTTCGGCTCTATAAAACTTGGAGACGGGCCAATACTTGCAAGAAACGCCGACAATAACATTGTTCTTGGTAAAAAAATGAGAGAACTGGCAAAGAAAAGTAAAATTAAATACCAGGAAGATGCAGGCCATAGGGCATCGGGCGGAACTGATACAACTATAATTCAGCTTACAAAAACAGGAGTAGCTACTGCACTGGTAAGCATCCCCAACAGATACATGCACACCCCTGTGGAAATGGTTGACCTTAAAGACGTAGAAGGTGCAATAAAATTATTGACCGCCACAATAGCCACTCTTGATACAAAACAGACGTTTATTCCAGTGTAAAAATAAGGAAATCATTATAGTCGTTAATAACATCAAGGGATAATATGAAAACAGCAAAAATAGCTTTATTCAAAAACAGAAAAATACTTTATCAAAATGAGTGGTGGTGTGTCATTAATGATGTTATCGAAGCTTTGACAGATTCTACTGAAACCCGGCTCAATACTTTAAGCAAATGAGGCAGCGAGACCCTGAGCTTGAAAAACTGACACAACAAGGGAAGGCACAATTTGTACCACCCCCCGACTTCGGCGGTCTTGACGCTTAAGATGTTGACTATCAACGAAAGTTCATTTTTTCAGGGCACTACATTATTTTTAGCTAAAAAAGTGTAATATCTTTATGCAAGGCTTGTTACGGGAAAAGGA
>JAJXWI010000100.1 GCA_021781705.1 bacterium | reverse complement strand
GCCTCTTCGCCGAAATGAAAAGTAAATATCACAAAACAGCCTCAAGTTTAGTATTTGGGAGATTATAGATTTTGAGAATGAAGTAATCCTTGTCTCTGAAACCATAAGCTTACCTGATGAGCCATCTGACTTTATTATTGAAACCCTCCATTCCTGCATGGGATAGGGCATTTGTAGTCCAATAGGCAGTAATTCCGTGAAGATTATTTTCTATAAAAAATTTTCTTAGGTTGTCTGGCAACTGCTTTGCATCAGGTTCCAGGTCTTCAACATTTCTCAAGAATAAGAATCTTTGATTTTTGAGGAGGTTTTTTTGCTTTTCATCAACCTCTTTGGCTGTTCTTCTGCGGATTTTGTCAAGTTTGCCATTCATGAGTTTGATTACATGAAAGTGATCAAAGACTTTTTCCTACGATATTTTTTCTCGCACTCTTTTACTGTTTTCCAGTCAATATCAAAAAAGGACGAAACATCTGTTATGCTCATTTATCACAACAAAATGACTTACGTCTAATATTCCAGATAACTTCACCATCTCCATATTCGCTTAATTCATAGATTCTTTTTTTACTTAATATCAAGGTCGTGTCACCAGTCTTATTTTTCTATTGTCCCTCAGTTTTGATATTGCAGAAACGGGCGTATCCAATAGTGAGAATGGGCCTCTGTCGCTCGTCGGAACAATTGGATCGTAGAGCCCGTGACTGTTATCTTTTTAATTTCACTTTTCATTTGGGAGAAGAACCAGATCGGATATTCTCAGTATTGGCGCATAGTTTAGGTGTTTGTCAGCCCCCTCCTTGAGGCGGAGTCAAAATTAGTTTTCAGGATTTTCGTCAAAAAATGTTCGAACTTCGTCCAAAAAATTCGGCCAAATCTCTACGTCAATCAGACCCCGAAAACTCTGAACTTTTAACATGCACCCCTTGCCTCTCTGCCGGTCAAGCAATATTTTATCCCGAAAGGGAGCACCCAAACACGACTCAAATGCGAGAAGGCTAGTTTATGGCAAGAATAATTATTGACCTATTTTGTGTACGATGACAAATATTTCCAGATATTTAAAAAGGCAATATTTGGCAATTACTGCGTGTTTGTTTTTTATAACACTCTATCTGGCATTGTCCTTTGGCACCATTTTTATAAATATTTTCACCTATTTTTCTTTGGATCCGTTAATGCAAGAAATAGTTAAAATGCGCATCCTTCGAGCGGTAATGGCTTTTACAGTAGGCGGAGCATTATCCGTTGCCGGAGCCGGCTATCAGGCAGTTCTTAGAAATCCTCTGGCAGAACCCTTCATTCTTGGGATAAGCGGAGGAGCGAGCATCGGAGCAGTCATGGCAATTGCCTTTGGAATAACTTCCACAAGTTTTCTTGCACTGCCTCTTTCCGCTTTTATTGGCGCAATAGCAGTACTATTTATCGTTATAATAATGTCTGGAGGAAAAGGGATAGAATATTCAAACAATATACTTTTAAGCGGAGTTATCTTAAGCACAATTTGCGGAAGCGCTTTGATGTTTATTTTCAGTTTCCTTGACATGGCTGAACTTAACAGCGTGACATGGTGGCTCCTTGGCAATCTTGAACCGGAAAATTGGAATTTATTGGTTCTGACTTTGGTGATTGTCTTTGCTGGAACTTTTATATTGTTTTTATATGGAAAAGAAGTAAACGCCATATGCATGGGAGAAGAAATGAGCTACTATCTCGGAATTTCTCCGCGCAGGCTAGCCATAATAATTCTAGGTATAGCATCCTTGCTTACGGCCTCTGTCGTGGCGATATCAGGAATAATAGGTTTTGTCGGACTAATAGTTCCTCATATTTTAAGAAAATTTGTCGGGGCTGATCACAGGCGCCTTTTCCCATTCTCGCTAATCTATGGCGGCATTTTCCTCGTCCTTTGCGATACCATAGCAAAAACAGTTCTCCACCCTCAGATTTTACCGGCCGGAGTAGTTACGGCTGCGGTAGGCGGACCAATATTTCTCTGGATTCTTAACAGGAAGAAAAATTGACCGTGAACCATGAGCTGTAAACCATGAACGAAATAATAATAAGCCTTAAAAAAGTAAACTTTAGATATCCCGAATCCGAACAGCTTCTTTCTGATTTTAGCCTTGAAATTCACAAAGGCGATTTTATGGGAATAATAGGCCCCAGCGGTGCAGGGAAAACGACTCTTTTCAGGATACTTTCGGGGTTTCTTCGTGCTCAAAGAGGAGAAGTTTTTATTGAAGGTCACAAAATAAAACACATAAGCAATATTAATCGTTCAAAACAAATGGCCGTCGTTCCGCAGTCTGTATCTACCTCAATGCCGTATACCGTAAGACAGATAGTCGAAATGGGTAGAGTTTCCAGAATTTCAAAATTTTCCGGATTGTCAAGGGAAGATTATCGTTGTATTTCAGATGCTCTTGATTATGTAAAAATGAAAAATTGCAGCGCCAGACTTTTCAACAGCCTGAGCGGGGGAGAAAGACAAAGAACAATGATAGCAATGGCGCTTGCTCAGGATCCGCAGATACTGCTTCTCGACGAGCCTACAGCATCTCTCGATATAGGGTTAAAAGTTCATCTTATGTCGCTGCTTAAAAAGCTAAATAAAGAGAGAGACATCACCATCGCTGTAATATCGCACGATATCCAAATGGCTGCCGCTTATTGCGGCAGGCTTGTTATTGTCAATAATGGCAAAATTATAGCTGACGGTGAAACCGGCACAGTTTTGAACAGTGAAATCGTAAGCAATGTTTATTCCTGCAAAGCTGAAGTTTTCAATAGAAATGGTAAGTTCTTTATCTCTACAGAGAGTATCAATTAAAAAAAACCACAACTAATCTACAAGACGCTTTATATCTTTAACGAAAACATCTATCTCTTCTTTTTGGGTATCAAAAGAGGTCACAAACCTTGCCAAGTTTGTTTTCTTGTCAATAATATAAAAATTATATTTTTTTGCGAGTTCAGAAATAACGGATTCCGGCAGTCTGACAAAAAACATATTGGCATCCACAGGATATACAATTTCAACACCTTTAAAATTTTTAATCTTCTCGTAAAGATACTTAGCCATATTGTTGGCGTTAGCGGCATTTTGCCTCCATAGATCGCCCTCAAGGTAGGCTGAAAACTGAGCAGAAACAAACCGCATTTTGGAAATAAGATGCCCAAATTGCTTACGCATGAAAGGAAGCTTTTTTGACGCTTTTTTATTAAATGAAATAACAGCTTCTCCAAACATCATTCCGTTCTTTGTTCCTCCGAAAGAGAGCAAATCCACACAGCTATATGTTATCATTTTTGGCAAAGAACAATTAAGAGATACTGCAGCATTTGCTATCCTTGCGCCGTCTACGTGCACTAACAAGTCATTTTCGTGCGCAAAATCTACAACTTCCCTTATTTCGTCAAGAGAATAAACTGTTCCAAGCTCAGTAACCTGCGATATTGAAATTATCCTCGGCTGAACTCTGTGAACGTCTCCAAGCTGTTTTAAATACGTTTCGGCATCAGAAATAGAAAGCTTGCCATTTTTATTTCTGACAGGCAATATTTTTGATCCAGTCAGTTTTTCAAAGGCGCCACATTCATCCGTATTTATATGAGCGACGTCTGTACAGATTACTGCCTCATACGAGTGAAGAATAGAAGCAAGCGCTATTGCATTAGCAGAAGTCCCGGTTGTCGTTAAAAACAACTCAGCTATGTCGCTTTGAAAAACTTCTCTTATCTTCCTTTCAACCTCTTTAGTTTCATAATCATTTTCATATGGGAAATCATGCCCTTTATCATTAACAAAAGATAAAGCCTTAATTATTTCTGGGTGAACTCCGGAATTATTATCGCTCAAAAACATATAATTTACCTTACGGCATCTCCTGACACTTCAACTTCCTTAGTCCAAACTAACCCATAAGCATAAGGATTAGCATACCATTTTTCTTCGGATCTTACATTAATAGTTTTTGTTGCTCCAAGCTTGCCGCTTTGTTTTATCAAAACGCTATAGGCTCCATCGACTGTAACCGTATCCTCGAATAAATGCCAGGAATTCGAATCATTAGGATCACCGGCAACTATAGGCAGACAAGAAAATAAATAGCAGCCATAGTTTGATGAAACAATATTTGCAACAGGAACACCATTCTGTGAAATGCTTTGTCCATTAAATTTATTTGCAACCTTTACCGAAGAACATCCGGCTCCGACAAGAGTTACTAAAACCGCTACAAAAACTATAATATTTCTTTTAAACATAATACAATCCCCTCTTTTACTTTATTGCTGTGCCTGAAGATTGAGTTCCCCTATACCAGAAAATCCAAAAAGTATAAGCTCCGCTTTCACGATGAGTTGTCTGAACGTCTATGGTTTTAAAAGCTCCCAGTTCCTTTGCCTTTTTAGTCAAAAGGTCAACTGCATTATGCGGATTTGCATTATCAGTAAACCAGGAAGTCCTACCCACATCTTCGCAGTCTCCACTTATAATTGGATATGTATTGAAGAGATAGTATCCATAATTTTTCGCATGAATATACGCCACAGGAATAGAACCGGGATTCGCAGAATCAACCTGCTGCCCTCTAAAGTCTTTCGATACCTGATAGGTCGCGCATGACGAGACCAGCATAGCGGCAAAAAATGCCAATGCTACAAGAGTAACTCTTTTTAATTTTTTCATCCGTTTTTGTCTCCTTTGGTATTGATGAAAAATGAAGAAAAATTAAAGCTTATTTTAAGTATAAGATCACTTAACCATTTTTCCGCTAACGAACACATTTTGGGGCACAAATTTTTTATCCAACAAAACTATATCAGCTATATATCCTCTTTCAATCTTTCCTAGATTTTGCAATCCCAGACTTTGCGCCTGATTTAAGCTTGTTGTTCTTATAATATCTTTAAGCTTTAACCCTGTCGTTTCGTGTATGTTTTTCAAACCCACAAAGTATCTGAGAGTGCTTCCCGCTATTGCTCCATTTGAAGAAAGTCTTGCTACGGAGTCCTTAACAACAACATCAAGTTTTCCAAGCTTATAATTTTCATCTTTTAAAGACGTCGCAGACATTGAATCTGTAATCAACATAATAGTGTCAAGAGTCTTATTTTTAAATATAAGCTTGAGCATATTTGCTGAAAGATGAATATAGTCGCAAATTATTTCAACCATTATCTTATCATCCAACAAACCCGCTCCGACAAGCCCAAGTTCCCTGTGATGAAGATGCGACATCTGATTGCAAAAATGCGTTAACTGCTTAAGCCCGCATTCTTTTGCCGCTATAAATTCTGCAAATGTAGCTCCGCTGTGAGCACAAGACGAAACTATATTAAGTTTTTTCAACTCTCGTACTAAATCAAGGCCGCCTTCCATTTCCGGTGCGAACGAAACTATTGCGACCTTAGTTATTCCATCAATTTCCTTGACTTCATTTATATTCGGCTTTCTTATGTATTTAGGATTCTGAGCCCCCTTGAACTTAGGATTTACAAAAGGCCCCTCAAGATGCAATCCAAGACTTCTCGCATACATTTGCTTCTTTTCGTAGGTTTTAACGGCCACAGCAGCCTTAACCAAATCACTTTGAGATGCGGTTAGCGTAGTCGGACAGAAGCTGGTAACGCCATCTTCAATTTTTGCTTTTGCAATTTTTCCAATCGCGTCAGGAGTACAATCCATCACATCGGCTCCGTTTGACCCGTGACAATGAATGTCTATAAATCCGGGAACTGCCGTCAACCCGGTACCATCAACTACCTTATCAAATTTTTCAGTCCCGCACTCTTTTCCGTCATGTACTGTTTTTATTTTATCGTTTTCTATTACTATCGAAACATTCTCCGCCTCAATTCCCGGAGAAACTAACTTGCAGTTTTTTATTATTGTTTTCATTTTTCCCAAACTAATCCCCTATCGCCCCATAACAAAATAAGAACGGCTAAAATTTTCATATCCGTACGCTCATTTTACCCAAAAGCCGCTCTTAAACACAGAAAACAAGTCAGTATTATAATTGAACCGATTTTACCAACGCCTGTTTCGAGATAATATTGCAGTAAAAATTATTGTAATTGAAGTATATCTTGCAAGTCCTTACAATCATTAATAAATATTGTAAAGCCCTGGCCGTTTCTAGGTTCACTGCTGGAAAAATCCATGGCTCCAGTGTCATCATACCCAAAAGCATATCCTCTGTTATCAATGCAATTATCATGTATTATTTTTGCATAAGGATCAGCAAGATATGAAAAACTCTTATAGTCTGAAAACCTTTTATCATCCGGGTTGCTAGCCTGCAGATCTACTCCTCTTAAAATGTACGCGGATACTGCACCAAATATATTATCCGGATTAGCCTGGCTTGAGTCTTCAGGAGAATTACAGAAAACACGCTGAGACGTAAAAGCAGAGAAAGGTATAGTTATGTTTTTATAGTTGATATGCCCTTCGCTGTCGGTTGTAAAGTAACTCATTACGCCGTCGCTAGTAGCAACTTTAAGGTTGGACTTGGGGGGAATCGCCTTTTTTATCTCATCGTCTATTATTGTAGTCTGCCCTAAGTGTGTGGGATTATTAACTGCAGTGATCGCATCATTCTGATAAAAGAGCAAACTCTTAAAATCAGTTCCTTCTAATGCAGTCTTCATGGCATCCATCAATCCGGATCTGGTACAATTAAAGCCTCTCTGCGGTTTTCCATCTACTTGAAACCCTAAAGGAAGCGCAACAAAATCAACAGATGTTTGGTTTATTATAGCATACGAAGCTAATCCTATCTCTATACTATCGAATACTATATTTTTTTGTTTGAATGAAGTAGCAGGGATTGGCGAATAATATTGATCCCCGACCATTTTAGTGTCGGTAGGCCCGCCAAAACTAACATAAACCTTCCCCCCGTGGTCACCCTGTGAATCATCTATACCTACTTCTTGGTCTTTAATATCAGCTAATGTCACAGATGAAGCTTGCACTCCGTCAGATTTATCCCAACATCCCTTTTTAAAAATCCCAAAAACC
>JAJXWI010000099.1 GCA_021781705.1 bacterium | reverse complement strand
ATGCCCCATAAGTTATATAACACATTACCTATTAATAATATATCATATATTTGTGAGTATTAATCAATTAAGTGAATTAAAAAACAATTATTAGAAGAACCCTGAATACATAGCAGCAATGTTGGTTTTTCTTTCATCCAAGTTCAAAAGTTGTAACTCCAAAAATTTTATTTAGCTCAATTTCGGGCACTCTTTTTGTGTACATTCTTGCCGTTTCAAACATTGGTTTCATTTGATATTTTTCAACAAGAGTAACTGCCGCTTTATTTACTTCTGGTATGTCAAGAAACACTGGAGTTTCATCATCAACAAACTTTCTTAAGTTGTTGAAAAGTTGAGCTGCAATACTTTCATTATCAGCAAATAATGGCCCAATTTTGAAGCCAGTTCTGCATTTACGAACCATCCCATACCCCTGCAACTTGTTATTTTTAAGAAATCCAATAGCTAAGCATTTTGGTTGCTTAATCCATAGGCGAAGAAACTCTGGACGCGTAGCTGGAAAAAGTTGACTATCATATTTAACGAGCTGTTCAAATGGAATCTTTGAAATCTCAACTATATTTGCTGAACTATATTTAGATTTCGAAATCCATTTCCCCTCATAACGAATACTATGATACGCAAGTTTGAACCCAGATTTTTTGTAATTTTCTTGTTGAGCCACAACTCCATCCAAGCCAATATTTTGATTCCCTAAGTAATCTATTGCTTTATTCCAAACTTGAATACCGTATCCTTTTCCCCGGTATTCTGGCTTCGTGATATAAAAGCCTAGAAATCCAAACTTCCATCCATAGGAAACGGCAGAAATACATGAGATTGGTTCACTCCCTAAAAAACCCATGAAATAACCATCAGGATCTGTTTCATAAAAAGCGTCTGCGTCATTAAGCCCAGGATTCCATCCTTCTTTTGCTATCCACTCTACAGCGATATCTAAGTCTTTACGCCCCATTGTCTTAATCTGATAGGTGTTACTCATAGTGTTTGGTGTTATATACCTTTTGAAAATTTTTACGTTTCCTTTTTGACAACCTACTTTCCCCGATTATTCTAACTTAAATCTACTTGGCTTTATAGAACACAGCTAAAAAAAATATCCAAAATATATGACTGGAAACTTGCTGTTAGTTACTTTACAATTTGTCTCAAAAGAATAGTGGAATTATGAATACAAATAAAATGAATAAATTATTCTGCTCGCTTATAGTCCTGGCGTTCACTGCGTGTCAAACCAAGCCAATTCAATCATGGGGATATTTTTCAGGGTCTGTCGTTACCGAATGGATGGATGATGGACGTAAAATGAAGCTTGTTAAGCCGCTTCAATATATTGATCCCTCCAATGAAATATGGGATGCCCCTGCGGGATCGATAGTAGATGGCGCTTCCATTCCGAAGATTGCCTGGCCAATTATTGGCGGACCATTTGAGGGGAAGTACAGAAACGCCTCAGTAATCCACGACGTAGCCTGCGATAAGAAAGATCGGCTTTGGTACACAACACATAAGGCGTTTTACCATGCGATGCGTGCGTCAGGAGAAGACGAAATAATAGCAAAGATCATGTATGGCGCTGTATATTGTTTGGGACCCCGATGGATTTCGATTGTTGCCGTAGAAGGCTCATCAAAAGCTGAGGTTGAATCTAGCGAACGCATTATAATGGCAAAATCCGGCACTCGCAATAAAGTAGATTTCGCATACATTGATCATAAAGTAATCAACGGAACTAAGGAAGAAATTCTTAATGCTGCATGTGAGTATTGGCGTGGGGCCCAAAGGACTTTGCCCGTTCATTTACATAGCTCATCAAAAACTAAGTTTGAATCTAAAGAATGCTCCACGACCATGATAGCAAAAGTCGGAAATTACAGTAACATAGGCATTGCAGACCTTGATCGTGGAACAATTTCAAAAAGCATCGACGGAGCTAAGGAAGAAATCTTGGTTGCTGTAATTATACCGCCAGTACGACATCTTAAAGAATCATCTTTTGCTGAATTGAAAAACGCAATCGAGAAAAATAATCTTTCGACTGAAGAGATAGAAAACTATTTTCCATCATCTACTCCATAAAAAACAGAGAAATAAAACGTACCATATTATATTTAGATACTCTTTAATCGTTCCACCAGACTATTCACTATTCCAACGGGACATGAAGCGCCGGCCAGTATCGCAATTTTCTTAACAGACGAAAAAATGTCGGGTAAAGGAGTAAAAATCGTCGTATTTTTTGAGGGAAGATAATGTTCCAGAGTATCTTCTTTTATTGAAGAAGAGTCCTTAATGTAAAAAGTCGGATATGCTTTATTAGCCAGAAAGTAAAGATTATTAGTATTACTGCTTCCGTAACCTCCGACTACAAAAACAATATCAGGATGTTCTTTTTCCAGAAGCTGTATTGCAGAGGTTTGCCTGTTATAAGTAGCCTTGCAAATAGTCTGACATGCAACAAAAGTACCGCCGAGATGCTCGAAAGTTTTTCTTAGTGCTGCTTCTATATCAACGGTTTCATTAAAAAGCATAGTTGTCTGATTTGCCATGGCAATTCTGTCACCATTAAATTTTTCACCATTTATCACATGTATTTCTTTAGGTATTTCGAGCAATGATTTTCGCCCCCTAAAAAAATCAGCTAACAGTCCTGCCTCTTTTAAATTGGATATAACAACTACCATCGAACTGGAAGAGGCTCTTGATATAGTCGCTTCAACTTCAGGATGATAAGGATGGCCATGGATTAATATTGTTGCTCCTTTGTTGGATTCTTCCCTGACAAATTCCCAAACCCTTTTTACGTCTTTACAGGTAGTGTCGATAACTGTTTTAAAGCGATTTCTTATTCTTGCCTCAAGATCAGCCCTGATGCCGAACGCGGGAATAACAATAATATCATCTGCTGAGGCGACAGAAAAAACCTTTTCCATTGCATTATGAGGAATAATATTAACACCATTTGACTGAAAATATTCATTAACATTAGTGTTATGTATAATTTCGCCAAGCAGGAACAACTTTTTTTCAGGATTGGCAATAATGGTTTCTTCCAACAATTTTAGGGCATGGATAACGCCACCGCAAAAACCGAATACTTTGGGCAGAACAACCTCAAATCTTCCGCAATTTTCTATGCGTCTGCCTGAATAATCTAATCCGCTAAAAAGTTTTTTTTTCATCATGTCTGACATTTACCGGTTCGTTTTCAGGACACTCTGCCAATCAGACTTAAAATAAGACGACGGGGTTCTGAATAAATTAAATTTAATTACGTGCCATAAGGCGGCAACCCCATCTTTCCAGGTTATTTTTTTCCCGTCGGCATAAGTGCGTCCATTATACGAAATAGGAACCTCGTAAATTCTCAATATTTTAGCTTTGGCAAGCTTGGCAGTTATCTCCACTTCTATCCCAAATCTATCAGATTCTAAAATGATGTTTTGTATCACTTCTCTTCTAAAAGCCTTATAGCAAGTTTCTATATCAGTAAAATTAAGGTCAGAAAAAAGGTTGGACAAAAAAGTTATAAGTTTATTGCCTAGTTGGTGCTTAAAATACAAAACACGCCCGGGCCCGCCTTGAAATCTAGAACCATAAACAACATCCGCTTTGCCTGAAAGTATTGGAGCAATTATATCCGGATAATCTTTTGGAGAATATTCAAGATCAGCATCTTGAATAATAACTAAAGGATATGAAGCCTCTTCTATCCCTCTTCTTATAGCAGCGCCCTTGCCTTTGTTTTTTTCCTGCCTTAATAATTTCACTTTCGAATTTCCGGAGTAACATTCAAGAAGGCCAACACTATTATCTCCTGACGCATCATCTATAACTATCACTTCTCCCACAACATCTGAAGAGAGTACTTCATCTATTACTTTAGATACTGTTTTTTCTTCATTGTAAACAGGAATGATAACGCTTAATACCTCTTTACCCATTTAATAAATACTCCAGTAAAAATTAATCTATTCCATAACTCTTCCGGCCAGCTCAATTCTACCCAAAGAAATAAATGCCAGACAGCTGCAAAATACAACATAAGTCATACTATAAATGAAGCACCACAACAAATAAGAGAGAGAAATACTTAACCCCGAAGTAGCCGCATCTATTACCCAAAAAAACTGCCAGTTCGGAACCACTGCATATAAAAAGTTGAAAAATATGCTGCCGTTTTCAACATATCCCCCGAATAAATAATCTGAAATGAGTCCAAGAATAAACATTGAAAAACAGATTATCATATTGACCATCAAGCCAAACCGGGTTGATATAAAAATCGAAATTGCACTCATGACACAAACAGCCGGAATTATCAGAAACATAGCCTTTATCAGTGTTAAAAGATTAAATCCGTTGTAGGCAAAAAAATCGGAACCCGTAATAAATAAATATCCAATCTGTAGCCCCAGAAATAACAGAATTGCTATTACCGTTGCAGGAATGAAGGATGTTCTGCACAAGAAATTTTTTAGCACTCCAATTCCAGTGGCAATAAAGATTAGGGCATAATAAATATAAAACACTGAAAAATTAAGATTAAACTGATCAATGGCAACGTAACAGGAAATAAGAGTCGCGACACAGCAAATTATGATATAAATAAGCAAAGAAAAAAGCAGCCCAGCCAGCTTTCCTAGCAAAAAAATATGTTTCTCGACAGGCTTCGACAGCAAAACCATAATATTTCCGCTGGAAATTTCTTTATAAACAAGAGTGTCAGCCAGCAGTATTGCAAGCAAAAATGAAAAAGTCAATATGAGCGCCATTGAACTGTCAAAAACCATTTTTATCTGTTCGTTGAATGCAAAAACAGCCAACAAAGGAAATAGCTCGATCAACACTAAAGATAAAATTAATACGACAAAATATAACGGGTCTCTTAAACAATACTTTAAACTATATTTAAAGATGTTATAAAAACTCATATCAATACCAATTAAAAAGCCCCTTATTTAACAGGGGCTGAATATTCATAACTGAATTCTTAATATTACTTTTCAGAAGCATCAATTACTTTCGGTTTTTCAACAACCTTAACTGGAGCAACTTCTTCTACTTCTACTACCACTGGTTTTTCAATGACCGGTGTTGGAGCTTCTACTATAGGTTGAGCTACATGTTCTGGCGTCTTAGGAGCAGCTCTCTGATAATTTGTATCACTCTGAAGCTGTTCTAAAAGCTTCTTGTAATCGCCAGGAACGTTAGAGAGGTTTAACATAGTGCCGACAGTGTCAGCATTCTTATACCAATCAGCCCCATTTACTCTAACTATTGGCCTATTATCTGAAATCATCTTATAGTAAGCATCTGGAACATAATCAGGACCGCCAAGAACTAGTACCATCTTGGGGTTAAGAAAATTAATGAAATTTGTCATTTCAGTGTAGGGAACCCTTAATGCCTTGCCACTTTTTTGAGGAGGAACAAAGAAAATATCCTGACTGCTGTTAGCGCTAGCAAAAGGAACAAGAAGCATAGGCTGACCATTATTTTTCTGAATAAGCTCTGCTAATATCCTTGACTTTGAATAGTTCCCAGTCACGATCAGAGTCGATATGTTCTGACCGGGCCCCTTGAACGGCTGCATCCACCCTTGCATAAAACCGGCGACTGCATAATTTGCACTAAAAATCACTGCTGCACATAAAGACAGCTTAACTATTAAAGATCTAACTCGTTCCATAATATATTTCTTTCCCTCTTTTGGTTAAAAAATTTACTGATCTTGTTGTTTTCGAGTCCTAAGTATCGCACTAGATTCAGAAAAAATCAACATAATTCCAGCAATTTGTCGTTAATTTCCGTCAGTTATTTAGAATATAAAGCATATAAAGCGCAGTGAATGCTGCAAAAATAGACTCAAAGAAAATATAAACCGTACTCAAAAAACCAATAAAGTTGCAAAAAATATTAAAAAAGTCTGTTGACTTTGGCTGTTATTATAATAATATTAGCAGACAGAGGCTGGTTTACGCTCAAACCATTAACAAAAAAAACTTTAAAGAAAGGTGGAGAAAATGGCAGGTGTAAAATTTTACAATGTAAAAAAACGTGATTCTGTGACTGTAGACGAAGGTAAATGCCACAAAGTCATTTACAAGAAGAAAACAACAAAAGGCGTACAAGAACGCTATGCGGTAAGAGCTAAAGACAACGACGAGACAAATCTTACAAAGTTCATCAACAAGAAAACTTTTGACAGCTTGAAGTGCCCAGTAGGCAAGTAATTAAGCTTTAATATTTTCTTTAAATAGAAGGCTCTGAGTTTCAGGGCTTTTTATTTTTTATGCTAAATTTATAGTTTAAGTTTCATCATTTTCTGCATTTGCAAGAAGGCTCTATTTACAAATTCCGAATTCCATGTTAAAAAAAATAATTTAATAAGTAATATATACTTTAGTGAATTCTTACAACACATTAACTATTTAAACGAAAATATTATAGGATAAGTCCTTCTTTTTCTCCTATACTATCATTAATTCAGAGCTTAACAGACTTGAAGAAATTATGATTATTAAAAAGATAGTACAAGTTGGCAATCCCCTTTTAGCCAAAAAATCTAAAATTGTTTCCAACTTTGCTTCAAAAGAGGTTCAAAATACTATCAAAAACCTTGTTGATTCTATGCGTTATCATGATTTAATCGGTATGGCTTCTTCTCAAATTGGTAAAAAGTTTAGAATATTTGTAACAGAAGTTAGGAAAACTAAGTTTAGAACTCCAAAAGATATTGATAAATTAAGGATATATATCAACCCGGAAATTATTTTGAAATCTAAGCAAGAAATCATTATTTATGAAGGTTGTGGGAGCGTTGCTTATGGAAAACTTTTTGCACCTATTAAGCGTCCTAAAAAAATCAATATTCAGGCTTTTGATGAAAAAGGTAACAAATTCAAATTTACTGCAAACGGTCTTCTTAGTCGTGTTATTCAACATGAATATGACCATTTAGATGGAATTGAATTTACAGAAAAGATTATAGACATCAGAAAAATTATGAGTTCAGATGAGTATAAGAAAAGGATTGCTTCTAAAAAAAATCATTTAATGAAATCGCAACAAAACAAATGTATGACCAAAGAGAAACGAAAAAGTAGTTATAATTAATGATTGCTGAATAATTCTCAAAATATTATTTTTTTTGCCATTTTCATCAAGTAAAAGCCACAACTGGCTTAAGTCTGCTATAAGCATTTTTACAGAAGTACAGTCTTTCCATGTTTTCCA
>JAJXWI010000098.1 GCA_021781705.1 bacterium | reverse complement strand
ATCTCCCCAGATATCAATAACTATTTCGTCTCCGTTCTTTATAATGTAATCAGGTTGTACAGCATTGCTTTTTGAGAAGTCTAGTACATCAGCACCTCTTACTGAATCAAAAAAATCCAAACCTATGATACGTTTTTTTGACTGATACCCTTCACGGTCAAAGGTAGAAGAGGCGCTCGTTATACCGGTTGCTGTTTCGGTTGAGGGTGCAGTAGAAACGTTACTTCCCGTACCTGTAACTGCGTCCGCAAAAAGCGATGGGAATAAAATTATAATTGCTGTAAAACAAGCCGAAAAAAGAAAGTTTTTAACTGTGCGCATGCCAACTCCTTTAAATCTCTAGAAAAAACATATTAATAAGCCTAGCGCCATATCATAAGTGCATCTTAAAGTTATGACAAGTAATATACGTATAAAAATCTTCCTTAAATACTATAAAAATTGCTTTTGATAGAAGATAAAAGGGAGCCTTCATTGTTTCGATCCGAAGATTTAGATAAATAGTACTGAACTTCTACTTGTTGCTTGTTATCCTACAAGGGTTATTATATAGTTTTAGGTCTTAGCCCAGTCATCGGCTATGCACAAAATTTCAATTTTCATACTGTGTGTTAAGATTATGAGAGAAAAAACAAGAAGAACTAGTAATTTGGATAAAATTTTTGAAAAGAGGTCAAAACGAACTTTTCTGTTCATGAAAACTATTGACCTCTATATATTCAGAGAGTATATGGTAATCTACTCCTGCTGTATTCTGGCTTTCTGCACGCTATTTCAGATTAGCGATATGATAAATAATCTGGGAGACTTTCTCGGACACTCTACCGTATGGGAAGGAATGCACTACTTTCTTCTAAAACAACCCGGAAATGTCAGGTTCATACTTCCAATATCTTTGCTTCTTGCCTGTCTTTACACTATGGCAAAAATGGGAATGTCAAATGAAATAACGGCCATGAGATCTTCTGGAATCTCTCTTACCCGATGCGGCATGTCTATGTATTTAATCGGCTTTTTAGTAACAGGGGTGAATTTTTGGTTCAATGCAAGCTTTGTTCCAAACTGCAACATGAAGGCAGAAATTCTGTTAAAATCAATTGGTGACCCTGATTACTTCAAGAAAATGACGAAAATGCTGATGTATCGAAGCCCCGACAATTTGAGAACATGGATTGTAAAGGAATTTGAGAATGAAAATGAGTTAAAAAATATTCAAATTAAAAAAAATGATATTCAAGGCAACATGATACTAGAATTATATGCTGACAAAGGAACTTGGTATCCAAATGAAGGCTGGAAATTTTACAATACCTCAATAGTAAATTACAAAACTATTTCGCTGGTTAACGACTACACCACTAACCAAAAAACTGATAAGGACGTCAACACTAAGAATTTCATAGTTCCTATAAGCAAAAAGTTTGCATTACTTGATGAAGCAAACCCGAGTTTCAAAGATCTTGGAGATGTAGTAGAAATCCCAGATGATTTAGTAACTACTAGGAAGACACCAGACCAGGTAACTACTACAGATATCCTTCGCAGGCTTGAAATATCAAAAGAGCTCGACCCTGTCTCAAAGAACACGCTCAAAACCGAACTGTATTCTAGGTACGCATTCCCGTGGGTCTGCCTATTTGCAGTTATGATAGGGCTTCCTATCGCCGGGAGAAACGCAAGAAGAGGAGTTGTAACATCAATAATGTCTGCAGTATCTGTAGTAGTCATCTACATGGTACTCTCACAGATATTCGTTGTTTTAGGCAACAAAGGATTTATTCCTACTTTTATCGCGGGAGTTTTGCCTACGATGGGACTCGGAATATACGCGATAATACTCATAAACAAAAACAAATAATCCCCCGCTACTAAAATAGGAGTTTAAATATGGCAATAGGCACTGTCACTCAAAAAATACTCGATTCACACATAGTCAGCGGCGAACAAAAAGAAGGAGGCTCAATAGGAATAAAAATAGACCAGACGCTTACACAGGATGCGACTGGAACAATGGCTTATCTCGAGCTGGAGGCTATGAATATAGAAAGCGTAAAAACTGAACTATCAGTTTCTTACATAGACCACAATACACAGCAGAACGGACCTGAAAACAGAAACGATCATCTTTATCTTCAAACTATAGCCGCCGCTAAGGGGATTTATTTTTCAAGACCAGGGAATGGAATTTGTCATCAAGTACACCTGGAAAGGTTTGGGATCCCGGGAAAAACTCTTCTTGGCTCAGACTCTCATACTCCAACCAACGGAGGAATAGGAATGCTCTCTATCGGTGCGGGCGGGCTTGATGTAGCCCTTGCGATGGCAGGAAAACCATTCAGATTGTCCTATCCCAAAATAACAGGAATAAAGCTAGGCGGAAGACTTTCTCCATGTGTAACCGCCAAAGATGTGATTCTTAAAGTTCTTGAAATACTTACAACAAAAGGAAACGTCGGCACGATTATTGAATACTTTGGAGAAGGGGTAAAAACTCTTTCCGTTCCTGAGCGAGCTACGATAACAAATATGGGAGCAGAATTGGGTGTTACAACATCAATTTTTCCTTCTGATGAGACTACAAAAAGATTCCTGGAAGCCCAAGGAAGAGGAAGCTGCTGGACAAAAATCGAATGCAATAAGGATGCACAATATGACCGCATCATAGAAATAAACCTATCATCCCTTGAACCTCTTGCCGCCTGTCCTTCAAGTCCTGATAATATCAAAAAAATCAGAGAATTGAAAGGTGTAAAAGTTGACCAAGTGATAATCGGTTCGTGCACAAATAGTTCATACCTGGATCTTTCGCTTGTATCATTTGTACTTAAAGGTAGAAAAGTAAATGAAAATGTTTCTTTATCCATTGCTCCGGGGAGTCGGCAAGTTATGGAAATGATGGCAAAAAACGGATCCCTTGCAAATATAATTTCTGCAGGAGCAAGAATATTGGAGTCTGCATGCGGGCCGTGTATAGGACAGGGTTTGAGTCCTGCTGATGAAACCGTTTCGCTCAGAACTTTTAATCGTAATTTCGCCGGAAGAACAGGCACCAACAAGGATCAAGCTTATCTTGTAAGCCCTGCCGTAGCTGTAGCTTCCGCATTAACAGGAGAAATAACAGACCCCAGAGACATTGACATTAAAATACCTGAAATTGAAATGCCTTCAATGTTTTTGATAAATGACAATATGATAATCTCTCCTCTTTCTGCCGAAGATGTTGCAAAAGTTTCGATTATAAGAAAACCTACTCTTGGCAATCCTCCATTCAACACGCCTCTGCCTGAAAAAGTAGACGGAAAAGTGGTGATTAAAGTCGGGAGTAAAATAACAACTGATCATATCATGCCCGCAGGAAAACATTTGAAACACAGAAGCAATATTCCGACCTATTCAAAAGTTGTTTTTGAGTGTTTCAACAAGGAAGGACAACCGTCCTTTGCTGAACGAGCTGAACTTTTGAAAAAATCAGGTAAGTGCGGGGTAATTGTTGCGGAGGAGAGTTACGGACAGGGATCCTCAAGGGAGCATGCCGCTATATGTCCGATGTATCTTGGAATAAAAGCTGTAATAGCCATCTCTATGGAGCGCATACATACAGCAAACTTGATTAATTTCGGCATTATTCCACTGTTTTTTGAAAATTCGGACGACTATCAAAAAATAGAAGAAAATGACTCAATCTTGATAGAAAATACAGCGATCCAGCTGCGTTCCGGAAATATCGTTACCGCAATGTTGATAAAGCAGGATGGAAGCTCTGATGCTCTTAAGTTAAAACATAATTTAAACGAAGAAGATATAAAAATCATTATCGCAGGCGGAATACTGAACCAGAAATAGTTCATGGTTGATCGTTCATGGTTCGTAGGTGGTGGTTCGTGGTAAAAAAATCCAGTCTACTGTCTATAGTCTGCAGTCTATAAAGATTGAGATAGCATATGCCAGGAAATATATTTGGAACAGAATTTAGGATTACGACTTTCGGAGAGTCTCACGGAAAGGCTGTGGGCGTTATAGTAGAGGGAGTTACTCCCGGACTAGATTTATCAGAGTCCGATATCCAGAAAGAGATGGACAAAAGGAAGCCGGGGCAATCTGAAGTTTCTACTTCAAGAAAAGAGAGTGACATTGTTCATATAGTGTCTGGAATTTTTGAAGGCAAAGCGGCAGGAACACCTCTGACCATGATAATCTTCAATGAAGATGCAAATTCAGAATCTTATGAGAATGTAAAAAAACTATTCCGTCCCGGACATGCCGATTACACATATTACAAAAAGTATGGGATCAGAGATCATCGAGGCGGCGGCAGGTCATCAGGCAGAGAAACCGCCGCAAGAGTAGCCGCGGGAGCAATAGCAAAAAAAATTCTGTTAAAAACAGGAATTAAAATCAGTGCGTATGTAACTAAAGCCACAGGAGTTGAGTGCATTGACTGCGACTTATTCGAAATTGAGAAAAACATTGTAAAAGCATGCGACTCAAAAGCCGCAAAAACAATCGTAGAAAGAATTCTCAGACTTAAGGAGGACGGGAACAGCGCAGGCGGTGTCGTGGAATGTAAAATTTCAGGAGTTCCGGCGGGCCTAGGTGAACCTGTTTTTGATAAGCTTGATGCAGATATTGCCAAAGCCATGCTCTCAATAGGCTCCGTAAAAGGCATTGAATTTGGGCTTGGCTTTAAATCCGCAGATGTTACGGGGAAAGAGAATAATGACCAGATGGGTAAAAATGGATTCCTTTCAAATAATGCGGGAGGAATACTTGGGGGAATATCCACAGGCGAAGAGATTCTCTTCCGTATCGCTGTAAAACCTACAGCATCTATTTTGTCAGAACAAAAAACCATAGATATAAACGGCAATGAAGTAGTCTGTAAAACCGAGGGGCGTCATGATTCTTGTATTTGCCCCAGAATCGTACCTGTAGTAGAAGCTATGGCCGCTATTGTGGTCTTGGACCATTTGAAAAGGCAAAAAGCCATT
The DNA here is from genome assembly GCA_021781705.1 of bacterium. GTDB lineage: Bacteria > Verrucomicrobiota > Lentisphaeria > Victivallales > GWF2-38-69 > JAJXWI01. The sequence continues at coordinate 2,322 of JAJXWI010000098.1, read as the reverse complement.
TGTGTTTGATGGTTGCTATTGTGAAAGTTTATTTAGATAATTTCTTATGTCATTAGATTTTCAGATTTATGACTATATCATAAGAACTGTTGAATTTTATCCCTAAACTAAAAGAGAAATATAAATGACAAAACTGCATAATTTGAAGATCCCAAGACCTATAGTGTTTTTTGATCTTGAATCTACTGGAACGAATCCGCAGGTCGATAGAATCGTTGAAATATGCGTAGCTAAACTGATGCCGGGCGGAGAGAGCGAGATTAAGACAAGAAGGATTAATCCGGGGATCCCAATTCCTGCCGAAACCACGGAGATCCACGGGATCAGGGATGAGGATGTTGCAAATGAACCTTCTTTCAGCGCAATAGCAGCGTCCCTTAATCTTTATTTCGAGAATTGCGACATTGCCGGATATAATGTTATCCGTTTTGATATCCCTCTTCTTTGCAATGAATTTAAAAGGGCAGGGTATAATTTTTCCATAGAAGGAAGAAAGCTCATAGACGCTCAGACCATATTTCACAAGATGGAGCCAAGAACTTTGAGCGCAGCGTATAGTTTTTTCTGTGGCAAGAACTTGGAAGATGCTCATAGCGCTGAGGCTGATGTGTTGGCTACTATTGCAGTTTTGGATGCCGAACTTGAAAAATATTCCAAACTTCCGAAAAATATTGACGAACTGCATGATTTTTGCAACCCATCCGATCCGAAATGGATAGACAGCACTGGAAAATTTAAATGGAATGACAATAACGAAGCCATCGTTGCATTCGGAAAGAACAAAGGGATTTTGTTAAAAGATATAGCCGCTCAGAATCCTAATTTTCTTTCATGGATGGCAAGAATGGATTTTGCCGAGGATGCTAAGAAGATAGCAAAAGATGCGCTTGCCGGAAAATTCCCTGCTAAGTAATATAAGGCCGCAGCCTTAATATCATAAAATTAAGCAAATGAACTTTAGAAGAATAAAATCGTTGATTGCCTTGCTGGAAGACGAGAACCAGAAAATAGCTTCCAGTGCGTTAAGCGAGCTGCTTAAATATGGAAAAGAGGCTGGATTTCTGATAAAAAGATTTCAGGAAAGTCCGAATGTTCTTTTGAGAAAGAGGATTCATCAGATCCAGGCTGTTGCTAGGGTAAGGGAATTGAGAGAAATGCTTTCAAGAAGACTGAATAATGTTCACAGCGGGCTTTGGAATGGACTTCTTGAAATTCACATGCTTTGGTTTGACAGAGATATTAAGGAGAATATAAATGAACTTTTCTGGGCGTTGCTTGACGAATTTAAGGCAAATTGCGATTTTTCAGCTCGGGCCGTTTCTTTATTTATGAAGTCAAGGGGGTTTGTTATTCCTATTAAGGGTGATATTGATGCCGAATTTTATTGCATAGGTCCGGTGCTTGAATCTAAAATCGGAACTGAAGCGGTTCTTTCAGCACTGGTATATAAGCTGCTCCTTGAGTCCGGCAAAAAGGCAAAAATAGTCAAAGTCAAACAAGGGTTCGGTGTCTTTTGTTATGACGGATATGTGATTATTCCGAATGACTGGGAACTTATTGCTTCTACAGATGGAGAGCATAGGGAATGTATGCCCGGAGAGATATTGAAAAGTATTGCATTTAAACTTTTTTTGAGCACTGTAACTTCTGATAGTTTCAGATATTCTTACACCATAGGTTCATGTATTGGAAAAACTTCAACTTCGGATGCTATCATAAAACTTTCTTCCATCCTTAAGGAAAATACGAAGTAATATTAATCCTCCAAAGATATGCAAGAAAATATTTTATAGCTAAAAGGTTGTAGTCACCAAAAAAAACAAGCATAGCATAAATTGAAATTAATATACTGTTTATAAGTATGTTATAGTTTTATGTTAAACTAGAAAGCTGGGCAAATATAACAGGCATATTATACTAAGGAGCTCTTTGATTGCACCTTAGTATAAGTGAATATTTGCTGACGTATTGACTTTCTATAAATGATAAAATACAATCAACTAGTTGAGTTCGGAAGGGTTCTAAAAAATAAGGGATTTAAAAAATGAAAACACTTAAGTTGATTTTATTAAGTTTGATTTGCAGTGGCGTATGCAGCTTCGCCTTTTCATATCCGATAAGATTTGTGAATAACTCCCGTATTGATGATAAAAATATCTATATCCAAATTATAGTTCAAGGTGTTGGTTTTTGGGATTTTAAAAAGGGATGTTGGGATAAATCTGACGGAGTGCAAGCTTCATCTGTGACATTAGCTGATATTAAAGACCAAGAAGTAGGTATAGATGATTCACAGGGTGACCACGGGGGGAAGGTTTATGT
>JAJXWI010000017.1 GCA_021781705.1 bacterium | reverse complement strand
CTTTTACAAAGAACTCAATGATTTGCTACCTCACGAAAAGAAAAAATAGAATTTACGGTTCGGACAAATGTCCTAGCAGTAAAATTCCGACTCCTATGCTATTGATTTTTTCATTACTAGGCTCTATTTTCAGCGTTTTATTTTTATAAAAAAAACGGAATTTTTATAACCCCATGAAAAGAAACAATCTGAATATAACAAAAATCGAACCTCTTCTATCTCCGTTAGAACTGAAGACGCAACTACCACTTTCTAAAAAAGCCTCTGGTGCAGTAGCAGTCTACAGACAAACAATTAATAACATAATGAACAGGAAAGACAAAAGATTCCTCATTATCGTAGGACCTTGTTCCATACACAGTCCGAACGAAGCCATAGAATACGCTTCCAGGTTAGCATCTCTGAGCAAAGTTGTACAAGATAAAATGATGCTTATAATGAGAGTGTACTTTGAAAAGCCGAGAACAACAACCGGCTGGAAAGGACTTATATATGACCCTGATCTGAACGAATCTTACAACATGGCAAAAGGACTATACAGCGCAAGAGAATTGCTTCTTAAAATAGATGAAATAGGATTGCCTACAGCAACAGAAATTCTCGACCCCGTAACGGCTCAGTATATTACCGACCTGATATCATGGGCAGCCATCGGTGCGAGGACAACGGAATCCCAAACACACAGACAATTAGCTAGCGGCTTATCGATGCCAGTAGGATTTAAAAACACGACTGATGGAAGCATTAAAACAGCAATTGAAGCAATACAATCAGCCATGCATAAGCACGCATTCCTAGGTTTATTGGAAGATGGGAGGAGCGGGATTTTTCACACAAAAGGGAACAAATACTCTCACATAGTGCTTCGCGGCGGCAGTAATGGACCGAACTATTCCTCAGAGTTTGTAGCTTACACCCGAGAATTGCTGAAAAAATTAAACATAACACCTAATATCATTATTGATTGCAGTCATGCAAATTCCAACAAAGAGGCGTTAAAACAAAAAACAGTTCTCCTAGATGTTATAAAACAAAAGAAAGCCGGAGAACAAAGCATCATCGGCGTCATGCTGGAAAGCAATTTATTATTCGGCAAGCAAACAGTAAAAGAGGGCGAAAAACCGAAATGCGGCATATCTATAACAGATGAATGCCTCGGCTGGGAAGAAACGGAAAAGCTATTGAAAGAGATTTATGCTTTACTGTAAAAATATTTGTCTAGGAAAACATTTCCCGTAGGCGAAAAACAATAAATTCAATTTTACCTGAGTTTATTTTCCCGTGATTTAAATATACCTTACACCTAATCTAATAATTGTATTCAAAATTGGGATCCTAAATTTTATGTCCATACACTCATTGCATACACAAAACAACTCTATTCCAGTAAAAAGAGACAATAGGATAGACACCATTAGAGGACTACTATTGCTCTCCATGGCCATAGATCATTACGGAGGCTGGATATTTAAATACACATGGGAACCTTTCGGATTTATTTCAGACGCCGAAGGTTTTATTTTTATGTCAGGTTTCGTATTCGCCATGGTTTACGGAAGATATGTTTTTAACTACAACTTACTAGCTATAAAGATAATTAAAAGATTTTTCAATATATACTGTTATCACATCGCTATGGTTCTTGGATTACCATTATTGATGATTATCTTTCCACTCGCTCAAAAATATTGGGGAAATTTATTTAGCTATTTTTACATATCTCCCGTAAAATATTTTTTCGCATCTATGCTGCTTGTTAACGACCCCCCTCTCATGGACATCCTGCCTGTTTATGTCGTTGTTATACTTTTTAGTTGGCCAATATTAATTTTTCTTTCAAGAGGGTGGAATTTCTTAACGCTATCAATAAGCGTCTCTGTCTGGGTTCTCGGCCAATATTATGATCCAGTCTATCTAGCCGAGCGATTTTTCCAGGGAGCACCGCCTGTGAGTTTTAATATTTTTTCTTGGCAATTAGTTTTTTTCCTGGGAGTATATTTTGGCTTCAGAAAATATCGTGATTTACCCAATTTAATACCTTATAAAAAAATTACAATAATCTCAGCTTTTACTATTTTTATCGTACTTTTCTTAATAAAGTATCATATTATTCCTGTTGACACTGAATTTATGTCAAGCCTCACGATAAGATATAATCTAGGATGGTTAAGGGTGATAAATTTTCTTTCCATCGCTTATCTTGTCAGCGTTCTCTTAAAGAAAATACCCATCAGCGCTAAAATCCCCTGGGTTCATTTTCTCGGCAAACATTCGCTTCAGGTATTTTCTTTTCATATAGTTATCGCTTACTTTTTTTTAATTCCTTGGGGGTCAGGGCGTGGAATTTATGATAAGCATGGAAATGGAATATACCTACTTGTTATGTTTTTGTTTCTTATAAGCCTCTCAATCCCTGCCTATGCTCATAAAATGTTTATGAAAAACAAAGCAGACAAGAAAGTAAAAACAGTCTCATAATAAGAAAGCAAGCTCGGAATATTTTTTCAAAAAAGCAGAGCTTTCTTTCTCGTATTCTTTCAAGAAACTAAAATCCTCAAATTCAAATCCGGGAGCAACAGTGCAGCCGACAAGAGCGAATCCACCGCTCAATAACGAGGCTGCCTGCCAGCAATTAGATTCCACCACATGATAATAATTGCCATCAACTCCTAAATCCGTATATTTTAACACTCCCAGATCAGGAGATAGATTATATACTCGCAACCCGTTTCCGGCATAAAAATGCCATATCTCAGGCTGAAGCACTTTATGAAATCTGCTTATTTGCTGATCTTTGAGGAGGTAATATATATGAGTTACAAGCTTTCTTAATCTTCCGTCTGCAAGACTAACTTCATTAACATCTTTGTAAACCTGCCTGTAAAATCCACCCTCGGGATGAGGCACCAGATTAAGCTTGGAAATAACTTCTGCTGCTGATTTCATGTGTTTAATACCCCAGAAAATTTACACCAAGAGGTTGCATGTACGGCGTAGGCTTTGTCCCGCATAGCCTGTCCCCAGCATCACCTAATCCAGGAAGGATATAACCCTTTTCATTCAATTTTTCATCAAGGCAGCCGGCATAAACCTCTATATCAGGATGCGCTTCGCAAAACTTTTTAATTCCTTCAGGAGCAGCTATCAAACACATAAATTTTATTCTTTTTACACCCTCTTCTTTAATCCGTGCCGCTGCAGCTGCTGCCGAACCACCAGTTGCTAGCATTGGGTCTATAAGGATTATAGTTCTCTGGCTAGCATCCACGGGGAGCTTGCAGTAGTATGCTTCAGGTTCAAGAGTTTCTTCATTTCTGCTTATGCCTATGTGCCCTATTCTTGCGGAAGGCATTATTTTCAGGAAGCCGTCCAGCATCCCGACCCCTGCCCTCAGGATTGGAACCAACACAGGTTTTTTTCCCGCGAGTATTTGCGCTTTAGTTTTGGTAAGAGGAGTTTCTACTTCAACATCTATCAAAGGGAAGTCTCTCGTCACTTCATAAGCAAGAAAAATACCAACTTCATCTACCAATTCTTTAAAATTCTTTTTGCATGTGTATTTATCTCTGATATAGGTAATTTTGTGTTTTACCAAAGGATGATCTATCACATGAAAATTCTTGTAATTCATTAGCAACTCCATAAACATTAATTCCTTATATAAAATTTATCATTCAATAATTGTATCTTTATAACTCTTTCCTGGAGGAATCATCGGAAGTACATGTTCCTGGTATTCTATATGAACATCCAAGAGGAACGAACCTGGAGTTTCAAGCATTTCTCTCACAGCATCCTCAAGTTCGCTTTTTTTATAAACTTCTTTTCCTGGTATAAGATAGCCTTTGGCTATCGTAACAAAATCCGGATAAGGTCTGAGGACTCTTTTATCCGCCAAAACCGTATTACCTCTCTTACTACCATAAAACCTGTCTTCCCATTGGGCAACCATTCCCAAGTGCTGGTTATTCATAATCACTATCTTTACATCAACTTCATAAGCGTGAACCGTTCCCAATTCCTGTATATTCATCTGAAAACTTCCGTCTCCCGAAATACATATGACAGTCTTATCAGGATTAGCGACTTTAGCCCCGATAGACGTCGGAAAACCAAACCCCATAGCACCAAGCCCGCCGGAGGTTAAAAGCTGGCGAGGCCTAGTGTATGTAAAATATTGAGCAGCCCACATCTGGTGCTGGCCTACACATGGAACTATTATCGCATTTCCTTTGCTCACGCGATATATCATTTCTATCGCTTCTTGCGGCAGTAATTTCTCAGATTTTTTATTATAAGCCAAAGGGAATTTTTTTTTCCATTTCTTTATAGACTCAAACCAATCGTTATAATCGTTTTTTACTGACCATTCATTAAGCTTACGTAAAACATATTTTATATCACTGACTATTCCGATGTTAGCTTCCTTGTTCTTATTAATTTCAGATCTGTCTATATCTACGTGAACTATTTTTGCATGAGCTGCAAAAGTAGAAACAGGTCCCGTAACTCGGTCATCAAATCTGACTCCGAACGCTAAAAGCAAATCACACTCATTGGCTGCTTTATTTGCATAAACCGTTCCATGCATTCCCAGCCATTTCAATGATAAAGGATCATCTTCAGGAAAAGCCCCTATTCCCATCAGAGTAGTGGCTACAGGCATATTATACTTTCGGGCAAATTCAGTTAATTCCTTAGAAGCGTTCGCAGAAATAATTCCGCCTCCGGCATAAATGCAGGGCTTCTTGCATTCCACAATAGACTTATGTATCAATTCTATTTCTTCATCAGAAGCCAACGGATACGGATTATAGCCCCTTATTTTGACCTTTTTCGGATAATCAGACATCTCTACAACCTGTTGCTGAACATCTTTTGGCACATCCACAACAACTGGTCCCGGTCTACCCGTCTGAGCTATATAGAAAGCCTCCTTTATAATTCTGGGTAAATCTTTAGCATCTACGACTAAATAGCTATGCTTCACGATAGGTCTGGTAACACCTATCACATCCACTTCCTGAAAAGCGCTCTTTCCTATAAGTTTGGTCGGAATTTGCCCGGTGATAGCAACAAGAGGAACGGAATCCATATAAGCGTCTGCAATACCCGAAATCAAATTTGTGGCGCCGGGACCGCTGGTTGCCATACATACCCCAACATTTCCTGTAGATCTGGCATACCCTCCGGCTGCGAAGGCTCCGCCCTGCTCGTGTCTGGGAAGGATGACTTCTATCGAACTGTCGCAAAGCGCCTGGTGAAACTCCATAGATGCCCCGCCAGGATAGGCAAATATTACCTTTATTCCTTCTTTCTCAAGACATCTGATGACTATTTCGGCGCCTTTAATCTTTTTCTTACAAGAAACTTCTAATGTTTTTCCAGCGTTCATAAATTTTCTCAATTATTTTTACCAAAATCAGCAAATATTAGAAGTACTGTTTTAAATGTTATATTTAAAATAGTCAAAGATTCAAACATTCACAGTAACTTCAGAAGTTATTTAAAGAAAATTACCTGCATTCTATGGGACAATCGCCTTAAAAGGATTGTAATTATCAACAAAAAACAGTTATACTATTCTCCCGATTAATTATATTTTTTTAATGGAGCCGTTATGAAAAAAATTAAACTTACAGTAATTTTAATAGTCTTTGCAGTTCTAATCATTTTTGCTTTTCAAAATATTCCTCCTACACCCATCACTTTCCTGATTTATACATTTAAGATCTCTACAGCGCTTCTGACTTTGGTTTCTGCTCTTATAGGTTTTCTTGTAGGTATAATCTTTATGCTGTTTCTTAATCGAAAAAAGATTTAGGGAGGTCAAGATTGTGATTATCGGTATTTGCGGAGGAACCTCTTCCGGAAAAACAACTTTTACAAGAAAGCTGCTTGAAAGAGTAAATCCTGAATACGTAGTACACATGGAACACGATGTTTATTACCGCAATAAGCAGGATATCCCAAAAAATCTGTTGGAAATAAGGAATTTTGACCATCCCGAAAGCCTGGATAATGAGCTTTTTGTCAAACACCTGCAAATACTCCAGGAAAATCAAAATATAGAACAGCCGATTTATGATTTCACTTGCGACAACCGCAAAAAAGAAACCAAGCTGATAATGCCCAAGCCTATTATTCTTGTGGAAGGCGTACTAATTTTCGCCATAGATCGAATCAGGAATCTTTGCAATATCAAGGTCTATATAGAAACAGCGGATGATCTAAGATTATCAAGAAGAGTAATTAGAGACATCCATGAAAGAGGTAGAACACCAGAATCTGTCATGAATCAGTACCTGACAACCGTAAGGCCCATGCACAACCAATTTGTAGCACCAAGCAAACAGTATGCAGATCTGATCATATCCGGAAATAATGAAAACTATGTAGGGCTTGACCTTATTGTTACAAAAATCAACGCACAAATAAAAAATCTTAAAATACTAGCCAGAAAAAACAGAATCTTAAAACGAAATTAAACTACCGCCAAGCAAGCTTGGCGGTAGTTTAACCATATTATAAAATGTGCCTACTATTTCTTTTTACATTCTCCTTTGTGGCTCGGCCAATCTTTCTTCTGACATTCTCTTGAACAATAATAAACTTCTTTACATCCACTACACATGGATACATTATCTGACTTTAGACAATTAGCACAGCTATGTATGTCGCTACACCCGCACAGCGTCTTCTTGAATTGTTCCTCATCAATTTTTCCCGGACAGCCGATATCAGAAAGTAATTCGGGCATCTGTTTGAAAGGAATTTTGCCATAGGTGTTTTTTTGTATAACATCAAATTCCTTAAATTCATCTTTGCTGAGATCATTAGAAAGATCACTTAAATTCCTTGATATCATCATTTTTGCCCCAGGAAGTAGGACTTTGGGGAAGGAATACTTTTTGCCAAACTCTTGAAAGCCACTATAAAGTACTTCTTCATGAAGCATACAAGTGTTATATACGTCCATCCCCTTTGGAGATAACGTTACAAGGACATAAAACTCAGCATATGGGAACCATCCTATTGCTTCATCCGTGTACTTGGATTCGCATATTTTAGTTTCTATCTGTTTCTCATTAACAATGTTTAAGCTTTTCCTAATTTCTGTTTTTATTTTTTCAACTTCCTGGTCTTGCGTTCTGCCTTCATATTTTTTCTTCCAAGACCATGTGGAAAAGCTACTGATTTCGAATTGGGAATCAGAGTAATTTTTTGTGCGGCAGGTATAAATAAATCCGAAAATTTCTTTAGGATCAGTTTTTCCGCTTATGCCCAACTCTTTTTTTGCCTCATTTATAAAATCACTGACATCATTGCTAAAATGCACATGAGCAACTACTGCTTTGTGGTCATAATAGAGGCCTATCCCGATACAGGGCTTTAAAGGACCTATTATAACAAATTGTCTATTATGGTCATCTGCCTTCAGTGTTGTGTAACATCTTTCCAATACTAGTCCAGTTTTAGATATTTCTTCTGGAGTAAGATACTTGTATTTATACGGCAATGTTATTTCTTTAAATACTCCAGGATATACCTCTAATTTACTCACAATATCACCCAAAGCTGTATGAAAAAAACAGCAGGTAATAACGCATATCAAAATGCAGCAGTTCATTGCCTTGTTACCCATTTTCTTGTAATCAAAATACCCGCACTTTTCTTTGCTCATAATTTCATTTCTCTCCTTGTTAAATTTATATGTCCCTAATTACTATGTGATTCTTTGCAAAATACGTCTTCTTCGTTTTCCACTTCTTACTTGAAGTAAACATATTTGCAGCCTATCACGTTAGATTCCAACTGGGCTTTACCTTTCTTCATGATTTGTAGGTTTTCAATTATGTACTTATTTTTTTAATTATGATTTTGAGAATTTTATTCTCTTTTCTTTACTCAACGGGGATGATTCGTGAAATTATCTCACATTTATCTTCACCTAAATAACAGAAAATTTAAAAACCTTTGTTACTTTTATTTACCCGCCGCAAAAACTAAAACCAAACCTAAAAATGACAACACATCTTTGCTTTGACAATTGAACCGCGCTATGTTAGGAGGGAATCTAAATTCAGCCGGTTCTAGATACCGAAACTTTTAAAAACACAAATTAATAAAAAATGAAAACTTTTTCAATTAAGCTTTCTCTTAAAGAGTCTTTTGAAGGATTCGGTAAGTGGTGGTTACCGTTATGCGGAATATCTTTGATAATTATGGTTAGCCAGTCATGGCTGCCGGAACTGCTGCTGAAGTACTCACGAGATGCTCAATTGTTAAAACCCTATTTTCAGGCATTCAATCTGTTCAAAGAAGAGGTGTCGCATTTAGCGACAGCAGGAGATGCTTTCGTAAATCTCAGAAGCAATCTCATGGAAATAACTCAAACGCTAGGGTCGAATCATTACTTTCAAGTACTTATCGGAGACCTGTTTATCGGTTTTACTATTATATTTTTACTTCTTTGCCTGCTTTACATCGTAACAATTGTAATATCAAAAATTTCGGTAAGTAAAACTGATACAAAAGACATACTGAAAAACTCTTTAAAAAAATCTCATTATTTAACATTGAGCTATCTTTTTTTAAGTATTATAAAAGTTTTACCTTTTTGCCTCTCACTTTTGGTATCCTTCGCTTTTTTTGTTCTCAAACTTTATTTTTCGAAAGAAAGCCAATCAGGAATCATTGTCATATCAGAATGGCTAGCAGTATTGTTTTTGTCTCTATCAATATTCATTCTGTCATGTTACCTGTATATCAGATTTTACTTTACCGGTTTTGTAATCACCGAAGAGTCTGCCAACCCCTTTAAAGCAATCAAATCAAGCTGGAATATAACCAGCAATCAGTTCTCCAGAATTTTTATAGTATTTCTGCTAACATTAATAATAGATTTCATCGCAATAATAACCATAATAGGGTTTATCCCCGGCAACAGCATAAAATACACTTTTAGGGCATCTATTTACAGACAACTGACTGAATCTTAACTTTTTTAGAAAATCCCATGCAAATAGAAGTTGAAAATGGGGGAATTTTGGATACCCTATTCAATCATATGAAGTGTAAGTTTTTAACTTTAAGAGGGAAAAATGATTAAGTTTTTTTTAGTGGGAATAGTAGCGTTGGCTTTTTGTACACTTTTTTTAACTCAGAATTCCTTCACGTCTCTAGTGCACACAACGCAAATCACAACATCGCCGAATGATCCTTCACACATAAAAGACAACAATGAAGATACTACTAAAACAACTTTAAATACAATAACAAATTCTCCCCAGCAAGCAGGTGAAACATCAAGTAACAAAGCCTATAATACTAACACCTCAGATGAAAAGCGTAGCGGCCACAATTTTGAGCAAAATCCTAGAGATACAAATAATAAACAACAAAAAGAGTTCCCTCAACAACCATCCGAGAAGCTGGAAAAAGATATTGTACAAGACATAAAAACACCACACGGCGAATCTGTTGTAAAGAAAGTTAAAGACGAAAAAAGCGTAACAATACTGACAACTGAAGATAAAAGGATTACAGGCTTGCAGATGCCAAAAGGCTTAGAGCCTGCCATAGAAAAACTATACATGGACGATAAAAATTCAAAAGCTGAAACAGGCATACAGCTTCCATCTGGTAAACAGCACCCGGTATCCTCTCAAAGTTACGTTCCAGACCGCACAGAACCCAGATATTAAAGCCGGAACTCTCTCCCTTCTAGGAGGTCAAAACTCCATATCAAAGGGATTCTTGCAAAACTAATTACCGTCGATACAATGCGTCTTTCTGCAATGAACGAGAAGGGAGGCTTTGCACTGTCAGTCACGCTGTGATGGATTACGCACCTAGTAACTATTCTGCAAAATACGTCATCAAACCAAGCGAACAGATAGTTAAAATTTTGAATTTTAAGTTTTAAATACAACAATTCAAAATTTGGAATTCAACATTCAAAACTCATTCGTGGGGGCGGCTTCTTTAGCCATGCGATTTAGCAAGGCGCCTTAAATCCCCGCAATGCCACACATTAAATACTTACTGCACCTGCGAGAGCAAGGAGGCGAAGTCAAAAACATTTCATGTTTGAGCTCTACATGTTAACCCTAGTAACGACTCCGTGCAATTCTGAAACAGGGAGATTATAGAACTTTACGTACGAAGGGAAAACACTTTTCATAATTGCAAAAATCTTCCAAATGAAATTTCTAGTATCAATGTCCTCGATACCATAGAATATCGCTTTTTCACGTATCCCCTTGGCCCTAAACATCGCCTCAATATTTTCAACTACCATATAACCTATTTTTATTTCAAACACCCTAAGGCCACTCGCAATATCTTCTTTAAACCCGTAGCTGACATCCCATGGGTCTTCTTTTCTTTTTATTGAAACAAGTATGTTATCTTCATAAATTATCTGATTCTTGAACATTATATGCAAGATATAAGGGGGAATGGTTTTTTCATCTGCCACAAGAAATATAGCCGACCCTTTTATTTTTGACAAACCATTGTATGCCTCGCTATAGTTAATCAAAAATCTATCCAGTGGCACAGGCTTAATTCTACTGAACAGCCTTTTCTGCCCATTGGTGTATATCAAGATTATAGAAAGGGGAATGAGAGACAAAAGAATTGACCAGTACCCACCAGTAGAAATTTTAAACATTGTCGAGGCAAAAAACACACCCGCAATACCGGTTACTATAACGGTTACAAAAAACTTAACATATTGCCTCTTTATAAAAAATATCATAATCATCATTATTCCTGCAAAAAACATAGCTCCTGTAACAGCCAACCCATACGCAGAAGCCAAATTCGCAGAACTCTTAAATATCACAAGGATAATTAAAATGGATATCAGCAGGAACCAGTTAATCACTCCTACATAGATCTGTCCCCTTATTTCAGAAGAAGTGTAGTCAACTTTCAAAAGCGGCATTATTCTCACATTTATAGCCTGATAAACTATGGAAAATATTCCTGTTATCATCGATTGAGAAGCTATTACACTGGCAAAAACACTCACCACGAGAAAAGGAATGTAGAGTCCCTGCGTCAGATTAAAAACCATTCCGAAAAGTATATTGTTTTGAGTATGGCTTTGCAATAAATACGCACCCTGTCCAAGATAATTGAAGATTAGCGTAACAAAAACGAAACACCATGCAAGGGTTATAGGCTTGCGCTTCATATGCCCCATATCGGCATAAAGAGCCTCACCTCCGGTAGCGCATAACACGACTTGAGACAGCGTAAAAAATCCAAGAAACCCATGATTAAATAGGAATTTTACACCATGACAAGGATTAATAGCTTTAAAAATCCATGGCGATTGAAAAACATAATAGGCTCCATACAAAAAGAGAGAAATAAACCATATCACCATTATGGGAGCAAAAGTTCTAGCGACATTTTCCGTACCCTTTCGCTGATAACACAGGAGAAATATAGCTATAATGGCAGCTATGATCACAAGTATCCCCTGTTTTGTGCCCTCAAAACCCGGAAAAAATTTGAGTCCTTCGACTGCGCTCAATATGGTAATTGATGGAGTTATGATCCCGTCACCTATCAAGAGAGAAACGCCGAGAAATGCAAGAAGATAGGTAAAAGACAGGGTTCTGCCTTTCTTCAGATAAGGAATAAGAAGCTCTAATAAAACCACCGTCCCACCTTCCCCTCTCCGGCTTAAACTCATGGCTAGCCACACATACTTCACTGTCACTATACTGACAAGAGTCCAGATTATTAGAGATAAAATTGCGATAACATTGTACTCTGTAGGTTTTAGAAGCAAAAAAATAACAGTGAGAGTATATATCGGGCTCGTACCAATATCACCAAAAACAATTCCCAACGACTTAAACGCTCTTTTAAAATCAGAACCAGCTCCTATTACTCCAGAGATCAATTAAAGCACCTAAAATTGAAATTAAAGAAAATACTATAATTAAGACTTAAACAAACAGATTCTACATATGGTGTTAAAGATAGAACATAGTAATGAAGAAATCAACAGCTTAAACAAAAGACTCAAACTGCAGATTCGAGTTTTTTTTAAGCCATTTTTTATAACGTTCAGTCGGTCCTTTTCTGAGATCATTCATAAAATTTTTAAATTCTTCAACCGTAGAGAGTTTCACTACTCCAGATTTAAATTCGCCTGAAAAACCCCTCCCCTTCAGATAGTCCAAAATCAACTTTCTGCACAGCTTGCAGCCGAAATTCTCACCATAGTATGCAATTGTCTCAACAATGTGAAGCTCTAGCTCGTTTGCCAACTCTTCCGTAGAAGGAATAACGCTTTTATCATTTTTTATTTCTTCAAAAATCCAGGGATTTCCCATCGCACCTCTAGCTATCATTATTTCGCTGCAGCCAGAGTCAACTTTAAGTTTATTATATGAATCTTTGTCCATCACTCCGCCATTGGCAATTATCTGAATTTTTAGATTTTCCCTGACTGCTGAAATAATGTCCGCATAACAAGTACCAGAATAAATTGCCGAAAGAAGCCTGCCATGGATAGTTAAAGCCTGCGCCCCGGCCTCCTCTATTTTTTTCGCAAGAGAAACGGTCTTTTCAGGGTCTGTAGTATCCTGTATTCTTATTTTAGCGGTGACTGGAGCCCGTGATTTCTTAACCATTAGTTCTATTATTTTCGCAACATGTTCCGGGTCTTTCGCCAAACCGGCGCCTTTTCCTTTTTTCGCTACTTTAGGAGTGGGACATCCAACGTTAAGGTCAAGAACATTAAAATCATGTTCGTTTATGATTTCAATTGACTTCTCTATTTCATTAAGCTTACAACCGACAATCTGGGTCCCAAGCCATTCTTCTTCAGCACCTCTATCAAGAAATTTCCTGGTATTCCTCGATGAATAAACTAAAGAACCGGTATCCACCATTTCCGTAAAAGCATAAAAGCATCCATGCCTCCTGCAAGACCGTCTGTAAGACAGATCGGTATACCCGGCAAGAGGAGCCATTATTACCGCATTATCAGGATAGATTTTCATACTAAAACCAGCCATAAAAATAATAGAGTTGTTGACTTAACAAGCGACCTGTGTAACCTTATAAAGGCACTAGACATTTTAGTCATTTTTAGCATACAATAATCTTTTAACCCTATTTTACTACAAACCATGAGTCGTATAAAATCATTTTTACTGTCCGTTTCTATCTTGACAATGTTAAGCTCTTGCAAAAATGCCGCAGATAGTGAAACAATGCAACCATATAATAATGTGGTGGTTCAAAAACAAAGCACAAGTAATACAAAAACACCGTCAAATATCAGGATATCAGATGCAGAATTAAGAGCTATCGGCTGCAGAATTTATATTAATGAGTGTTCTGGGAAACCCGAAAATCTTGCTTATTGGAACCCAAAAGAACCATTCCCCTCAATGGGCATAGCCCATTTTATATGGTATTCAACAAATTACGACAGGCCAAGAGGGGATTCCTTTTCAAAGATGCTGATTTTCTACGAAGAAAATGGAATAAAACTTCCAAATTGGATAAAAAAAACAAATTACAAATGTCCGTGGACGACAAGAAATGCTTTTTATAAAGATTTCAACAGTTCTCATATGAGATACTTGAGAGACCTGTTGAAAAATACAATGCACCTACAAGCAAAATTTGTTATAACCAGGTTTCAGGAAAAAGTGGAGAGAGTTTTTCAATCTCCAAAAACTCCACAAATGAAGAAACATGTACAATACCAGTTTTATCGTGTGGCTCAATCGCCAATGGGTTTATATGCACTTATTGACTATGTAAATTTCAAAGGGGGCGGAACTATGAATTCAGGAAACTGGGGGTTGCTCCAGGTACTAGAAAACATGAAAGGAGTGGGAACTGGAAAACAGGCTGTGATCGAATTTGCAAATTCTGCAAAAACTGTTCTCAAAAAGCGCGTGGATCAATCAAAAAATAAAAGCACAGAAGAGAAAAACCTCTACGGCTGGTATAAGAGAATAGACACGTATTATCAGTAAACGGCGGCTGTGTTAGTTACTGGCGCTAAGTTCAAGTGTCATATGCGAATACATGTTGCTCCAACTATTTATTTAACAAAAAGTTACAGAATTTTCTACCTTTTCCGGATATAAAAATTTACCCTTAAAAATCCAGAAATAGCCATGATTATAAGTATCAAAATAAATAAATAACCACCTGCTCCTATAGTAAAAATATTCCAGGTGATAATGTATAAGTCAGAAAAGGGCTCATCTTGAGGAATTATTACAGCTATGGACCAACCTGTTTCTTTTAATGGCGCGTAGGATACAAAACACTTTTTTCCTAAACTATAAGAGTAATATTCGTCGAACCCCACTCGGTTACTGGTCATTTTTTTCCCAAGTTCTCTACGTTGATCATCCCCCCGACTCTCGGCCACAACAAAAATACCTTTTCCAAGGTCGGCTTCATTATTTTTCCGGCCGATAAAAACACCCTTAGACGACAGAATAAAAGCATATCCTGTATTAAAAACTTTTATATCGCCAAGAAGTTTTTCTAACCAGCGAAGATCAATGTCACAAGTTACAACCCCGCAAAACGTCCTTTTACCATCAATATTTTTGTAAAAGGGCTCAGAATATGTCACCATGAGTTTGCCTTCAGCAAAATAAGGTTCGCTCCACACCCCTTTATTCATTTTCTTAGGACCAGTATACCAGTCCAACGTAAAGTAATTATATTTTTCAGTCCCAAAATCTAAATATTTTACATTCCCATCAGGTTTATAAAAATGCGGTCCGAAAAAGTACTTATTTTCCCCTGTCATATAGGGCTCAAACGCAATGGTAGCGCCATAAATTTCTTCGCAATTTTCTACTGCAGTCTTCAATAATCCCATCATTTCTTTCTGAGTAAAATTACAAGATTCCAGAGTATTAGATATATCCTGAGGAATTTGTTGAGCAGTATTAAAATAGGTATTAATTTCATTAAGAGTGGCGGCAGCCAAAGTTCCACCATTATTTTTAATATTATCTATAATAGCGTTTTCGCTTACGCGGTAGTCATATATCAAAACTAAAAGTAAAACAATCACAGCACACGCTATAATGTATAAACTGAATTTGTATATAAAACCGTGTCCAATCCTATTCTTATCCATATTGTAAGTATCTCCTTTTTTTATAGTACCAACACACCATCTCTCTATGATGATTTATTATATTTAAACAAAACAACCTAAAATAATTCTACAACACAGTTAGGATTATATTGTTTTTGGTTTAAAAAACTACAAAAAAAGTAGAAAAACGACATAAATAAATCTAAAAGTTGTGTATCCGCTTTATAAGCATAAAGAACTAACACTGGAATAATCATAATGGCAAACAGTGTTACAATCCGTTCCAAAACAATTCAATCCAGTATTAAGCAAAGATGTCGTTCAATATACAATTCTTTTGCACACTACTTCGTAATTTGTAGCATTCAACTCTTGCTTTCACATTTAAAACTAACTGTAAGTCCATCTCCTATTGGCACAATAGTACTGGTTAGCCTGGAATCACCAAAAATCAATTTATTGTAAGCATCCATGGGAACTGCCATTTTTTCGGGCTTACCGACAGGAAGAAAAAGCGTATCATCAGCAACCATTACACCGCCTGCCCTGAGCTTTTCTACACAATCACCAATCATTACGGGATAGAGAGCTTTCAGAGAATCTTGCATAATAAAATCAAACGGCCCTGACATTTTTTCAAACTCAACTTTTGCGTCACCATTAACAATGCTGACATAATCGGAAAGTCCGGCCTCTCTAACATTTCTCACAGCTTCACGGTAGTGATTTTTAGCTATTTCAATTGATGTAAGGTGCCCGCCGTTAGCCTTTACAGCCTCGCCGATAACAATAGTTGAATATCCTATGCAAGAACCAAATTCAACAACCTCCTTAGCCTTAATCAACCTTACAAGCCAGTAGATAAATCCAGCCGCCTCTTCTCCTATGCACGGGATAACATCAGTTCTTTCTGTGTGCTCCTTAACTAATCGCGCAAGAACAGGATTTGATGGCGGATTGAATTGTTTCAAATAACCTTCAATCGCGCTCGACTTTGATGTATTAGTCATATCGCCTTATAATAGCTTCAAATCGCCATGATAAATAAAGTCTGGAATTGAGATATCCTAGATATCCAATTTATTAAATGCATCTGCAAGACTGGTCCCGAATTGAGAAGATTCAGGTTTGCTCCTTTTGAAATCCTTCCACTCCGTTTCTTCCACTCCTTCACTATGTTCTGCAAGAGCAAGAGAAATTTTCCCGTCATCAGTTATTTCTCTTATCATAACATTGATTTTTGAGCCGACAGGGTATTTCTTATCAAGAATTTTCAGACTCAAATCAGCAATATTCCCAGCTCCTCTAATTTGACTGATATGAAGCAGCCCCTTTTCAAGCGGGCTTATTCTCACGAAAAGGCCAAACAATTTCACGGCTTCAACTGTGCCTTCAAATTTATTCCCGACTTCCATAGCACCTTCCTCATAAACAGTTTCCCCTTCAGATAGAGGAATCTCTCCCGAGAAATCACGAGCAAGGGAAATTCTTTGACTCTCTTTGTCTACGTCTTCAATAACCACAGAAACAACATCCCCTACAGTCAGAGATTCGCGCGGATGGCTTATTTTACGACCCGGGTCAATCTTGGAAATGTGAATTAGCCCTTCAATCCCCTTCTCTAGTTCCACGAAAGCGCCGAAATTAGCCAGCCTTGTAACTTTTGCGCTGATAAGTTTTCCTCTCGGATATCTGTCGGCAATATCATCCCATGAAGTTTGAGCAGACCTGTAACTCAGCGTAATTTTGTTATTTTCCCAATCAAGTTTCTTAACGGCAACTTTTACTCTATCGCCGGGCTTAAGAATTTCAGACGGATTTTCTATGCGCCCCCAAGTCAATTCTGATATGGGGATAAAACCTTCGCAGCTATCTAAATCTACAAAAACGCCAAAATCTTTTACATTGATCACGGTACCAGTAATTAAGTCACCTTCTTTAAGGGTTTCCTTGAAATATTCAATCCGTTTTACTTTTTCTTTTTCAAGAAGCCTCCTTCTGGAAAGAACAGTATTGAACTTATTCATCTCTGTAATTACGAAAGAATACGAATTGCCGATGTAGCTGGCAGGATCTCTCGGAAAGAGATCTATCTGTGAGTACGGACAAAATGCGTCTTTGCCAGACATTTTAACAAGGTAACCGCCCTTCTTTTCTTCAGCAACTTTCCCTTCTACAGGAATTCCAGTCCGATAGGCATCTTCCATGTGTCCAGCTACAAACTTTCCGCCCATCTTTACAGTAAGAGTAATCTCTCCGTCTTTGTCCGAAACAAAATAGGCGTCTACTTCATCCCCTATGTTGACAGTAAGATTACCTTCCCTGTCAATGAATTCTTCGCGATTGACTATCCCTTCACTCTTAGAATTTATATCCAGAAACACAGATTTCTTGTCTATAGCAATAACCGTTCCATGGATTTTCGCACCTGTTTCAAACTCAATTTTGATATCCCCGGCTTTCCCTGACATTTGCTCATTAAAATAATCTTCAAGCATCATAAGTTTCAATCCTGATTAGTTAATAAATTTTGACTGCCATTTAATTATCTCTTCCACGAAAAGATCATAGACGGCGTCTTGTCATAGCTTTTTGTTTCATATCTATAACCAAAATTTATCATAAAAATCCGGAAGTTCTAATTAATGAGCAAATTTACTCTACAAAGCAGATAAAACCGCAGGAAAATCTCCGTTTTTTATAGCGCCTTTTCATTTCTTTTTTTCGCGTATAATCCTGACAAATACATAATTTGCTCTAGAAAAAGCAATCGCTGTATGCTATAAAAACATTCCAAGAAATAAACTCATAGCTTCCAAGAGGCTGTAGTTAAAAATGTTAAAAACAAAAATCGTCTGGAACGAAGATGAAACAGGGTGAAGAAATAGTTTGTCCACATTGCAAAATGGACTCGTTTCTGGTAAAAACAAATCTTATGGACGGCTGGACTTTTAAGGGAGAAATCCTGATATGTTCGTTATGCAAACAAAAAATAGCCGACATAAGCAATGACAATGTCAAAGAGGCACCTATGCTTGACGGGAAGCTGGATAAACTTGCAGCCCTTCTCGGAGAAGAAAATGCCAATAAACAGATTCTTCTTGAAAGCAATGAGAAAAAGCTATTTTGCAGAGATTGCAGGTCTTACATATCTCATCCATTCATGAACAGATGCCAACTCCATGCTAAAGAAGTGAACCCCATGGATGACTGCCGTGATTTTACAAGGTGATACAACAACGACTTCTGAAAATTATATTATATTATATTATATTATATTATATTATATTCCCGTTTAAACTTAATTTAACAAGTTTCAATGGAATACTTTTCCCTGATTTAGCCAAAGCATCCTTGATAATAGCTACCAAACCTCCACAGCATGGCACTTCCATAGAAACTACAGTAATATCATTAAGGCTATTTTCTTTGATTATCTCTGAGAGTTTGTCCACATAATCGCCTGTATCATCAAGCTTCGGGCATGCGATAACTATTTTTTTATCCTTGAGCATTTTATTGTGAAATGCCCCCATACTGAAAGCTGAACAATCAGCTGCCACCAGTAGCGAAGAATCTTTCCAATAAGGAGCATTTATTGGTACTAACTTCAATTGTATAGGCCACTGTGTGAGTTCTGATGGCACATCGTCAGCTGGAGCAAAAATTGGACGCTTCCTTTTGGGGTTCGGTTTCGAAAAACTCTTCATTGCCATTCCGGGACATCCACATGCAAGAGAATGTTTTTTCTTAATTTCTTCCTCAGCCTTTTTGGCCTTAACAACCTCCTCGTTAAATTCATCAGCCTCCCGTTCTATAATCTTTATGGCATCAACAGGACAATTGCCTATGCAGGCGCCAAGTCCGTCGCAATAAACATCGCTAACAAGTTGAGCTTTACCGTGTACCAGTTGTATTGCTCCTTCATGGCATGCGCTAACGCACTTCCCGCACCCATTACATTTATCCTGATCAATTTCTATTATCTTTCGTTTCATACTGCCACACTCTCTTAAAATGTAATTTCATATTCGTCCCGTACATTCTACAGAAAAAAGGGTTGTTTACCACAAAAAATGCAGAGATCACAGAGAAATATTCCTATAAAAAGTGGGACAACGAATGAAATACCGCCGGACACGCCCCTCTTCTGCGAACTAAATGAATAATAAAGCTCACTGGAATTGCTTTTTCCCGCATGAGGTTTACCTTAAATAAAAAGGGTGGGGGTAAAAATAATGGAAAAATCTATCGAAAAATATTGTCTGACCTGCGAGTATTTCTATGCTCATCAAGAGCCTATAAATACGACAGATGGCGAGTGTAACTACTATTATTTAAGCGTTTACGACCCAAAGAGCCGCAGCACACCTTATCACTCATCACCAAAGGTAAAAGGGTCAAATGAAGCCTGTAAGCATTATAGGTTTGTATCATCAGAAGAGCGAAAGTTAAGGGCCGAAAATATAATCAAAGAATCAAAAGAGAGACTTAAGACAAATTGCCATGTACTAGACAAGTAAAGTACTATCAGGTTCTTTTTTTATTCCCTCTGCTTCTCTTTTCCTTGCGGTCAAATCCCCAACGGATTTTTGTGAAGCTTTCCTGATTCCTTTTTAAATCTTTTATCCTGTTTTTATCGCATTTTCCGGCCATTTATCTGCCTCAAATCTATATGTAAAATTTCAAAGTGTCCAGCAATTCTTGTTTTCAATGATAAAAATATACATTAGCGTATATGAAAAAACTATTTATCATAACATTATTGACTTCTGACAGAATATTCTATTATTTTTATTAAAAAATTAAATTTTAAAAAAAGACAAAGATAGGTTAAAAAACGTTCTATAAACGTTAAAGTCGGACTAGCGTAACTGATTCCTTAGAAAAACTCTTTGATAGCGCACAACATAAATTTGACAATTTTTGTTTTCGGTCCGAGAGCTTCTTCACTGTTTCATCACAAGCAACATTTGAGCGCGATAGTATCACCATTGAAACTGTAGCATCGTGCCACTTCCCTATCGCTTCCTGAAGTTTGTTCAGGTAATGTTTGTTAAGTCTCAATTTGTCCTGAATAGGCTTGTGCAAAATCTCATAAACGTAAAGTAATTTCTTTAATATTTTTCTGCCTTCGTGCATGTTCTCCCGACTGGATTTCTTAGCAAAAAACATCTCTACCGCTAGTAATTCCTTTTCGAACCAACTAGAAATGGAGCCATTTTCGATATCGCATATTTTTGGTAAAACGGATTCATGCACTTTTTTTATTTTTCTTGCGAACAGATCCGTTTTTAGACAAAACAAATTTATTAAATTTATTAATATTGCTTGCTGCACTTCATATAATGATGATTTTTTACCGGCGTACCGCATGATTGCCCGAAGAGCTAACTGAATATTGCGAATTTCTCCTGCTTTCATAAATATTGCCTTAAGAGGTTTAAGGCATTCAGAAAAAACAAAGCTGTCAGTGCTAAACTCAAGCAAGGCTGCTAACGCAAAAATCTTTTTTATTTCAATGCGTAGATGATGCAGGTCTTCAACATTCTGCGTTTCAACGAAAGCATAAAAGTGAGTTACCATAGATCTCCAGATAACCTCGAAATTCTTAAACAAATGTTTTCTCTTCAGCATAAACTTTTGGTCTCTCATTCCACTTAGCTTTTTAGAACTGATTATATAGATATATTATTTTGCTCTCCTGACATATTTCAAGATGAACAGGTCGCTTATTTTTAGTTTAAATAAAAATCGGATTACAGCAAATGCAAATTGGGCTATGCCCAAAGTAATATGTAGGTTCGGTTCAGTAAATCAAAATAATTCATTACTTGAATGGATCGCTTTCATCGTATTTTGTTGGGGAAATAGGATTGAACAGCCTGAAAAGACAAGAATTGGTGTTGAATATTTACTGTCAGATGTTGAGTCGTGGCATTTTTTGTTATTTACAAGAAATCTTCATACATCATTTTTGGCTTGTCTTGGAACATAATTTCTTTTGTCTATGGGAAGAGTACCTGCGACTCCCTTGCTGCCGTATTGACTCCTGCAGCGTATGCTCTGGCGCTATAATCCATTTCATTTTTGTACAAATGCATATACCTTTTCATTATTTGGTGCGGGGAGCATTGCTTGACCGCACGTCTCGTTTCATCATTATAACCTTCGCAGAATTTTATAACCATTAATATCCTTTGCGTATCGGGCAGTAGTTTTGTCACAGTTAACATCATATCAAACATGAAACTCTTTAATTCTTCTTTGGCTGCTTCTTTGTATTTTTCGTTCCAAATGAATTTGAATGAGATTTGGGGTGATAGCAGGCTTTTGTCCAGGCGGTCGTCCATATCCAGATCCGCCAGGTTTTTCATACATTCTATTA
The DNA here is from genome assembly GCA_021781705.1 of bacterium. Taxonomy (GTDB): domain Bacteria; phylum Verrucomicrobiota; class Lentisphaeria; order Victivallales; family GWF2-38-69; genus JAJXWI01. The sequence goes on along the minus strand of JAJXWI010000017.1, from coordinate 12,903 downwards.
TCTGTGCTTTAATGCTTTCAGGGAATTTAAATAGTTTTTTATGTGTTAACAAATTCACGATTCGGTCGTCTATTGTTATTGGGGTACCGGCGCCAGCGTGTATTTTAGAGGGTGCTAGAAATAAACTCCATGCTATGATCAGAACAGAAATATTTAATGTGATATTTTTCATTTAGTATCTCCTTTTTTGCTTTCTTTAATATTTTTCCTTAATATTTGTTTATATTGTATCCTTATCTAAATTAAACACGGCGCGCTAGTCAACATTTTTATAAACGGCTTATCTGCCTCGGCAAAATCATAACAAGAAAATTTTTCTATGGAAAGCCAGGCTATTTTCTGGCCGTCAAGCCCTTCTGGCTTGAAATTTTTTATATCTTCCGGAACCGCCCTAAAAAAATCGAGACAAACAGTTTTTTCAGGATAATCGTGCGTAACTGAGAACATTTTATCAAGTACCACAATAGAAATACCGAGTTCTTCAACAATCTCCCGATTAAGGCACTCTGCACAATTTTCATTATCATGAAGCTTGCCGCCAGGGAATTCCCATTTTCCCGCAAGGTGCTTCCCTTCCGGCCTGCTGGTTACCAGATATCTACCGTTAAGGCGTATTACAGCGGCACAAACGTGGATCATATAGTTTTTCCCGGTTTTTAAAGTTAAAACCATTTTTTTTACCATGAGTTATAATATATTTCTATATATGAATTTACATGGAGAAAATATCAATGTTCCATGTTCAAAGTTCAAAGTTCAAAGGTTATTTTTAACTTTCAACCTGTAACTTTTTGACATTATAACTTTTTTAAATCAGAAATTATAAATTTAAAAATGAACTTGGAATCTTTAAGAAAAGAGATAGACAAAATAGATGAAGAACTTCTCTCTCTGTTAATGAAGAGATATAAATACGTCAAGGAGATCGGGAATTTAAAACTCAAGGCCAACCACAGTATATATGTTCCGGAGAGAGAAAAACATTTACTCTCGGTTCTCGACAAGCTTAATAATGGAGCTATTCCAAACAATACTGTAAAGTCTGTATTTACGGAAATAGTGTCGGGGGGAAGACAGATAGAGCATCCGATTACCGTAATATGCAAACAAGGCAAGCCATTCCTTCATGCGTATGCCGCCTATGAAAAGCTGGGAAGAAGTATTTCCCTGCTGTTCCTTAAAAACTACAAAGAGATGTTTAAAAAGGTAAAAGAATCACTTTCCTACTACTCCATAATTCCATTTGAGGACAGTGAAAAGGGGCTATTAACAACTCCTCTGCCCGACTTTCTGGATTCAGGATTATCAATATGCTCTGAAATAATTATAACTAATCCGGAGAAACAAGGAACTTGGAAGAGATTCCTGCTTATTGGAAACAAACCCGCAAAGCCAACCTGTGGTGATAAGACCTTAATTTATTTCACCCCAAAAGAAACTGCTGGAAATAATGTTCAGAATTTGATTGAAGGTTACCATGTAAAAACAAGGTTAATAGGAAGATTGCAGACATCCAAAAAATCGGATACTTATATCTTTGCAGAATTCTTTAAGAATATTGAAGATGATTCTTTACCTGAGTTACTACGCGCAATCAAGGATAATAGCTCTTTTTTTAAAATTCTTGGTAGCTTCTCTGTTAGTGAATGACATTTTACTTTGCAACTGAAAAGCTCTATTAAACCTAAAAATATCCTTCAACCTATTTCAAAGAAAGATAATAACAGGGTATAATGTGGATTTAAGGCAAGCCCTATAATTTATAGTAAATGCCTGATAATAGACCAGTACATGTAAATCTAAATTGGATTAACTTATAAATTAAAAGGAGCTGGAAAGATTATGAATAATAAAAATGCTAAATTATTCTGTCTTATGTTCGCCATAATGCAGTTAGCTGTATCTGGAATTCTTAATGCTGCTGAAACGCCGAATACCGAGAACCAGGCTTGTGAAATTGGAATTCAGGCATATATCTATGCATATCCGATAGTAATAATGGAAATCACTCGTCAAGTTGGCACAAATACTCCTGCAGTAACCGACATAGCTGCACCAATGAATCAATTCTACTTTATGCGGACTTTCCCTTCGCCTGCTTTTTGTACTGTTGTGCGACCTAACGCTGACACGTTGTACTCACAGCTCTGGTTTGATGTCTCCAAAGAACCATTAGTGATCTCTGTTCCTGATACAAGTGGTCGTTACTATCTATTGCAAATGCTTGACATGTGGACTGATGTATTTGCATCGCCTGGCACGCGAACCACAGGTACGAACGCAGGTAATTTTGCTATTGTCGGACCGGAATGGAAAGGGAACCTCTCCGAGGGTATTGAACGATTATGTTCACCGACAAATATCGGCTGGGTTTTAGGGCGCGTACAAACCAATGGTGTAGATGATTATAAAAATGTTCATCAGATTCAGGATGGCATCAAGGCAACGCCGCTTAGTCAGTTTGGTAAGCTCTATAGGGCACCTACAAATTTGCCGGTGGATCCTCACGTGGATATGAAAACGCCTCCGCCTCTTCATGTAGCCAAGATGAGTGCACAAAAATATTTCGAGTTGTTTGCAAAATTGTTGAAAGACAACCCTCCTCACAAACTAGACGGAGCAATGGCTAAAAAACTCGAACAAATTGGTATTGTACCTGGTCAAGATTTCGATTTTAGTAAGTTAAATCCGGATGTACGGAAAGGATTGGTTCGTGCAGTAGGTATTGCTCAGAAAAAGATTATTGCTAAGGCACTTAATCCTGATAAATTGACGGGTGGCTGGCAAAAAACCTGTAATGAAACTGGAAAATTCGAAACTCACTACCTGCAAAGAGCTGTTATAGCACTCACAGGTTTGGGTGCTAATCTGCCTGAGGATGCTATTTATTATGGTACGCTGAGCGGTACCAAGGGAAAACCCTATAGCGGAAAGAACCAATATGTTATTCGCTTCGGCAAAAGCGAATTACCTCCAGTCAATGCATTCTGGTCGATAACTATGTATAACAAGAATGGGTACTTCGTAGACAATCCTATCAATCGCTATTCCATTGGCAGCAAGGATAATTTTCAATTTAATAAAGATGGTTCGTTGAACATCTATATTCAGCATAAGTTTCCTGGCGAGGATAAAAAATCAAACTGGCTTCCTGCGCCGGAAGAGGATGATTTCAATATGGTACTTAGGCTTTACTGGCCTAAAGATGACGTTCTTAATAGTAGATGGAACCCTCCAGCCGTTGAGCAAGAGGAGTAGGATTTTTTAAGGGAGTGAAACAATTTACTATTAATCAGTGTATAGTTATACTTTTGCTTAATAATCACAACTGCCATTTTTCAATCTGTCTTTAAAGAAGCAATTGAATAATTGCCTATCAGGCTCAATTTTAAAGCCCTGTTTTTAGTGACAAATTTTAAATAGGAAAAATAAGATGACTGATTTTTTGATTAAGCATATTGAGTTTGCGGCGACGCACGCGCATGTATGGGGCTTTGTAATTATATTTATACTTATGGCAATAGAGAGTTCTTTTATTCCTTTGCCTAGCGAAGTCATTATGATTCCAGCTGGGTTTTTGGCTTACCGCGGAGCTCTTTCTTTCGGATTACCTGTACCCGACATGGCAGCGGCTATTTTAGCAGGAACTATCGGTTCGCTTGCCGGAGCATTTTTTAATTATTATCTCTCCCTTTGGCTAGGGCGTCCGATTTTATATAGGTATGGAAAATACTTTTTCCTGAAACCAGCATTGCTTGAGCGTTCGGAAGAAATCTTCAGGGAGTATGGGGATATATCAACGTTTGTTTGCAGGCTTCTTCCCGCGTTAAGGCACCTTATTTCAATACCGGCAGGCCTTTCTAAAATGAACCCTGGCAGGTTTTCATTTTTTACTCTTTTCGGCGCTTTCATTTGGTGTATTATTCTTACCGTCATAGGCTACTATCTCGGGCACATTGCGAAAGATATGTCGTATGCTGATCTGGTGCATAGAGGAACGGACATGATAAAAGAAAATTATGCATGGCTCTTTGGCGGACTTGCCGTAATTATTGTCATATACGGATATATCCATCACAAGCTTGTTGGAAGAAAATAGGAAGGCTACCAACTACCAACAACGAACCACTAACCATGAACAACGAACCATGAACCATCCCGTATCGAAAATAAAAGTTGAATCTTCCGTTTCTGAACGGCTGGATAAATATTTACCTTCTGTTTTTCACGATTATTCGAGAACCTTCTTCCAGAATCTAATAAAGAACGGCAAAGTTAAGCTCAACGGAATTGCAGTTTCTGCAAAAACTCAAGTTTTTAATGGTGCAGACATAGAAATTACGTGGCCGGAAGAAAAAGTATTCACAATTCCTGACCCTGAAGAGTTTAAATTCGACATACTTTTCGAAGATGATGACCTATTAGTGATTGACAAGCCTGCAGGAATTGTTGTCCATCCGGCCGCTGGAAATTGGACAGGAACGGTTGTTAACGCGCTTGTCGGCAGGGACAGCTCTTTCCTTGGTTCCGTTCTTGAAGATGAACCCAGTGAACTATCCTCGGCGCGGCCTGGAATAGTTCACAGACTTGACAAGGAAACTTCGGGCTGTCTCGTTGTTGCAAAAAACATCAAAAGTCGGATGAAACTTGCGGAAAGTTTTGCGTCAAGAAGAATAAAGAAAATTTACAAGGCCCTAACTTACGGAGTTCCTCCAAAAAATGAAGAAAAGATAACTACTCTTATCGGCAGGCATCATATTAACAGACAGAAAATGGCTGTTCTAAAATGGAATGGCAAAAAAGCTGTTACGATATATAGATTTGTAAAGAAGTGGGAATTTGAGGGAATAGATCTTAGTTTGCTTGATGTAGAAATCCTCACAGGCAGAACCCATCAGATAAGGGTTCATCTTGCCTACAAAAAATGTCCGGTGCTTGGAGATAAGCTTTATGGGGGGAAACAGTCCATAGAAGCACCAAGACAGATGCTTCATGCCTGGCATATTGGCTTCCCTCATCCCTCAACAGGAAAATTAATTGAAATAGAGAGTCCAATTCCCGAAGATTTTAAAAAGTATTTATCTTAATAACGGCATAAAAATTCAACCAAAATTAATTAACTCAACAAAGAGTTGCTATGAAAAAGTTTTCCGTCGGAACTATAGTTGCTATCAGTTTATGTTGTTTTGCAATTTCACTTTCCGGTTATCCAGAATATCTTGATATTCCGCTGAGAGAAAATCTATTGCTTGAGAATAAAGTTTTTGATCCCGATACAATAGTTCTTTCTGGAGGGGGAGCAAAAGGTGTAGCATACGCGGGGACACTGCGATATCTTGAGGAGGCAGGAAAATTGGAAAATGTGTCTCGTTTTGCAGGATCTTCGGCAGGTTCTATTTTTGCTTTCATATGTTACCTTGGCATTTCTTCAGAAGAGGCGGATGAAATTATCAAAAACATTGATTGGCCTTCTTTAGTGGACTCGGATATACCTTTATTGAAAATAATGAAGGACTTTCATCTGATATGGAAAGATGTCAATTATCTGAAAGCAATTGGCGATTTAGCCGCATTTTGGGGTTTGACAAAAGGAGATGCTATCGAAAACTTGTTGAGAGGCATATTGAAAAAACAGGGATTTACCGACGATGGATATATTACTTTTGCACAAATTAAAGGGAGAGTAGAGGCAAGAATTCCTGAAAACAGTAAGGTAAAAAGTAAAGACTTATACGTTGTAGCGTGTAGTATGGCATATAACAAAACAGCTGTTCTATCTTTTTCCACGACTCCAAACATGGATGTAGTAAGTGCTATTCGCGCTTCAATGGCGATACCCTTTATATTCATGCCTCTCAAGGTTGATAAGAATGGAGAAGCCATTAAGAATTTCGAAGAAGCATATGATGTACTGGTGGATGGTGGTACTACATATAATTATCCTATAGAGTATTTTGATAAAATGGGTGCAAAGAGCCTGGGATTTGTTCTTTCCCCAAAGGATGCCTATTTCAACCCTCCTAGAAAAGAAATTCGTCATATAGGCAACTATACTAGCGCTTGTATGTCATTATTGACGGATAATATTGGTCCAAGAATTATTGCTAATGAAGACAGAACTATATTCATTGATACAAAAAGTGTTGGAACTTTATCGTTTGATATGACACCTGCTGAAAGAGATGAGGCAATTAATCAGGGATATCTTTCTACAAAAGAATATTTCGAGTGACCAATTCAATTTAAAATTCAAAATGCTGGTACATACCCATGGTTTCGTATTATAGTATTCCATTGTCGTTTTAGAGAGGAACAAGGAGTATAGACGAGGCAATCTGGTATTATTTTTGGGAGAAAGTTATGAAAAAGTCAGTATTACTTAGTATCATCATTTTTGGAATTATGGCAACCTCTTTGTTTGCTGGGGAGTTTAAACGGCTATATCATGGTACAAATAGTCTAATATTTGCTTTATTACCCCATACAAATTATAAATTAGCGCCTAGCGGAGAATTAATCTTCAGATACGAGATAGCTCCATTGTCAGGAGAATTAGGCGACGGGATAGGGAAAAATGGCATTGATGAGTGTAATATTTCTTTTTCGACAGAGAGGTATGTTTGTACGGCAGTAGGTCATAGCGAAAGAATAAAAGAAAAGAGTGTTGTAGAATCAGTTATGGCATTTAACCCGAACAGAATTCTAGCAGAGATGGGAGGAGAAAAACATTTTGAAAACCTTACTTGTTGTTCATTGCGGTTAATACAGTATAGGCAACTGTGTCCTGAAAAATACAATGATTTTTTGTTTGTTAGGTCAGAAGATATTAAAAAATTCCAAGATTCCATAGACGGGTTGCTTGAAATAAGTAGAGAAGAAGAGTTTTTGAAATTAATGGAAACTTCTATTTCAGAATCAGACATAATAGAACCTGCATGTGAATGGTCTTCCCATTACAATAAGAATAGCTCTCCGAAAACATTTGAGGAAGCTTTGGAAATACTTAAAGTAAACATTTCTGAGGAAATTTACTCTCATTTTTTGTTGCAGTTTCAAGACGACGCTTATAAAGTTCAGTTTTGGGCTAATACTCGTGGCGATACAGATGAGCAAGCTAAAGATTTACTAAAATGTGCCTTCTATCTTTTAGATAATAATATGTTAGAGAACAAAGATGAAGTGGCTGAACATGTAAGAAACATTAAAACTCTTTTTCTGAAAAGAATTGAGTTAAAAACGCAAAGGGTTAACCGAATCAAAGACCTACTAAAAATAGCTTTTAAAGCTCCAGATTGGGGAGTATGTGAAGATATCAAAAAATCCCTGACATCGGAGGAATCATTTTCTGTCGTGTTATGCGCACATACAAACAGAGAAGGAATATGGGGCATGGGTGGCTTTAGATTATTTGAAGAATTTGCAATAACAGGAGAAGTGCCTTTTGGTGAAAATGGGATAGGTATTATTTATGTTCCTGTGGATAAAATAGAAGTCATAAAAAGGTGGATTCACGACCACAGCCTTTATCTTGACTGTGACAATATAGAAGTTAAGGATATTTCGCTTTTAGAATAGGTTTTTATATTTTTAGAAAAACATAATAACCATAACATCTTTTACGAAGCTTTCAGACAGGAGGGAAATAAAATGGTTGGGAACATAATAGTCGGGTTAATAATCCTGTTGTCCTTCATTTACATTGTAAAAATTATTATAAAAGGTTTAAGGAATAAAAATTCACCATGCAGCGGGTGCAAGAACAGCCAATGCAAAGATAAAAAGTGAAATTCATACATATACCAATAGAGAAAATTACGATTCAAATGGCTATGCTTACCTAAAAGCTATTTCTTCAGTTAATATTGGCCTTCTTATCATTGCATAACAAAATGAGCTTAATATGCAGAGAACTCCGCTCACTATAAAAACTATATTATAATTACTTGTGTATTGAAGGATTATTCCTGTACATATGGGAGCCAGAGTACCTCCTACAAAATTTGCAAAGTTTTGTATTCCGCCAAATGTTCCTACAGCTTCTTTAGGTGAAACATCACCAACAAGCGCCCAGAGAACACCAACACGAGAGGAAACAGCAAATGTACTGATTGTAAGAAGTATTTCTACTGTGGTTAAACTGCTCACATAATTTACAGGAATCACAGTAATTCCGGCAATTAGACACCCTCCGATGGCAGGAATAACTCTTGCCCTTATAGCATTCATACCTCTTTTAATAAAAACATCAGATATGTATCCGCCTATCGGCACAGCTATAGCTCCGGCGATGAAAGGAATTGCCATGGCCCACCCTGCGCTTTTAAGACTTAGGTGCTTTTCCTCTATCAGATAGGTTGGCAGCCAGGTAAAATAGAGCCAGAAAATATAGGAAGAACCCATATTTCCAAGATTAAACCACCATGCCGTAGGATGTTTGAATATAAGTTCAGGGATGAGGAAGTTATTGATTTGTTCTCTGTTTCCCACTTTATATTCAGTAATAACATATTTTTCATCATCTTTCTGATAATATTTTACCCAAAGTAAAACAATGAGTAATCCCAAGATGCCTAATACAATAAACATGCCGCGCCAGCCAAGATAAATAATTAAAAATGTTAATAATGGAGGAGCAAAGCCATTGGCTATCTTTGGTCCTAAATTAATTATAGAAGAGGCAGTTCCGCGTTCATTTGGGCTAAAATAACGCTGTGTTATATTTCCGCCTATAATGAAAAATGGTGCTTCAGCAATCCCGAGTATGAGTCTGGTAATGTACATGGTAAAAAATCCCAAAGCAAAGCCGCCGGCAAGCGTTGCCATTGACCAAAGCATGAGAGACCAAATAAATATTTTATTTATTCCGAACTTATCAATCAGTCTTCCTGCGGGAAGATTTGCCAGGGCATACGGCCACATAAAAGCTGACAGCAAAAATCCTACCTGAATATCTGTCAGCCCAAACTCTGCTCTTATGGTAGTATTAGCCATGCTTAGATTAACTCTGTCAAGATAGTTTATTATAGCTCCCAACAGCATTATAAAAACAATCATCCATCTGTAATCTTTATACCATGATACTCTGTTTTCCGTAGCCAGTGTAAGCATCTTACAATCTCCATTTATACTAAAAGCGAGTGAATTTTTGTAAAGTTTTTAGATTAACGAAAAGTATTCAAATTTTGAGAGAAAACAAGGTGATTAGGGAATATTTTTTTAAATAAATAATCCCTATTAAAACAACTGAAAATTTATGTTTTTCTACAAACAGCAATACTTGAATTTTATACACGGTTCATATATTTTGCGGCAGTCTCCGAGTTATTTAACTAATCTTGAATTTATATAAAAAGCAAAGAGGACATTTCTTATGAAAAGCAGACTTGTAGCGTTAGTTCTAATTTCAATTTTCAATTTTAATAATGCTCCTAATGTAAAAATAAGTTAGGAGTTCTAAAAATGTCACGTCACCTACTACGAATTTCACTTAAAATTTATTGGGCAACTAAATTCCAGATGTTAGCCTTAGTAAAGATGAAAAAAACAATAACGAATAAACTCAAAGCATTGTGCCTGTTATTCATTTTAGGTCTTTATTATCAAGTAGATGCAAATTCAAATCTTCAGTTCCAAAGAGTTTTAAGCACTGGTGTATGGAATAACTGCATTGTTCAGGACAAAGAAGGCTTGTTATGGATTGGCACTTGGGGAAAAGGTCTGCTTTGCTATGACGGGCGTGAATTAAAGCAAATGAAAGGGACTTTGAATGAACTCGCAACGAAAGCTATTCCTGCTGTTTTTGTTGATAGAGAAGGTGTAATATGGTTCTTTGTTCTGGATGACGGATTGTATTCGTATAACAAAACTGACGGTTCTTACAATAAATATAAACCTGAATCAGGAAACCCGTATTCATTAACCGGCAATAGAATTTATTGGCTTCCAAATATTATTACTGAAGATAACGAAGGGTTAATTTGGATAGGTACAGCTGATGGTCTAAATTCATTCAATAAAAAAACTAGCAAATTTACTCAATATAAAAATGACCCAAACAATCTAAATAGCCTAAGCAATAATAATGTTTGGACAATTTTTATCGACAGCAAGAATATGATTTGGATTGGAACAGAAGATGGACTGAATTGCTATGACAAGTTTAAAAATAAATTCATTTCTTACAAGAACGATCCAAAAAACTTGAATAGCATCAGCAGTAATTTTGTCACGGCAGTTGCAGAAGACAGCAAAGGCAATTTATGGGTGGGGACTAAAGGAACTGGAATGGATAAGCTTGATAGAAAGTTAGGCGTATTCACTCATTACAGGCACGATCCTAAAAACACAAATGGTTTGGCAGACAACGAAATCTACGGTATTTTAGTGGACAAACTTGACAATCTGTGGATTTGTTATGTAGGTGGATCAGGAATAAGTATATACAATTGCCAATTAAATCAATTTCAGAAATATGGATATAATCCCGAAGATATCAGAAGTTTGAGTTCCGATACTACACAAAGTTTTCTTAAAGACAGAACTAGCACTATTTGGGCTGTGGACTACTATGGTGGAATTGATAAGTGTGTTTGTCGTTACAAGGCAATTGACGTTTACTCACGAAGTTCTGAAGCTTCCAAAAGAATAAATTCTAATGTAGTGTTTGGCTTATACGAAGGTGTGGACAAGAAAATTTGGATGGGAACTTTTGACAACGGCTTGTGCTGTTTTGATCCCCAGACAAATGACATAAAAAATTTCAAACCCAACACTAATGATCCACTTAGTCTGCCGTGCCTTGCGGTATTCTCTATTATTGAAGAATCAAAAAATAAAATTTGGTTAGGCGTTGACAATGGATTTATTTGTTTGTTTGATACAGATAAAGGACAGGTTATAAAAAAATTCAAAAATCCATATTCTGCAGATACTCCGCGTAGCTTGACAAAAGACGGCTCAAATCCTAACATAATATGGTTTGCAACGTATTTTTCTGGTTTATTTAAACTAGACACGGCAACAGGAGAATTCGTGCAGTATAGACACTCCTGTGAGGAAAACAGTGTTAGCAGCGACACTCTTCTGCGAATCTTACAAGATGGCGATTTTTTATGGGTAGGAACTCGTGGTGGTGGTTTGAACAAGTTCAATAAGGCTAGTGGGGAGGTTGTTTGCTATCAGCACAATCCCCATGATAAAAACAGTATCAGTGACAATATTGTTGCATCTATGTGCATTGATAGCAGAGGGAATTTTTGGATTACAACCGACGGTGGCGGGCTAAATAAGATTGATAGACAAACTGAAAAATTTACACATTATGGTACTGAGTGTGGATTCCCAAGCTATTCCACAAAACACATTCTAGAAGATAATGATGGGCATCTATGGATAAGTACGGATTCTGGAATAGTAAAGTTTGATACACAGAAGCTGAAAGTCGTTAAGTTGCTGACAAAAAGTGATGGATTGTCTGACAATAACTTCAACATTGAAGCTAGCATGCTGAAAGATTCGAATAGCGATTTGTGGTTTGCAACATTAGCGCAGGGTCTTTGTAAGTTCAATCCTGAAGAGGCGAACAAGATTGAGTCGAATCGCCTCGTCCCGCCAATTGTCTTGTCATCCTTCAAATCTAAAGAAGGTACTTACAATGAGAGTGGAATTAAAAAAACAACCGATATAAAACTTTCCTGGCCTGATAATTCATTTGAGTTCACTTTTGCGGCACTGGATTACGCGAACCCGGAAAAAAACCAATACGCCTACAAGCTTGAAGGGTTTGATAAGGATTGGAAGTATATCGGGACAAAAAATTTCGGACAATACTCAAACATTAACCCTGGAAAGTACACTCTCCGCCTAAAAGGCTCCAACAATGACGGCGTGTGGAATGAAGAAGGCATCTCCATTAAAATAACAATACAACCTCCATTTTGGATGACATTGTGGTTTAATGGGGCGGCAGAGTTGGCTATTTTATTTATTGTCGGAGGAGTGTTTCTGCTAAGAATAAGGTCGCTGAAAAAAAAGACAATTTATACAAGAAATCATATGATAGCTGACATAACAGCGCAGGTGGCTCATGATATACGCTCTCCATTAGCTGCGCTTAGCACTGCGTTAAAAGATTTGAAAGAGCTGCCTGAGCATAAAAGAATTCTGATAAGAAACGCGACTCGCCGCATTAGCGATATTGCCAATAATCTCCTGGGAAGGTACAAGGTAAAAGAGAATGAAAACACTACAGAAAACATGGATAAAAAAGATATGAAGGCTGAGTTAGTTTCGAGCCTTTTGGACTCTCTTGTATCGGAAAAACGAATCCAAATAATGGAGAAATTGATAGAAATTGCCTTAGATCATGACAATAACACTCGTAGCTGTTTCGTTAATTTAGAGCCTGAAAAATTTAAAAGAATGATCTCCAATCTGATCAATAATGCTTCCGAAGCCATTGAGAAAAAAGGGGTTATTCGAATTGTTTTAACTAAACAAGATAGTGATTTAATTATAAAGATAATTGATAATGGCAGGGGGATTCCGGAAGATATTCTTCCAAAAATAAAACAAGGCGGAGTGAGCATTGGCAAAAAAGGAGGTTTTGGTTTAGGAATTTCTGGTGCTATTCAAAATATCAAAAAATGGGATGGCTTTTATGATATTGAATCAAAAGTAGGAGAAGGAACTACATTTACTATCAAACTTCCTATAGCCGAAGCTCCTGACTGGTTCCAAAGCGCCATTATTATTTCTCCAAACACCCATATTATTGTGCTGGATGATGATGAATCTATTCACAACATTTGGCAAACACATTTACCTGAGAATGTTGAAAACAGATCGGTTACGCTTGACCATTTTTATGAACCGTCAGCCTTTACTAGATATTGCGAAACTTCG
>JAJXWI010000097.1 GCA_021781705.1 bacterium | reverse complement strand
TTCTTATTTGATCAAATACTAAAGCTAGAAAAATAGCTCCTATTGATGTTGCTATCCAAGAAAGTAAACCTATAGAACCAAGTTTAGCGAGAGCCGCCGGAAGCATGTATACTCCCGAACCTACTATTGTTCCTGTAACAAAAAGAGTTAAGAGGAACAATCCCATTCTTTTTTCTTTCATATTTCCTTAAATTATATTTATTGTTGCTAATGGTAGCACGTCGAAAGAGCAAAATTTACGGCTTTAATAACAAAATGCGATAGGAAAATATTTTTTCTATAAAAAAAATAAGCCGGAATTTCCGGCTTATTCTCTGGTTTTCTTATTGTTTTAGATGATTATTCCACTTTTATAGTTTTTGTATTTTCTTCCGCTTTTTTTGTATCCCTTGGAAGAGTGACCGTCAATATTCCGTTTTCGTATTTTGAAGTGATTTTTGACACAATTACGTCATCAGGGACATCTACGGTCTGAGAAAACTGTTTGGATACCTGTTCTTCGCAGATGGAAGATTTGTTTTTCTTTTCGGTTTTTTTATCGTATTTGCCGGAAACTGTTAGTGCCTGGTTACTTAAAGTTACTGAAATATTTTCCTTCGACATTCCGGGAGTTATGAAAGACAAAAGGTAAGCTTCTTTTGTTTCTTTACATTTCATTTGCGGATAGTCATTGGCAAAAGCCGTCTTGTATGCCCTCGGAGCAGTGCGGGAAGCTCGTTTAAAGAATGGGGTATTAAACCGATTGACCATATCTTCCTGCATTTGCCTGCACTGTTCGAAAATTGAGTCAGCTCCGCTTGCTCCCGGAAAAGTGTCAGGCTGATCCTGAATTTGTAAACTTGTGTTAGCAAAGATGCCAGTTACACTCATAACGCAGAGTGCAACTAATAAAGATTTGACTGTGAACTTCATTTTGTTTTTACTCCTTGTTTTTATATTTTTGAAACCAGAGAGGTGGTACAGTAAGCGGACTTTATAAAAAAACAAATATTTTAACACCTCAAATATACAAAAACCTACTGCAAAAAGAATCGATTCTGTTGAATTTTCAGCAAACTCTATAATCTTATTAAAAAATTAGATTAAATAGAAGAATGTCGGGACTGAGTTCGACAATCTATCAGGGAATAGTAAAGATATGTTTCAGCAATATGTGAATAAAAAACTACAGAAAAGTCTCCTTTTATCAGCTTTAGGATTTTTAACAGCAGCTTGCTTTTCATGCGCTGCAGATTTAACTGAAGATTTGAAGGGATACTTTATAAGGCAGGATACTTTTTTGTACGTTTATCTGAATGCTGAAAAAGTGCAGATTTCAAAAATATACGCTTCTGTAGACAAATACTTGATCAAAGACAATTATAAAGGGTATTGCAGACTGCGCAGGTCTGCAGAGAAGATAGGAATAACGGAGAAAGATATTTCAGGAATATATTTTTCCTCCTCTTTGAAAAATGTCAGAGCTACATCAGATATAAAACAGGAGAGTGTTTACTATTTGTCGGGAATTGTACTTAAAAAAGATATTACCACTGATAAACTGCTTGCCATAATGAGAGAATCGTTGAAAAATGAACCGTCCGTCAATATATGCAAGATTAAGCAATCCAACATTGAATTTATTCAAATCAAAACCGGACCCGATTCAGTGTACATAAGCGTCCCTCAGTCTAAATTGGTCTTAACAGGCAGCGACTTGTCGAATCTTGTTGTTCTTATGGACTCCTATAAAACACAAAAAGCTAAATCTTCTTCCAGTAATATGTCTAAACTTTTATCTCAGATTTCTTCATCAGCTTCGTTGTATGCGGTAGTTGCTCTCCCGCCTTTTATGACTAAAGAGTTTCAGCTGGTTAATAGCAAAGTTAAGCATGAAGAACAAGAGGATGTAAGGTATAAGATGAATAATGCTATTAAAAATCTGAACGGACTGACCCTTGAAACAAAAACAGATGATGCATTGACCCTCAAGATAAATACTTTTTTTAAGACAGAAGAGGGGGCAAAAAGTTTTAATGAACTCGCAAATCAGTTCATACCGCTCCTGAAATTCCAGCTCTTCATGATGGTGCAGAACAGCACATTGCCAGTCCTTAATACTATAACTGCGGGAGTTAAAAATAAGTCTGTTTCGCTGTCTGGAATTCTGACGAGTGATGATTTTGTTTCTATTAACCAGATGATAAAAAACAATGATAAATCGGCCGGCTTCTAATCGACAATCTGCTTGCCAGCCATTGCTATTTTCGCCACTTCGACGAACTTTTGGCGTAGATATTCAGTAAGATATGTATATAAATGTTTATGCCAAGCTGACGAGACAACCTCGCTAAAGCGCATGGCTAAAGAAGGTCACCCTACAACTTACCAACAATGAGTGAATTTATGAAATGATTTTTCACCTGTTTAAGTAAAATATTGATAAACTAACTTTATCCTAACAATTTACAAAGCATAAAAAATTGAATTAGCTTCTACATTTGTTTACTTTATGAGTCATTGAAACTTTTCAGGATTTCAAAAAGTTCTTTGACATTTGAAAGAGAAATTTGCTGATGAGTTCCATTCATTAGTGAAAATATCTTTCTTTAAATATTGAGAGGAGGTGTTGATATGGATAAATATATCAAAATCATATCAAGAGCTGTTAGAAAATTGCTGAAAGAATATCAGTATGTTGCAGAAAGAAGCGCTATGAATATTCTTTTAGTTGAGGTTCCAGTTCTTATTTATAAAGAAAAAAAATAAGACCAGGAGCAATTTTTAAATAGTAGTCAGGGATTATTATGATAATATCTTGGTTATTTCAGTTTTCTATAATTTGACGATGAGAAAAATACGGAGGTAAAAAATGAAGACAATATCAATATTGAAAAAATATTTTTCTATTGTGATAAAAGACTATATGGATTATACGGAAAAATATGGCAGAACAATAGCTATGCGTGGCAAAAAATAGCCAATCATGAAATGAAAAGGCGGTGAAAAAAACACCGCCTTTTTATTTTTGGCAATTTGGGTGGATGTTTAGGCTTGCCATAATCCATGCAAGTTGCAATATCCTCTCACGATCAGTCCGGGTTGCTTGTGCACATAAAAGTCAGCTTCAGGTTTGTCTCCTGCCTTTAGATATTTTCTATTTACATAATCTCCATTAATTATTTCGATCCATTCAATATAGTGTTTAGGTTCCATGGGATGTGGTACGGATCCTATCATAACCTTGCTGGCAGGTCCTTTTTCTACAAGAACAGGTTTATGTTTTTCAGCTGATGCGTCAACGGTATTTTCTTTTAAAAGATCCATCTCTTTGCCGCAGCAAGCTAATGTTCCCACAGCGCCATGCACGATTTCAACAGTGTTCCCGCAAATGGCGCACTTATAAATTTGGTTCTTTACTTTGTTGTTCATGAAAACCTCCTTGTTTGTCTTCTATCAGTTTATATATTTCTGGGATAAGATACTTTATTATTGAGGTAGCCGGCACTGCAAAAATCATACCGGTTATGCCAAAGAGCATTCCGCCGAGGAGCACTACTACAATGGTTTCCAGCTCATTTAATCCCAGGGAACCTCCCACCACAGCCGGGTATATAAACAGTTGGTCCAGTATTCCTGTCATGAATATATAAGAAAGAACTACAAGCAGTATTTGTATCATGCTCATATCTCCAAGAGTGAGACAAATTATTATAGTAAGAAGTGCGCTCAACATTGGCCCTATGTATGGCAAGAGTATGGTGCAGCCTGCTATTAATCCCAAAATGAGACCAAAAGGGACTCCTATCAGAGTGAAAGATGTTATGTAAAAGCAAGCCTCTATTACTATGATTATGCAGTATCCTCTTATCCATATTTTGAGCCTGTGCAATATATTATCGAGAATTTCAGTACTTCGTTCTTTCGTCGATTCTCCTGTGTTAGGAAACCAGGCGCTGCTAAGCAGTGCATTTGTCAGGCATTGTCCAGGTGTATTTTTTTTGCCCACTTTTGAACGGAAAGCTGCAAGTTTGTTTAAGAAAAAAGCAAAGAAGAAAAATGTAAAAACCGTATTGAGTATTATGAAGAAAAGAGTCCCTATAGCCCCGGCTGTATAAGAGAAAAATCCTTCTGTTTTTTTATAGACGTTTGCAATGAGCATTCTTATGTTGTCCGGATTGGATAAATTATCTTCTAAGAATTTCTTAATGAATCTTATAACTTTAAATCTTTCAATTCTTGGTTTAGCTTCTTCAAGTTTATAAGATATAGCTTTTAAAAATTGTCTGGAAGAAGAATCGTTACTCGAATTTTCCGTCGGGCTTGCAATGCTCTCTGTTTTTAAATGGTTCTCATAATCTGTCGTAGTTTTTTGAGCCCAGCTTGAAATAGATCTTGTAGCGCTTGTGAGGTAGGATGTTGATAACCATATTATTCCGGCGAGAGCGAATACAAAAATTATAAGTACTGTAGCCGTAGTAAGATTGCAAGACTTCGCAACAAGCTTTTGTTCTGTTTTTTCTATTTCTGTTAAGGATTGAGTTTTATCAGGAAAATTGAAAAATCTAAAAGCTTTATTTTTTATGGCATTTAATGGTTTTGTGATCGGACTGAAAGAAGAAGAAGCAAGCATTGTCGTATATTTTATTAGTTTATTTTGAAGGAAACAATTCTTATACCATCCCTGGAGCGGCAGAAACAGGTATGCTAGTAAAATTCCGAATACTACGGACTTAAAGAATGTTGCTGTCAAGACAAACAGCGCAATAATAATTACGGCCGCAATCAATCCCGCACTTGAGCCTAATAAAGACTTTCCTTTAATTTTGTTTCTTACAATATTTTCTTCCATTAGTTGTCCTTAAGAATTAATGATAAGTTTTTATCTTAAAATATAAGAGAAACTCCCATTTTTATCAACAAGTATATTTTAAACGATCCCGTTCTCGAAAAATTTCACACAAAAACTAACCATAAAAATAATCGAGCACGTTGACATTACCAGCTAATTGTGTAATTTTACAAAGATATCGGAAATTCAATCGGTTTTAGTGTAACTGCGTTTTTATTTTACGACAGTTGACATAACTTAGAAAACACTGAGATAAATTCGCTTATTTGGAGTTTGAATATGAAGATCTTTAACTTCTCGGCTGGTCCTACAATGATTCCTTCGTCCGTTATGGAGAAAGTTCAGAAGGAATTTACCAATTATAATTCTATGGGCATAGGGATTACGGAACTATCCCATAGGACAATTGAATTTAGCGGGATCATAGACAAGACTGAGGCAAATATTCGGAAGCTCATGGATATAAGCGACGATTATGCCGTATGTTTTATTCAGGGAGGGGCCAGCATGCAGTTTGCCATGTTGCCTATGAACTTGATGAATCCCGGAGGTTTTGCGGAATATATGGATACCGGATATTGGTCAGAAAAGGCCATAGTTGAAGCAAAAAAAATTGGAAATGTGAATGTTGTAGCTTCCAGCAAGGATGCTCTTTATGCCAGGATTCCAAATTTCAGAAAATGGAAGCCGGCTTCTGACGCTTCATATGTTCATATAACCACAAATAATACAATTGAGGGTACTCAATACCATTCATACCCGGAAATAGATAATGGCGTCCCTTTAGTTGCGGATATGTCTACTGACATAATGACCAAGAAGATAGAGGTAAACCTTTTCGATCTTATTTATGCCAGTACTCAAAAGGTTTTGGGGCCTGCAGGGCTCTCTATTGTCATTATTAAGCGCAATCTTGCTGATAGGGCGGAAAAGAAAAACCTCCCCACCATGCTAGACTATACTACCTATATTTACGAGAAGTCCATGCATAACACTCCGCCAACATTCTCTATATATTTGCTTATGCTTGTTAGTGAATGGCTTCTGAAGCAGGGGGGTATAGATGTAATGGACAAGATTAATACCGTGAAATCTGAAGTTATTTATGAGTGTCTAGATTCTTCCAGTTTTTATAACAATTTTATCGAGTCGCCTCATCGCTCCAGAGTGAATATAGTTTTCAGGCTTCCGACCAAAGAGCTTGATGAAATGTTTATAGATGAAGCTGAAAAAATTGGTCTTATAGGTCTCAGCGGTCACAGGTCTGTTGGAGGTATAAGAGCCAGCATGTACAATACTATGCCGCTTGAGGGCGTTGAAACTCTCGTAGATTTTATGTACGAGTTTGAAAAAAAGCATGGCTGATTGTCTATTTAAAGAGGCATTATTTTGGTGTTCCACAGGTAACGAGAATTCCCTTGAGGTGAAATGTAATCTGTGCCCATGGAATTGTACTATCAAAGAAGGATCTGTGGGATTTTGCAAGGTCAGAAAAAATATTAAAGGGAAACTTTATTCTCTTGTATATGGCTCACCTGTAGCGCTTAATGTTGACCCTATCGAAAAGAAACCCCTGGCTATGTTTATGCCGAGAACATGGACTTTTTCCATCGGTACTTATGGGTGTAACTTTGACTGCAGTTTTTGTCAAAATTTTGATATTTCTAAAAATGTACCAGAAATAAAAAAGCCTTCATTGGAGATCATTACCCCTGAGGTCATCATAAAAAAAGCTTTTGAAACGGGGTGTAAGTCCATAGCTTTTACCTATAATGAGCCTACCGTTTGGATTGAATATGCCGTAGATATAGCAAAAGAAGCCAGGAAGCACAATATCCCCTTGGTTCTGGTGTCTAATGGATATATAGAAAAGGAAGCGAGAGAGCATTTTTATCCATTCATAGATGCAGCAAACATTGATGTTAAAGGATTTTCTGAGGAATTTTACAGGAGTATGACCAAAGGTAGGCTTCAACCGGTTCTCGATTCCGTTGAATATTTATTTCAGCTCGGAAAGCACGTTGAAATTACAAACCTGATTATTCCTGGAAAAAATGACTCGGAAGAGATGATTTGTAAGTTCCTTGACTGGATCGAATCGAATTTGTCAAAAACCGTACCTATCCATTTCTCAGCCTTTTTTCCTACCTACAAATACTTTGACAGCCAAAAAACTCCGCCGGAAACGCTTTACCGTTTAAAGCGGTATGCGAACAGTAGAGGCTTCGAGAACATGTTTTTAGGAAATATTTAGCAAGAGTCTGGTAAAATATAAAGTTTGGAGGCAAAAAACATGGAACTTTTTGATGCGATAAGGAGGAGGCACAGCTACAGGGGAGGCTTTAAAGACACGCCTATAAAACAAGAAGATTTGATAAAAATTTTAGAAGCAGGGCTAATGGCTCCATCTGGTAAAAACGCACAGACAACCGAGTTTGTCGTGATAACTGAACCGGACTTGGTTTCTAAAATCAACTTGATGCATGAGAATAATAAGGCTATGCAGCAGGCAAAGGCTTACATTGCGTGCATTATTGACAAGAATCCATCTGCAGTATATGAAGGTTTGT
>JAJXWI010000096.1 GCA_021781705.1 bacterium | reverse complement strand
AGTGTCCGCGTGGCAGAATCGCAGGGACAATTTGAACGCAAAAATAAACTGGCACTTTACAACAGTTGATGCTCGTGTAAAACTTAAAAGACTTTATCCGACATTAGAGGCTTGACTTGACACTAGAATAATTTAATATATTACGCATATCTCAAGAGATGTGCTAGCCTTGTGCTAAGGCTTGTGAGCTTTAGTAATTGGAACAGAAAACAGATTGGCTTAGTTTATAATTTAGATAAAAAATTAAAAGATGAGGAGAACAATGGTTATGGCAAAAAAACTCAATTACTCTCAACCTATTCTAAGCCACATGGAACAAGATAATCCTCATAGTTATTGTGTAAATGGAACGGGACCAGGAATAGTTGGAGGAAACAATACTTCCACATGTAATGCTGGTGGGGTGGCCTAAAAACTTGATGAATTTGTGCAAGCAGCGCTTAAAGACAGCGATCTTAAGTCCTGCCTCACTGTAATGTATCTGGTTCGACGAACGAATATTTTTAAACTTTTTTTCATTTTTTAAGTTAAGTTCTAATATTGCTGTTATAAACCAAACTAAATTTGATATTCCTGATCAAAATTCTATATGTCTCTTTTTTTAGTCCTCTGACGCTAAATTTAATGGCATCACTTCACTCTTGAGCATCGAAGATTAGACTATCAATTAATATTCGGGATATTAATAGTTTCAGGTTTTCTCTGGATTGTTCGGTAGAATTTCACGGCGGGCTTGCCAAAAAGCATAACATAGCCAACTATGTGATTTTCAGGAATATTTAATACTTTCTTTAGGTCAGGCGCAAGCTCAGTAATAAGCCATTTAACCAAGCCTACCCAAAGAGTTCCTAACCCCATGCTGTTGGCTAGAAGCTCAAAATTTGTAAGAGCTATTATAGAGTCTTCAACCGGAGTAACACAATCTTTCGGACAGGAAGCTATTATCAGATGGGGAGCGTCTCGAAAAATCACATCGATTTTATCGTCGTCCCACTTTTTCATAATTCCTTCAAAAAATTCAAAACCACGCGGAAGTTTTTTCTCACTAACAACTATGCGCAGCTGATCAAGCGCCAGCTCTCTAAACCGCGCCATCTTTTTGTATTCATCTATTAGTGTAAAATGAATACTCATCGCGTTACATCCTGTAGGCGCGTACGAAGCGGCATTAATAAGCTTAGAAACCTCTTTCGCATCAATATTTTCTTTCTTAAATCTTCTAGTAGAACGCCTTCCCTTTATAAGAAATTCCATTTCTCCCGGATCCGGAAAGCCTGCATTTATTTCTATAGAATTTTCAGGATCAAACCCAAGTATAGAAATAGCTCCCCCAGGGCATACAGCTAAACAATGCTGACATTTTATGCACTCTTTTTCTTTGTCTTGCGGGATGAACGGAATATCTTTCTCCATTTGAATGATTTCTGAGGGGCACTCTTTTACGCATTGACGACACTTAGAACACTTTTCACTATTCACTATAAAGTTAATCATTATTCCTCCTGATATTTTAAGAAGTTTTTACAAAAAATTATACTATTCTTCTCAAGAAAGCCAGCTGCTAACATACTATTTTCTGACATACGGAATCACAGTGTTTGTCAATCCATTATCTCTTATAATTTTCTGGTAAAGCTTTGCCGAATCTTTCCACGTCCGTTTCAGTTCTTTATCGTTTCTGCAATCAACTGCAATTAGACCGAACTGAGCCCTATATCCTTCCGCTAGTTCGAAGTTGTCAAGCAATGACCAGTGAAGGTAGCCGCGCACATCAGCTCCATCACGAATAGCCTTATGCAGGTAATGCAGATGGTCAATGATGAAACGTGACCGCATTGTTTCATCCGCAAGTTTCACGTCATCTACATCGCCTACACCGTTCTCAGCAATGATGATTCCATCAAGTTCTTTTCCGCACTTCTCTGAAAAATCCACGGAAAACTTCTTCAACCTCATCATCAGAGTGTAGAAAGCATCAGGTGCGTATTCCCATCTTTTGCCCATGGGAGTATATTCGTGTTGATCCGGCCGGTACTTCATGTTTAATACGAATTTAGTATCTGTGTCATACCAGAGATGAAAAAATATCCGGTCGCGCGTGTAGTAGTTTACAGCAAAAAAGTCCAGCGCCCCTTTCAACTCTGGAATATTTCTTTCCGCACTGCAGCCAGGTCCAAGAAAAACACATATGCGCCCTGTTAAAAGTGCGTCAAGGTATGACTGATTTGTAAACTTGTCACCGAGATCGCAGAGCCATTTTGAGAAATCGGTAGGTTTATCAACGCTTTGGTTCATTATTAGAGCATCTACTGGAAGATCTTTTCCGGGCTCGGGATTCAACGGTCTATCACAGAAATTATTGGCTGCCATCACTCGCATATTTTTTGCCAAACTTACCTTGGCTTTGGGGTCTATTTCATGAATTGCCCAGTATGCTTTTGCATGCGCCTCAAAACAGTTAACAAACACTTTACATGCCAGGTTATTGTTCTCTTTTCCGGGTGGAAGCCCTCCCTCTCTGTTCCACCCGCCTAGCGCTAAAGTTTCTGGTTCATTAATCGTAATATAGTAGGTAATAAGGCCGCTGAATTCGCTCGTAATCTTTTTCACGTACTCAATAAAATATTTAATATTTTTATCGTTTTCAAATCCCCCCTTATTGGCAAACCATGTAGGCTGGGAAAAGTGGAAGAGAGTAACCATGGGTTCGATTTTTCGGTCATGGAGGGCTTTGAGCACATTGCGATAGTGATCAATTTCATTCCGGTTCCATTTCGGCTCCTCGCCATCTTTCGGTTCTTCAGGTTCAATGCGCCCCCACTCTATGCTAATCCTAACCATGTTAAGCCCCATCTCCTTAGCGATATCAAAATCCTCTTCGTACCGGTTATAATGGTCTGTAGCATCGCCAATCTTGTCTCCGTGGCAGCGGCCTGGCAAGCCGTTCGCCCATTCCCACCAATCCGTACCATTGCAATTTCCTTCCACTTGGAATGCAGACGTAGCCGCGCCCCAGAAAAAACCCTCAGGAAAATGTTCATCAATTTCCAGCCTATTCGGAACAAAATATTCGAACTGTTTAACTTCAATATAATTATCATTAAGGCTCTCGCGGGAGGCATTACCATAGGAAAAAACCTGAACCCTGATCCCGTTGCCCGGTATTTCATAGGTTTCTTCTTCTGTGCTTTCTCCTTTTAGGCAATGGTATACTTTTCCGTTCATGTCGCAAATTATGACAACATCAGCCCAATCTCTGGTAACCCATTTTTTTCTAGAAAATTTACGGCCTGAGATCGTGACCCGCATATTGGTTGCGTAGTATGGAGCATTGATAGCAATCCCGTGATGGGGGTATACATCTCCCCAATGAATATCAGGGCTGTAGCGTGGCGGAAGCTCAAATGGAAGACCAAGTTTCCAGCTCTTATCCAGTAGTTTCCATTCCCCCTCTTCAGCCAGTATATGCACGCCCGTAAGCAACAAGAAAGCAACAACGATACATCCTATTTTCTGCTTCATTTTCAATAGCATATTAGTCCTCACTATAACTATCCCTTTCCAGCTTATCTCAAGGAGTATAGCACAATATGTAGTAAAAAGTTAAATCAATAAAAAATAGTTGAAAAAAATCCACTCATTGAAAGTTTCATATCCCAAAACCATACCATAAAAGAAATCTGGTTTGTTGACTTCCCCGGCGAATCGTGCAATCTTATAATAACAAGTTATAGCGTTATTTTAAATCAGAAAAGTTGAGTATCTAAAATGAAAAACATCACACTTCTGGGCTCTACAGGATCAATAGGACAAAACACACTTAAAGTTATAGAAAATAACCCTGACAAGCTGAAGCTGTTCGCAATTGCAGCAAACAGCAATATTGAGCTCTTGGCAGAACAGGCGCACAAGTTCAAATGTAAATATGTAGTTTGTCATGAGAACTACAAAAAAGAACTCTCTGCAAAAATCCCCTCTTTTACAAAGATTCTTACCGGCATTGAAGGGATGATAGAAATCTCCACACACAAAGAAGCGGATATTGTTTTGTGCGCAGTAGTGGGAACTGCGGGGCTTAAGCCTGTTCTTGAAGCCATCAGAGCCAAAAAAGAGATTGCCCTGGCGAGCAAAGAAATACTCGTAATGGCAGGTGAAATAGTAATGGACGAAGTCAGGAAAAATGGAGTAAAAATGCTACCGGTAGACAGCGAACATAATGCCATTTTTCAATGCCTTGAAGGCAGAAAAGAAACTGATATTCAAAAGATAATTCTCACGGCAAGCGGCGGAGCTTTTAGAAAAAATACAATTCAAGAAATGAGCGAGGCGACATATAAAGATGCGCTCGCCCATCCTACATGGAACATGGGGCCAAAAGTTACTTTGGATTCGGCAACTTTGATGAACAAAGCGCTGGAAATAGTGGAAGCGCACTGGCTCTTCAATATGCCTGCAGAAAGAATAGATGTCGTAATACATCCGCAATCTATAATTCACTCTATGGTTGAGTTTATCGATGGCACGATTCTGGCGCAAATGAGTGTAACGGATATGAAATTCCCTATTCAATACGCCCTGCTCTATCCTGAAAAACGCGGAGGGCTTGGAACTTTGTCTCTTCCAAAAATAGAAAACCTCACGTTCGAAACTCCTGACAGAAAGAAATATCCAAGTCTGAATTTCGCCTATGAATCCATACGAAAGGGCGGCACTATGGCGGCGGTTATGAATGCCGCAAATGAAGTTGCTGTGGAAAAGTTCGGAAAGGGGCTTATAAAACTCCCTGGCATATGGAATATAATAGAAAAAACTATGTCCGCTCACAAAACAATAAAGCATCCAACCCTTGAACAAATCATAGAAGCTGACTCGTGGGCTAGAATTAAAGCCGAAACGATGTGCTAAAGTTTCGGGTTTCAAATTGCTTGATTTTCTCACCAAAAAGAGTCGATCATTTTCACCTGTGCCGTTGTGAGAGTATATTTTTGGTGTTATCGCTTTTGTAAAAAAATAATGTCGCATGAAATTTGCTCATTAATTAAACCGCCTGTAGAGTAATTGCGCATAAAATTATTTAATACGAATCGAATTGACAATTTTACCAGATTACCTTTTACCTAGGCGATTTAATTATGGAAAACAAACTTGAAAAAAGATTGCTCGAAGAAATACTCATATTTGATGGGGGAATGGGAACAGAAATCTATAAACGCAATTTCTTCATTAATACATGCTTTGAAGAACTGAACCTAAGCGCGCCTAAAGTAATCGCTGACATCCACAGCGAATTTTCAAAAGCCGGTGCTGAAGTTCTTACATCGAACACTTTTGGGGCAAATAGAAACAAGCTGGCAAAATTCGGATTCGCCAATAAAGTGGCGGAAATAAATAAAGCCGGAATAAAACTCGCAAGGGAGAATGCCAACGAGGGTGCACTTATCGCAGGGTCAGTTGGGCCTGTCGGAGAAATTCCATATAACAGCGGAATAAAAGAATCTGATATAATCGAAATACTTTCCGAACAAATTATAGCATTAAAAGAAGGCGGCGCTGACTTTATAATGTTTGAAACTATTCCATCTCTCAGAGACCTAGAACTTACAATAAAGTCCATTGAAAAAATAAAAGAGATTCCGTACGTGCTAAGCCTGACAGTTTCAAGAACGGGCGAGTCTTCAAAAGGTGAATCACTGAAAAAGCTTCTCTCTGCAATAAAAAATACGCAATACAAACCAACTGCGGTGGGTATAAATTGTGGATTAGGCCCGGAAGCACTTCTTTCTGTCATTGAAAAACTCCTTCCCCTGTGCAGCTATCCTATAATCGCCCAACCCAATGCAGGAGTTCCAAGGAATGTCGATAATAGAACTATCTTTATGTCTAATCCCGAATACTTCACTACATACGCTTCAAGATATGTGAATATGGGAGTACGCGCAGTAGGCGGCTGCTGCGGCACCACCCCGGAACATGTCAAGGATATGGCAAGAAGCATAAAGCCCATGAATAAGAACTCTTTTGCAAAAACAGCAGCCATATCCATTTCGGAAGAAATTCTGCAAACTCCAACACCGACTGCAGAAAAATCAAAATTTGGATTAAAACTGTCAAAAAAAGAATGGATTAGAACCGTAGAAATAGTTCCACCTCGCGGTTATGAACTCAAAGATATCATTGAAAAAGCAACTCTCTGTAAAAACGCCGGAGTTGATGCAATAAACATACCAGATGGACCACGCGCCAGCTCAAGAATGTCTCCGATTTTAGCATCACTTATGATCCAGGAAAAAGCTGGAATTGAAACTATTTTGCATTTCTGCTGCCGTGACAGAAATCTTATCGGTATGCAATCTGACCTTCTAGGATGTGCCGCAGTCGGCATAAAAAATCTGTTGTTCATAACTGGCGACCCGCCAAAGCTAGGCAATTATCCTTACGCTTCCGCAGTGTTTGATGCCGACTCAATTGGAATGGCAAAAATCCAATCCAACCTTAATAGAGGCGTAGATATTGGTGGAACGTCGATAGGCTGCAAAACTGAAGCATTAATCGGCGTAGGAGCAGATCCAAATGCCATTGATATGAAAAGAGAAATCAGACGAACAATAGAAAAAATCGAAGCAGGAGCAGAGTTTATAATCACACAACCCGTGTTTACTCCTGCCGCGCTACTTTCTTTCATCGAAAAAATAGAAAGCTATAATATCCCGATAATCGCCGGAATATGGCCTCTAGCCAGCTATCGAAATGCCGAATTTATGAAAAACGAAGTCCCAGGCGTTATTGTTCCGGACTCGGTCATGAAAAGAATGGCCTCCCATGAAAGCAAAGAAAAACAGCGCGAAGAAGGAATAAAAATAGCAAGAGAATCCGTAGAAGCTGTTCATTCATACGTAAGAGGAATTCAAGTAAGCGCTCCTTTCGGCAATGTAGAAATCTCTCTCAAAGTCCTTGAAAAAGATTTTTAATTTACTGGAACCATATCTGCTCTCGTTTCAGTCCACTTACAGTTATAGAACAAGACAATCTTGCTAAAACGCATGGCTAACCCTACCTTGGAAAAATACAACATACGGTGGGGACAGATCGCCGAGCTATCCGCTTGATTTGATATGACGTACTTTGCTGAATACCACGCTTCGAAAAGTCAAACAAGTCAAGGTTGTCTCTCTCAGGTAAAGAAATTATACTAGAAGTTCCTAAGAAAGCCGGGGAAGTTGCCATCTCTTTCGGTGTTCCAGTGGAGTGTACCGGTAAAAATAACAAACGGTTACAAAGAGGCTGCCTTATTCTCAGAGGTAAAAACTACTATGTAATGATTGCTGAATAATTCTCAAAATATTATTTTTTTTGCCATTTTCATCAAGTAAAAGCCACAACTGGCTTAAGTCTGCTATAAGCATTTTTACAGAAGTACAGTCTTTCCATGTTTTCCAGGAT
>JAJXWI010000016.1 GCA_021781705.1 bacterium | reverse complement strand
AAAAGAAGCCCAGGGGACCATTTCTTTAAGCTTTACCAGCGGGTCTCCGCATTTGCTGAGTTGCTCAAGACGATATTCTATATCAAAAAAATCGTTAATCATGATTTATTATACCCCATAAGTTATATAACACATTACCTATTAATAATATATCATATATTTGTGAGTATTAATCAATTAAGTGAATTAAAAAACAATTATTAGAAGAACCCCAAATAATGGCCTATTCTTCATTTAGCAAGACTGATTTCAAATTTGGGTTTCTTTGCTACCCTTCTGGCCAGTTAGAAATAAAGTCAATTATATATAAAAACGGAATTAACGAGGTGGAGAATACAATTTTAGTCCTTGGAATACCATTTAAAAAAGACAGTATAATTGACACAAAACGATTATTGATTGGAGAGCTAAATGATATTGAAATAAAAACAGGTTTGCCTAACCCTGCTTTAGCGTTTATGAGACGTTTTTGAGGCTAGAGATTATTTTTTTGGTGACTACAACCTTTTAGCTATAAAATATTTTCTTGCATATCTTGAAGGATTAATATTTAGATTGTCATAGATTTCCTGATGGGATGGTTCTTGATATCCAGATATTCGCAAATGATGGATCTGATTCTTTCCGTCGGTAATAATGATAGTAGAACATTGATGAGGCGAAAGCACTTTTCTAATTATTTTCCATTGACGCTTATCATTACTTTTAGCAGCCTATGTTCGATGTTAATAAGCAAATGATATGCAAGAACACTAATAAATAAGTGCCCCTCCGTACGCCTTGCTATTTGATGATAAATAAGTCTTGTTCCAAGGTCTGTTTTCATGGAGCGAAAAGCTGCTTCTACTCTTGTAAGAGTCATATACAGTAGCCATATTTCTTCAGCACTCTTTTCTGTAAAAGTGCTTTCTATTACATATGTTCCAATAAGAGGATCGTCATCATTTATGTCTACGTCAAAAACTGGTATTTGTGTAAAAATAACATCTGTAGCATACCCTTGCTTTGATTTATCTTCGACTATATTTATCATGAAATGTTTCTTCAAACCTGTATAACGTTCTTCAATCTCTGATTGATAGTAGCGGTTCTTGCCAAGCTCAAGCTCTCCCAAATGCATTACCGTAAGGTAACGAGAACCTTTTTCTGTACGAACAGACTCAATTAGCACATGCTTGATGTACTTGTTGCCACTCTTTTTATTGCTGGTTTTAACTTTTTTAAAAATATCAAAAACCGAACAACCTTGGGATAGGAGGCAAGTTTTGGCAGGATTTATGGCGGACGATGAAAACCGGAAAATGCATGCACAACGACGACGGGCAGAGCAGCGGATTAACTAGCTGAAGAGCAAAATGGTTTGTATAATTATGAATTAAAAGGTTAACATAAAACACGAAGGTTTCTTGATCGTATAAAATAAGAGTTTACGTTGGCCGGAGGCCGAAGTAAGCTCTTTTATATAAAGATTCTTGTTCATATTTTCAAACTCGACAAAAAAGGCGTTTTGAAAAGAACTGCGTATCTCAAATAAATTCCCTAATTTTTTTAAGAACTGTTTCTGCCGGATTTTTTCTGCGGGTCTGAGACACTTGAAGATTCTCTAAGATTTTTAACTGTTCCCTAATTTTACTAGCTATCAATAATGGCGTACAGTTTTTGTCTTCTACAACATCAGCTTTCCCTTTCTTAGCGTAGTAAAGAGCATTATAAAACTGATGGTTGTCCGAAGCATGCGGGAAAGGAATAAGAATTGCCTGTTTATTGAAAAACTCAAGCTCTGCCACAGTGCTGCCGCCACTCCTGCATATTACAAGATCTGAAACTAAATACAAAAGAGCCATATTGTCAAATTTTTCTAACACTAGAGATTTTACATTAGCATTTTCGTACAATTCTAGTGTTTGCTTAAAGTTCTCTGACCCTGTAAGGTGAATGATCTGTAGCCCTTCCTTATTGGTACACACCGTTATGGCTTCCGGAACTACGCTGTTTATAGATTTTGCCCCAAGGCTGCCACCAAAAACAAGTATAGTCGTCCCTTCAAATACAAATGTTTTATTAAATGTAGAATTAAATAATTCCAAGGCTTCTTTTTTCCCTGAAATAGAACTATCAACTAGTTCCGGCCTCAGAGGCATGCCGCTTACAAATGCCTTTGAAAGGCCTATCTCTTTGTTTACTGGCGGAAATGCCGTCATTAAAAGTTTTGACCATCTCGAAAGGAGCAAGTTTGCTTTTCCCACTACTGAATTACCATCGTGAAGGAAAAGTGGTATTCTCATCAAAATAGCCGCAGCTCCGGCCGGTATCGAAGTATAACTGCCCATAGCAAGAATAGCGTCAGGCTTTTCCTTCAGGTATATTTTAATGCTTTGAAAAAATCCCGAAACGAATTTGAAAAAAAACATTGTCATTTTGAAAGGATTTTTCGATATAGGGCCGCTGTTAACTTCAAATATTTCTATTTCGTAAAGCTTTGAGTATTTTTCCTTGTAGCTGACCTTGTGCTTACCTGTAATCAAGCAAGCCTCACCGCCATTTTTAGTAAAAAGCCTGGCAACCGAAAGCCCCGGAAAAAAATGCCCTCCAGTTCCGCCACAAAGAATTATTAGTTTTTTCAACTCTTTACTCATTAAGAAATTGCCTATAATTCAAGCTTTTTATTAATCCTATCTGAGCTTAGTTCCAACATTAGATTTTTGCGCTCTGTCGGGTGAATTTGATATGCTAATAATTAAGCCGGCACAAATTAAGCATACTATTATATTGCTGCCGCCATAACTAATAAAAGGCGCCGGCATCCCTTTCGTAGGGAAAGCACCGCTCACTACCCCTATATTTATTATTGCCTGCAAAGCTATCATGGCTGAAGCTCCGAATCCAAGCATCATTCCTTCTTTGTCTTTTGCCTTAACGCTTATAAATACGGATAAAATCAAAAAACCGATATAAGCGATTATTAATATAGCAAGGCAGATAAACCCGAGCTCCTCCCCAACGATGGCGAGAATAAAGTCGGTATGCGCTTCCGGTAAATATTGCGCTTTCATTCTGCTCTTCGTAAACCCAAGACCTGTCCATGAGCCAGAACCTAAAGCCAGAAGAGAAAACCAGAGCTGGTAGCCTATAGTTTTTTGATAAACCTCAGGATTTAAAAAGGAGGTAACACGCGCCCACCTCATTTTGTCAAAAAGTTTTAACCCTACAAAGAGTAGAGGAAGCAATGTCACCGGAGGAATAAGGTATCGAAGTTTTACTCCGGAAACAATTAGCATCAGCCATATGATAGCAGCTATTAGGATTGTTGTTCCCAAATCTTTACCAAGTATTACTAGACCCATAGTAACTGCGCACAATGATAAAGGATAAAACAAAGCCTTAAGAGAAAACTTCATCTGCCTTTGATTTTTGGGTATATAGTATGCAAGGAACATTACAACTGCTATCTTTGCAAGCTCGGAAGGTTGTATATTCCCAACCCCTCCGGGGAGAGGAATCCAGCGGTAAGCGCCATTTATCTCTCTGCAAAACCTCGCAACAACCAAGAGCACCCACGATAAAATCAGCAAATACTTTGCGTATGGGATTATGGCCCTATACCCGACAATGTTAATCAAGGTAACGGTAATAATACCTAGGCCTATCCACATAACTTGCTTTATAAGCATTGATGCTCCGGCCGCGCTGGAAGTCGTAGAGTAAAGCATTATTACCCCGAAAAGAACCAAGCCCATGACTAAAAACATCAATGCTACACCGCACTTTTTCGGTGGAAAATACTCTCGATCAGAAGAGAATTCGTCTACATATGAACTTGAAAGGGCGGGCAATTTTCTCATTTTTTGTATTTACTTTTAGGTTCTCTGTCTTTAGGTTTTATGCGTGCTTACATCCCTTTACTGCGTAATAAAATATGTATACGTAACAAAGAACTGGAATGAAAAAAGCGTGGTGTATTCCTATTCTATCAGCAAAAAATCCCTGAATTACAGGAATAATAGCTCCGCCAACTATTGACGCGCAAAGTATTCCCGACCCCTGATTTGTGTGTATACCAAGATCTTCAATAGCAATACAAAATATTGTCGGAAACATTATAGAGTTAAACAAACCAACCGCCAAGATTGCATACATAGCCACATGTCCAAAGGTCAGCATAGATGTAATAACAAGAGCCATCGCAACTATCGTATTAAATGCAAGAACTTTAGAAGGCATTATTTTCTTTTGAACAGCAGAACCTATGAATCTGCCGAACATTGCTCCACCCCAGTACATGGCAACCATTGCGCCTGCTTTTGCCTGTGAAAAGCCTGCAATAAAATCCTGACTGATGTAGTTTACGAGAAAACTTCCGATAGAAACTTCGCCGCCAACGTATACAAATATGGCTACAGCGCCGAGAGTCAGGTGCTTAAATGCCCAAGCGCTTTTCTTTTCGCCTTCAGATTGCACTAAATGATCATGATGAGTGTCAAGCCCTTGGAGTTTGGGGAGTTTTACAACAAGAAAAAATATGGCAAGCGCAAGAAGAATCAGGCCGAGAATAATGTATGGAACCTGAACTGAATTCGCTATCGTATGATCATAAACTATAATGTCCTGAGCTGTTTTTGCGCTGGCATTAAGTTTTTCTGCAGCCCTTATAGCGACAGCAAGAATAACTATTGACCCAAGGTATGGAGCAATAGTTGTACCTAATGAGTTAAATGCTTGGGCAAGGTTTAAACGGCTGGATGCAGTTTCAGGCTTGCCGAGAACTGCGACATAAGGATTTGCGGCAACCTGAAGAACAGTAATACCCGAAGCTAAGATAAAAAAAGCAGTAAGAAAGATAGCGTATATCTGCATTTTTGCGGCGGGAACAAAAAGGAAACAGGCTATTGCCATAGTTGTTAACCCTACAACAATGCCATTTTTGTACCCAACTTTCTTCATCAAATATCCAGCAGGAATAGAAACAATGAAGTATGCCATAAAAAAAGCAAATTGTATAAGCATTGATTGCGTGTAACTGAGCGTAAACAAGCCTTTAAGGTGGGGGATAATGATATCATTAAGACAAGTTAAAAAACCCCACATGAAAAACAATGTTATCAAAACCGACAATGCAAATTTGTAGCTTTGAGATTGCTTGCCTATCGTGGCATTATTAACACTTGTTGTATTCACTGAACTTACCATATGGATTCCTTTCTTAACATATTTATGATGATATCCATTCTGCAGTATAGCATTAAAAAATCCTCTGGTCTAGAATCAATACAAAAAAAATGAAAAATAGTCCGATATATTTGGGTACTCATGATAGCATCCTTGACATACGGAAAAAAATTATAAAATCCGCAGATTTTTTTTCACCGGAACACATTAATACAGAAGGAAAAGAATTCATAATTAACCGAGGCATATACGGGAGAGAAAAGAGGATAAAAATCTCTGAAAGAGAGTACGGCCTTGTAACGTGGGAAAAGAACTACGGACGGGACGCATGGAATGAGAACAACAGTGTAATTGCCTTTATAAAAATTGTAATACAATGAGCGCTGATGTAGTATAGATGTCTACTCTGAAATCAATAATAATAATAAACAGGGACTATTATGCTCAATTTGATAAAGAGATTCTATGTTACTGCCCCTTTTAAAGAGCGTTTGCCTCACGACAAGGTAGAGGCTACTTATAGGCACTACCGCATTCAAATATTCCTTGTAGCATATATTGGATATTTGTCTTATTACTTTGTTCGCAGCACCCTGGCGCTTGCAAAGCCGGCATTGCTTGGTACAAAATCCACTATTGATGGGCAACAAATCACTGGCGTAGCTCAGCATTTCTCAATGCAGGAAGTTGGATTTCTTGGTGCAGCTCTTGCAGCTGCTTACGGGCTAAGTAAATTCTTTATGGGAAATGTTTCAGATAGGAGCAATCCGAGGACTTTTCTGGCATCCGGTCTTATTTTCTCCGCAATCATAAATATTATTTTCGCAAATGTATTCACCTTCTGGATAATGATAGCGCTTATGCTGGTGAACGGCTGGGCGCAGGGAATGGGATGGCCTCCATGCGGGCGTATAATGACGCACTGGTTCTCCGATGGGGAACGCGGGACTAAAATGTCTCTATGGAATACCGCGCACAATTTAGGCGCTGGATTGCTTGGACCGATTGTTACTTTGGGTCTGATTATTTTCAGCTACAGCTATGTGGGCATCTACTACGCTCCAGCTATTATATCGGTCATAATAGGAATAGGCGTGCTTGTTTTTGGTAAAGATACTCCTCAGTCTGTAGGGCTTCCGCCTATAGAGGAATATAAAAACGACTATCCTTCAAAAGAAATTGAACATGACCTGCACGACAGAGAAAAAGAAATGACGGCAAGACAAATATTTTTCAAATATGTTCTCAACAATAAATATGTATGGTACATTGCCATCGCCAATGTATTTGTATACCTTGTACGATACGGGGTGCTGAATTGGGCGCCGACATACTTGCAGGAAGTAAAACACTTTTCCCCAAACAATGCAAGATGGGCGTTTGCCATATTTGAATTTGCTGCTATTCCCGGAACAATACTTGTAGGATGGATGTCGGACAAAATATTTGCCGGACGCCGTGCTCCCATGGGGATATTCTGCATGATCGGAGTATTCATTTTTATTCTACTGTATTGGCTTGACCCTGCCGGACACGAACTGCTTGATGTGTTTTATCTTGGAGCAATAGGCTTTCTGATTTATGGCCCCGTAATGCTAATCGGGGTAAGCGCGCTTGACCTTGTCCCCAAGAAAGCGGCGGGAACATCTGCCGGATTTACTGGACTTTTTGGCTATTTTCTAGGAACAATGGGAGCCGAAGCAGCAATGGGAATAGTAGTTCAGCATACGGATTGGAATGGCGGGTTCATAATACTTGGCGCTGCCTCACTCCTATCAATATTATTCCTGGCTTTGACCTGGAATATTCATGACAGAACGAAATACGATACCACACACGATCACGAATAATTTTTAATGATGTAAAAACATTTGATGTCAATTCCTGGTTAAAATTACTCCTGCAATTTTGCCAGAATATCATCCCGACTTCGGCGGCCTTGACGTGTAAGATGTTTACTATCAACGAAAGTTCATTTTTGCAGGGCACTACATTATTTTAAGTAAAAATAATGTAATATGCTTATGCAAGGCTTGTTGCAGAAAAAGGAGTCCTTGAATAGTTTTCCCGAATATTTTGTAGCTTTTTACACATTCAGGAGAGCCATTTGATGGGATGGCATAGTATTTGCCGTCAGGCTTATTTCTTACTATGGTTACTTTTGATGAAAGGAGAGCGTCTCTTATTCTTTCTGGAGAAATCGGACCGTATTGAAGTTTGATTCTGTACGAAAGATGTCTTACATGTAGTAGTCAAAATAAAATATGACAGATTCTTTAAAAAAGAAGAAGTTACTCATAGATATAACTAAATTATAAGAACAACAATACGCCCCTTAGGGGGCGGCGCCAAAAGAAGGAGTAATGGCAATGACAGTAAATGAAAAAATCATCAAGAATAAACTGGGACTGCTTAACTTGGCAGAAGAGTTAGGAAACGTATCGAGAGCCTGTAAAGTTATGTGATTTTCACGAGATACATTCTATCGTTATAAAGCGGCAATGGAGGAAGGTGGAATTGAATCGTTGATCGATCAGAATCGCCGTAAACCTAACCTTAAAAACCGCGTTGATAGCAATACAGAGTCTGAAGTTGTATCAATAGCTACTGACAATCCTGCATTTGGACAAGTAAGGGTTAGTAATGAATTATGCAAAAAAGGGATTTTCATATCTCCAGGAGGAGTGCGTAGCGTTTAGTTGAGATACAATCTACAAACATTCAAAAATCGTTTATCTGCTTTGGAGAAAAAAGTCGCAGAGGAAGGGATTATTCTGACCGAACGTCAAATAGCCGCATTAGAGCGGAAAAATGAAGAAGATATTGCCTCAGGAGAAATTGATACGGCTCATCCTGGCTATCTTGGAAGCCAGGATACATTTTATGTAGGAACAATTAAAGGAGTTGGGCGTATATATCAGCAGACCTTTATAGATACCTACTCAAAAGTTGCTTTTGCAAAACTGTGACTCCAATAACTGCTGCAGACTTACTTAATGACCGAGTAATGCCTTTCTTCGAACAGCATGATATGGGCTTGCTGCGTATTTTGACGGATCGTGGAACAGAATATTGCGGAAGGGCAGACAGCCATGATTATCAATTATATCTGGCTTTGAATAATATCGATCATTCAAAAACTAATGTGAAATCCCCTCAGACCAATGGTATTTGTGAACGTTTTCACAAAACCATTCTTCAAGAGTTCTATCAGGTAGCTTTCAGAAAAAAAGTTTATAAAACATTAGAAGAACTCCAAGCAGACCTAGACAATTGGATTAGCTGGTATAACAGTGTAAGAATACACCAAGGCAAAATGTGTTGCGGGAGAACTCCTATGATCACTTCCCGACTTCGGCGGGAAACTAGTCCTTATTCTGGACAATGTCAGTTATCACAAATGCCGTAAGGTGAAGAGATTCTTAAATAAGTTCAAAAATATCATGATGTCTTTCCTTCCTCCGTATTCTTTTGAATATAATCCAGTCGAACAGGTATGGCAGTGGACCAAAGAAAATATCTGTTTTATAAAAGCTCCGTTTGTTTGCATTGATAGTCTCAAAAGATAAATCAAGAACCTCTTTTACCGCAGAAGATATGGAAAACCTGGCGCTGTCTTTAATGTTGGCATTGGTATATGGAAACAATTACTTGTATAGATATATGCGGTTATGCTTAATGTGGTAAACAGGATTTAATCCAACAGTTTCTAGCGATTCTTCTGTTAATGCTCCTATTGATGAAATATTTCTTATCCACTCCCATGTCGACAATTCGCTACTTAGGATTTATCAATCTTCCTACCACAACAGCTTCTGCCAAACTTCTCTCTTTTGCTCTAAAACCCAACTCCTCTAGCCGCTTAGGCAACCCAAGCTTATTCCAGATACTGTGGCAGGCATATTCTCCACCAAAACTACGATACTTTGTCGATGAGATTTCCTCTGGCTTTACTGGTATCGCTTCCTCTTGTGGTAATTTTCCTGATTTCTTTACGGCTCTCTTTCGGTACGGTAAAGCCACTAATTGCTCTATCCGTCGCAGCTTTTATTTCATTGGAAGTTTTGGAGGAAGGAAATTTTAAAGATATTTGCCCTGACAGACGTTCTTCAAGCTCTGATGATAGTAGCGGCCAATATTTCTTGCCAAGCTCAAGCTTTTCCAAATGCATTACCGTAAGGTGACGAGGACCTTTTTCTGTACGAACAGACTCCATTAGCACATGCTTGGTGTGCCTGTTGCCACTCTTTTTATTGCTGGTTTTAAATTCTTTGATAAACATAATAATATTAAGGCAAACAAAGAATACGCGCATGTCAAGAAGGCAAATTATTATCAGGACCCTACATTTTAGGTAGTTACACTCAATAATATTTTTTAACTTTTTTAAAAATATCAAAAACCGAACAAACTTGGGCTAAGATGTTTCCCATGCTGCATGGAAAACATCCAATCCCAGCTGATTCCATCTCTTTTCAAAGTCAGTTTTTATATTTGTCACATCAGAAATAGCATTATCATTTCGCGTAAAAAACCCAGACTTTTCTATAACACCAGTCGCAGACTCAAAATATTCTTTATCATCTGTTGAAAAATGAAAAACTCCATCAGAACAAAGCTTCAAATGAAGCCGGCTTGCAAATTCTGAACTTATCAATCTGTTAGGTCTGTGCTTTTCTTTCGGCCACGGATCTGGGCATAAAATATGAACTCTTGAAAGTTTCCCATCAGGAATGCACTGATTAAAAAGAAACCATGCATCACCGCGAAGCAGTCTCATATTTTCAATTTTCTCCCTTTTGTTTCTTTTATAAAGTTTACGCAATCGCCCTATCATTACATCCGTAGCCAATACTAGTCTGGATGGATATTTTTTAGCAAGTTCGGTTGAAAAAGATCCTTTCCCGCAGCCTAAGTCCAATTCAATTATTTTTTCGTTTGGCAACAAGATCAAGGATAAATTTTCCGCCAAAATCTCGATGAATTTGTCTTCAGGCTTCATAAAATATCAAAAAATTACCAAAATCATAAAAAAGAGATACTGATATTGCATATTGACACTTCGTTAAACTTGTAATATACTTTACAAAATATATCACGCCGTCACAATAAATGGAGAAATTAATGAAAGTTTATGTTAATTTTGTCGTTCCGATTGTAATATTCTTGACTTTGATACTACTCATACCTATAGCAAAAGCCGATAATGATATGTCTAGGTCAGAAGCCGCAGTTTCTGCCGAGTATATTTACGATCAGCAATCAACCAGCAATAGCAGAGCATTACAGCATGCTTCAGAA
The DNA here is from genome assembly GCA_021781705.1 of bacterium. Classification (GTDB taxonomy): domain Bacteria; phylum Verrucomicrobiota; class Lentisphaeria; order Victivallales; family GWF2-38-69; genus JAJXWI01. Next base: position 26,306 of record JAJXWI010000016.1, on the reverse strand, counting down.
GATGCTGCCCAAGGTCCAATAAGAAAGTTCGGGAGAGGTCTTTGCAATACCATTTTTGGCGTATTTGAAATCCCCATCCAGGTTTATCAAACAAACAACACAACGGGCGGAGTTGCTGCGTGGACATACGGTTTAATGAAGGGAATAGGCAGGTTCCTACTGAGAGAAGGAGTGGGAGTTGCAGAGATAATAACTTTCCCGATGCCGCTTCCTGGATGTTCCACAGAAAAATATGGCTCAAAATGGGGTTACGGTCCCCTTATGGAGCCTGAATGGATATTTTCATTCCAAACAAATCCATACGATTTCGTGTACCCTAATCGCCCTGCGAAGTGATAGCGGTAAGCTGAGCATTTGAAAAAAGCCCGAAGCTGAGGCTTTTTTTATTCCCGAATATATTTGCTTTTTGCATTCATACCTGAGATATTTGATAAGATTAAATGAAAATAATAATCTTTAAAGGTTTTTTATGGGTTTTTCTTGCGGTTTTATAGGCCTGCCTAATGTGGGCAAGTCAACTCTTTTTAATGCGCTTACAAAAGCTGGAGCAGAGGCAGCAAATTTTCCTTTTTGCACAATTGAACCAAACACCGGAATAGTCCCCGTACCAGATCAGCGCCTTGCAGTATTGGCAAAAATGCATAAATCAAAAAAAATAGTTCCGGCCGCAATGAAATTCATCGATATCGCAGGACTTGTCGGTGGCGCAAGCAAAGGACAAGGATTGGGAAATAAATTCCTTGGACACATTAGAAATGTAGACGCAATAGCCCATGTTGTGAGGCTCTTTGAAGATGAAAATGTTACTCATGTTTCAGGCAAGCTGGATCCTGTCGGAGATATAGAGACGATAATAACAGAACTTGCTCTCGCAGATCTTGAAATTCTTGAGCGGAGAATAGCAAAAACAGAAAAAAATACCCGTACAGGAGATAAAGAAGCTTTAAAAGAGCTGGTAATGCTTAAAGAATTTTATAAAAATCTTTCGGAAGGAACCAATATTGATACTTCTGATCCCGTGATAGCTTCCTTCGCAAGGGAGCTTGGACTTATAAGTACAATGCCTGCTTTCATATGCGCCAATGTCGATGAAAAGTCCATAGCAAACATAAATGATATTATAAATATCCATCCGCTTGGCAAGCTTGCCGCTAAACATAACATGGAAATTATCCCGGTGTGCGCAAAGCTCGAAGAAGAAATTTCACAATTACATCCTGAAGAAGCTAAAGAATTTATGAAAGAAATGTCTCTCAGCGAAAGCGGATTAAGTCGTGTAATAAAAACAGGATACCGAATTCTTAACTACATAACTTTTCTCACGACCGGAGAAGATGAAACTAGGGCATGGACAATTGCAAAAGGAACATTTGCGCCACAAGCGGCGGGAAAAATTCATACGGACATGGAGCGAGGCTTTATACGAATGGAAGTAATTTCTTATGAAGACATAATTCAGTGCGGTGGCGAGACAGAAGCAAAAAATAACGGCAAAATGAGAATAGAAGGAAAAGATTATGTAGTGAAGGACGGAGATGTCGTTCATGTAAGATTTTCCGTATAATTTTTATAAAAATCTTAAAGAGCAGATTTTACCTGATATAATCATTCCTAAAACATGGAAAACAAGATAAAAACTAAAATTTTGAGAGGAGAAATACAATGAATAAGCTTCCTGTGGCTAAAAAAAATGAAACGATCCTTGTAGTTGATGATGAAGATGCTGTTTGGAGTTTTGTGATAGAAGCTCTTCAAAAGTTAGGATATTCAGTCGTTCTTGCCGGGAACGGAGAAGAAGCCGTTGACATATATAAAAGCAATTCGAAGTTGATAAGCCTGGTGTTCCTCGACATGATAATGCCAAAGCTTGGAGGGCACAGCACATTTTATAAACTCAAAGCCATTGATCCAAAAGTAAAAATACTGCTTTCCAGCGGCCATGTCTCAGAAGCAGAAATTGAAGATCTTTTTGAACAGGGAGCTAAAGGCTTTCTGCCCAAACCTCATAAAATCAAAGACCTTGCTCATGAGATCAGAAGAATTCTTGATGAAAAATAAAATTAGAGATTTTGTACTTAAAAACATCTTTTTGCTTGTTTTTGCCGTTCTTGTTACAGGATGCAGCACTGAATGTTTCAAAGACAGAGCTGCAGATAAAGCAAGGGATTATATCTTTGAAAAACACCCCAGAATGTCGCCTCAAAATGCAAATTATATAAAGTATACCTACCCTACTTTCTTGACTTCTTCCATTTCTTCCACTGCGAGCGCATCGGATCCCAGTGCATATTATTGGAATTATGGTAGCAACTATTTTGCTCCCCCTAAATTTTCAAAGTCCAGCAATTTTTCTCAGGTAGCAATTGCATGGGATCTTCCTTCTCCAAATGCTACAATCATGGTGCTTGGAGCTTGTTATGATAATTACTGGAGCTGGGAACCTCTCAAGCTTATAATAAGAGAAAGAAATGATACCAACACAGCACAAATGGAAAATGCAAAAACGAGTACGGAAAAGGTTCTCGACAAATCTACATCTGTCGATACTGCTAGTGCTCTGTCTATTTAATATCATACTATGGAGAAACAGAGCCTAAAAAAAATTGTCGTAGGTCCATTTGAGGTCAACTGCTACATTTTTACTGCAAAAAATAAGACTTTTATAATAGACCCCGGGGCCGAATCTAAAAAAATAATAGATTTTATTAAAAAAAACTTTCTTATTCCTGTTCAGATATTACTTACACATGCGCACGTAGATCATATTTCAGGAGTAAAAGAAGTTGCAGCTGAATTTAATATTCCGGTATATCTTAATGAGAAAGACAAAGGCCTTTACTTAAGCCCCGCAAACTCTATAGCACCATTTTATCCAGCACTAAAAGAACACGCGCTTACTGTTAATACAATTACAAGCGACTTAATAGAGGCCATAAACACTCCAGGCCATACACAGGGGGGAACTTGTTTTTACATAAAAGAATATAGTTTGCTTTTTAGCGGAGATACAATTTTTCAAGAATCAATAGGAAGAACTGACTTGCCTGGGGCTAGTCACAAACAACTGCTAGAATCAATAAAAACAAAAATCTTCTCTCTTCCCGATAGTACACTCATCCACCCTGGGCATGGACCAGAAACAAATGTAAACAGAGAAAAGTGCAATAATCCTTTTTTCTAAAAAATGGTATTCCCAAGGGGATTCGAACCCCTGTTACCAGGATGAAAACCTGGTGTCCTAGGCCTCTAGACGATGGGAACGCACAAAGAGGACTTTTAGATTACTTCCAAATTCTTTTATGTCAAATTAATTTTAGGGTTTTTTAAAAAAAATTACTGCGTTTTTTTGCCGTAGTAGATATCCTTGAGTCTTATTTTGGGTTCAGGCATGTCCTTATTGCTCAAAAAAGCAGTTACAATTTCTTTTGCTTCATAAAAATCAGCCTTTGGGATCCAGTATATTTTATGTCCCTTATTTTCGATTTTTCTAAACCAAATATCTTGGCTTCTGGCAAATCTTCTTATTCTGGCAAGAAGCGTATTTCTCATTTCATCAAACTTAATTCGCCCTTGTAAATACATGGATACGTATCTGTATTCAAGCCCAAAAGAATCAAGCCTATCCCATGAAACTCCAGATTTATTTAAATTCGCAACCTCTTCTATCATTCCATGATCAATCCGCTCATCAAGTCTTCGCTCTATCCTAGAATGCACTTCTTTCCTGTCAAAAAAAGCCCCAAGAATTAGCCATTTATATTTAATATTAAAAACACCCTGCTCTTTACTAAAATCTTTACCCCCATGACCTAAAAAATTCTCCAATATCCGCACCAACCGAGGCCTGCTATGCTTATTGTCAATTTGCTCGTAGACTTCTGGAAAGTTTCTCTTGATATATTCCCCCATTTCTTCCACAGATTGAGATCCTATCATTTTCCTAAGTTCATAATCTGGCGCTGCAAGAGGAAAATCGTAATCAGAAATCAATGAGTCTATGTAAAGAGGAGTTCCACCCACAACAATCGGCAGCTTATTTCTTGATGATGTCAGTGCAATTTGTTCATAAGCATCATGGTTGAAATGTCTTAAATTATATTCAGAATTGGGATCAACAATATCTATTAGGTGATAAGGTATTGTTCCACCTTGCAAACTATATTCCGCCAAATCTTTGCCTGTTCCTATATCAAGGCCTTTATATACTTGACGAGAATCTGCGCTTATAATCTCCCCGTCAAAAAACATAGCAAGCTTACAGCCAAGCGCTGTTTTTCCAGTCGCAGTAGGCCCGGTAACAATAACTGCTTTTATAATTTTATCAGCCACTATAGTGACTCCATATTTTGTTTTATTAAGTTCATATATGCTTTGAATCATTTTTAAAAAAAGTAGCGCACTAATTTTAATTTACCACGAGCTTAAGGTTGTTATTTTTTTTCATTAGCCTTATATTACCTTCGAAAATTCATTTATAAGCAATGATGAAGGGGTGTCACTATGACATTAGAAATTTACTCTACCGCACAAATAAAAGAAATTCTTTCTTGCAGATATCCTATGTTATTAATTGACAGGGCATGGAAAGAAAGTGAAACCAAATTTTTTGGACTTAAAAATGTCACGGCAAATGAAGATTTTTTTTCCGGCCATTTTCCAAATCATCCGATAATGCCAGGAGTACTACAGATAGAAGCTACTTTTCAGCTCGCATCTATTGCTGTTCAAAAAAAGTTAGACCCCAATAAAAAATTTGACTTATATCTAAAAACCATAAAAGATGCAAAATTCAGAAAGCCGACTTATCCCGGGGATAGACTCCTGATCGAAGCAGATGTTATTAGCATCAGTGAAACAGAAGCGGTTGTGTCTGCTGTAAATAAAAATAATTCAGGACTTTGCTGCCAGGTTGAACTTACTCTGGCCTTAAGACCATGCTCATATAATGTGAAAAAACCTGAACTTTTTACAAAATACGACAGGACAGAAACTGCAGCAATGGATTTGAGCACAGTAAAATCCCTGATTCCCCACCGTTATCCGTTTCTGTTTGTGGATTATATTGCTTATGCAAACGGTCCAGCGATAACTGCTATAAAAAATATTACTTATAATGAATGGTTGATGCATTCTTATTCTCCGGGCTTTTCAGTGCTTTCTGGAGCCATTCAGTGTGAAATTATTGCTCAAGCAGGCTGTGCTCATACTCTATCGACTCCCGAAAACAGAGGGAAGCTGGCCTACTTTATGACAATCTCAAAAGCTGAATTTTTGAAACCTATACACCCAGGAGATCAGCTCAGAATAGAGCTTGACCTGCCACCTGTAAAATCAAAATTCGGAAGGGGGCATGGAGAGATTTTTGTTGAAAACGAAATGGTCTCTTATGCGGATATATCTTTCGCTGTGATAAATCCTGCCTGAATTAAATGCAATGAGAACCAACCCGAGGGATATCTTTGCACTCAGAAGCGCAGTAAAAGATTATTTTAACTCATGACGCTGATTTATATAATTTTATCGCTTCACTATCTGTTTTATACATTTTTCACAATGCTTTTCACTGCGTTTGTTTATACTTCTACAAACAGCATAAGGCTGAAAATCGCATCCTACGTAATTTCTATTGGTTTTGCCACCATTGATGCATTAGTCGTTGCATTAAACTTCACTCCCAGCTTTCTTTTTTACTTTGTTATTATCGCCTATTTCGCTACAATTCTATTCACTGTAGTAATGAAATTACTCAAAAAACTGGACTTAACATTATGGCTTTCTTTTTCAATATTATTCACGCCAATAGTAGTTTTCCCGGCCACAATATTTCTGATGCTAATACAAAAATATTTCGTTGCTCTAAAAATAAAGCTATAATTTTCCTATTCTCTTCAAAAACCCAAGAACATCTCCGGCGTTTGTTCCACTTTCTTCAACCATTCTTCTTGCTTCATTCATTTTATCTAACTTTGAACTTTGTAGAACAACATGCTGCTCAAGAGATTTCTTAATACGATTCCTAGTATAAAGATCAGACATCTTTTTAAAGTCCTCCACAAGCTCTCTCGGCTTTCTTGAATAAAGCAAAGAAACCGTTATCTGAGGGGTTTTTAATTCCGGGTTGTGAACTATTCCATATACAGGAGAAACATTGTCTGCGGCAAAATAATCCAATATGTCATAAAGTTTGGATGCTTTCGCGGGGGTCGGCAATTCTATAAGGAACATAGCCTCTATCGCCCTTTCAGGGAGTAATAAAAGTGAATTATAGTTAGCCTTCAGCTGTGTTTCAAAATCCTGATCAGGATCCCATGAAAAGCATGAAAAATGGTTAAAATAAGGCTTGGCTCTGTACAGGTCAAAATCTTCAAAATCTATATGCCCGTCTAAAAGCTTATACATTTCTCCTTTTACGGGGATTGCAAGAAATGTATTTAGAGAATCTGCAAGCATTTTATTATATTCATATTCAGGGATTTTACCTTCAAATTTAAGCTTATTTGAAAAAAGAATAATATTCCCGGTATTCCCGCTGTCTATGGCGCTAGAAACAGGATTTCCAAGGAAGTCTATTGTGTTTTCGACGTATTCATAAGATTCTCTCTTAAGGTATGGTAAAACCAGCGCAAAAACAGTCTTATCCTCTAACCTAACAGCCTCTTCCAATCTCGAAAGATACTCCAATACTTCTGATGCAATACCATTTCCGGTGCCACCCCCGGTTGAAGCAAAAACTGTATTCCCCTTAATTACCTGCTTTAATTTCTCCGCAATTGAACCAAAAGCTTCTCTACCTATTTTAGGATTCTTGCCAGACCCCCTAAGCTGACCTCGAGCAGAATGTGTAACCGCAAGAATTTTTTGCTTTGCCTCAACCTTTGACAACTCAAGCTCAGAAACATTAATTGCTATACACTCTCCATCAGAAGAGATAGAAGCTAATTTACTGCCGGCCCCGCCTATTCCAATATTCATTTACTTCCCTCCAAAAACATCGACTTTTTTATTTTAAATTTTGATTCTGATAATAAATATTCCAACGCCTTCGCACCAAATGGGCTGATGTATAAATGCTTTCTATTGCCTTCTCCTGTTACATCGACAAAACATAACGCAGAAAGAGACTCCACAAAAGATACAGCGCTCTGCTTCGTTCTTGTTGCCCCAGAGTATTTGAGATCGTCAAAAATGTTTGTAATATTGTACTTAGCATTTTTTTCTTCAGCTTTTGCTGTCCAGTATAAAATCAAAAAATGAGCTTCTTTTAACTGAGAAACTTGTTTTTCAAATAACTCTTTCATGTTTTTTGACCCGCTTAAAGCTCTATAAATTCTTCATTAAACTGCCAAAATATATCTTCAAAATAAATCATGTCAATAAAACCTATTAATTTTTAGTAAAATATAATTTAGTGAAGTTAACTATATTTTACTAAACTATACTAATATTAAAATAACATTTTTCATCAGCTCGCACTGCTCATAAAAAAGAATACGGAAGCACAAAAACTCAAAGCATTAACAGAAGTATACTGTAGTATACTTCTATTAATGCTTTTTAATGATTTTTTATTTCTCCAAGAGCAAAAATAGGTTTTGGAAAAAAGATCTAAAAAGAAATCCAAAACAAGCTATAAAGTAAGGAGTATTAACAAATTTCACATTAGTGAAATTTTATTCAGCAGGATGTAGAAACGAAGTCAAGCAGGCTACTAGCATAGAGTTACCTGCAGAGCCTGAACATGCTACAAGCTATGCAGGCGCACGTAAAAATAAAGACAGGAGGAGTTATGATGTATATAAGTTTCGGCTCAACAAACAAGAAAATTTCGACATTGGGTTTTGGGGCGATGAGGCTGCCGGTGATAAATAAAGATGAGACAAGAATAGATACTCCTGAGGCATTGAAAATGCTCAATTTTGCTTATGATAATGGTATAAACTATGTTGATACTGCATGCCCCTACCACGAGGGGAACAGCGAATATGTAGTCGGGGAATCTCTTAAAACGGCTATAGGGAAAAAGTATATCTTGCAGACAAGTTTCCGACATGCCTGGTAGAAGCTTATGAAGATCTTGATAAAATCTTTTTTGAGCAGCTTAAGAAGCTAGGAACTGATCACATTGACTTTTACCTTCTCCATAATTTGCATGCAGGGATATGGGAAAAGGTAAAAAATGTTAAGATCCTCGAGTGGTGCACTGAAAAAAAGAAGCAAGGATTCATTCGGCACATTGGTTTTTCTCTACACGATACATTTTCTGTATTTAAAAACATTCTCGATTCTTATGAGTGGGAGTTCTGCCAGGTACAGCATAATTACATGAACGAAAACGTGCAGGTTGGAACTAAAGGCATAGAATATGCATATTCAAAAAACATCCCTGTTATAATCATGGAACCTTTGCTCGGCGGAAGTTTGGTAAATTTTCCTGACAGCATCAACAAAATCTGGAAAGAAAGCAGCAGAACGCCCATAGAGATGACTTTTCAATGGTTGTGGGATAAAAAAGAAATGTTCATGGTTCTCATCAGCGGTATGAGCTCTATGGAACAGCTTAAACAGAATCTCGCACTTGCTTCAAGGTCTGGAATGGGTTCGCTAACAGAAGGAGAGCTTGGAATTATAGGCAAAGTGCAAAATGAATTTTAAAAGCTTATAAAAATTCCATGTGCGAAATGCCACTATTGCATTGATTGTCCTGTTAATATTAATATTCCATATATCTTCGGGCTTTACAACGACGCCAATATTTATCAGGGCACCCGGATAGGGCTCAATAAAATTTTGTATAGCATGCAGGAAAACAATGCAGAGAAATGTCTAGCATGTCGAAAGTGTGAAAAGTGTTGCCCTCAGAAGATAGAGATAGTGAAAATGCTTCAGGAAGCGCACAAGTTTTTTTCTGTTTAAATCCTCAAAGGTTTACAGAATTTTGTGTAAATGGACATAGTCGGCTCTTTCAGCTTTTTTGTGTAAACGGTCTTTCTTGTTATTTTTAATGAGCGAGGGGGAAATCAGACCTCCTAAGGAGCCCCCGAATCTCATTTCCTTTGTATTCATAATCTCCCGTAATTTCTCAAGGCAGTCAACAACGCATCCCTAATTAAAATACCGGTATTTCTATATTCTGATCCTCTATTTTTGGCAATTTTTCTTATCTCAGGAAACTTATTCCCGGGATATTCAACATAATATGAAGAAAATACTAATTGTATTTTCTCTTCATCAAGATTCTTTTTGTCAAATTTTAAGGCGCCGACTTTTCCTCGAACCTGTTCTAAAGAAAACCCGGCATATAAAACTCTTTTATATTTTTTTTTCTTCTTTATGTATGAATAAAGTTCCTGAAGTATAATTTTTAGCTCATTTTTATTAACAATCATAGTCGCTATCATATCTTCGTATGGGATAGCGCTAAATACATCTTTGTATTTGATTTCCCCCTTCATAGATTTGAAAGATCCACTTAATCCAAATATGGCCACATCAGCCTTCGTCTCCTTCAACATCGAGTCCATTGCCAGTTGATTAAGGTCAACTTTGCTTTTGAAATATACCACTATTTTTTCTTTTTCTATTTTTATGTTATCCAATGAAGATTTAAATCTATCGGCCAGCTCTGAATCAACCGTTGCTCCCGATACAGGTATTAGCCGGGAATTAATCTCTTTTCTGCCATCGCGTATCTTGACGGTGGCTTCTCCTAAATATTCTGCGCTGGAACCGGTCTGAATAAAGTAGGTATGGTTATAAAGGAGCTTTCCAGGAAATTTTTCATGTGTATGCCCAGCAAAAACGATATCAATTTCGGGAAATTTTCTGATTATATTTTTCAATGACCAGCCACTATTATAAAGCCCGCCATGAACTGAGAGAACAATCAAATCAGGTTTTTCTGAGAGTAGTATTTCATGCAATATCTTTTTTATAGCATCATTTATTGAGCCTGTTTTATATGACAGGTTGCTGATTCTGTCAATTCCTTCAACTCCGGGATAAGTAAGACCTATAATGGCTATTTTTAGGCCATTTTTAGTAATAAGTTTCCAGCCCCTAAAAGGATTTTTTGCATCAGATAATAGGAGATTTCCACAAAGCATTTCGGAAGATATTTCTTTTTGATTTGCAACTAACTTGTCCAGGCCATAATCGAAATCATGATTACCGGGAACAATAACATCATAGTGCAGGTAATTTAAAAGCTCAAAAATAATTTTTCCCCCGGTAAGAGATGCTTCAACACTTCCCTGAGAAAAATCACCACAGTCGAGAATGATGCTTTTTTCACACCCTCCTGCGGCTGTAACTTCTTTTTCCAATACGGTTGCAAGTCTCAAAATTCCTGCATCGTCTGAATCTATGTTCCCGTGAAGATCGCTTGTCGCAAAAAGAGATATGCTCTTTTCCTCACCTGACGCATCCCAAACAATACATAAGGAAAAAACTAGGGAGATTAAATATTTCTTAACTATGTGTATAAGCACTTTTTGCATTCACCCAAAAAACCCAGAAAACGGTTTGAATATTGTCAATGTGATAGTCATATTATTCAGCTTTTGATAAAGTTGTAAATTCTTTTTAAGAAAATTAGGAGAAAATATTATGTCACACCATCCCAGCTTGAAAGGCAGCACAAAGATAGTGCAAAAAAGAAACGTTCTGAAAAGATATGAAAGAATCGACCTTCTTACAAAAGAAGATAAATGGAAAGAAGGTAATAAAGTTTTAGGTCTTCCAAAAACTAAAGTTATTCAGTAAATTTTTATTGAATAACAATTGCTTAACACCTCCGTGTTTTGTAGGGGGCGAGTAATGGGGAATATGAAATGATCCCCCTTATCTTGGGCAGTTATTTAAAGTTTTATTGATGTAATGCGTTTGTAGTTTTAATCAAAGAGAAGACAGAAGCTTTCCATTGCAGTAGAACATTTTCACCTCAATATCTTTTGGTAGTGTAGAGGTTTGTTATAACCAAAGGATGCGCAAGTAAACCCTTACGTAGGAAATTAAGCTCCATATTGAACTGCTCGATCTCTCTTAAAGATTGTCTCTGGCAATTTTTCTTTCATTTGCATTTTGTACGCTTAAAAAGGTCTTAAGAACACTTCTGCCCGCGTTTTTTTTCATATTGTAATACCTTTGAGATGACTATATACTTGCCGAGTGGTACATAATACCTTTTCTTAATTTTATAGCATCATTTGTAACTAAGTGGAATCAAGTAGTTTTTATAGCATAATGTGTGATATTAGGGATTTTTAAATTTTAAATTTAAACAGAGAAAGAGTTTTTGCATGAAAATAAAAAGCTGGCTTGAATGTATTAATTGTTTGAAAAGCTATGATTTATTTGACTTGAGATATACCTGCAAATGCGGGGGGCTTCTTGATGTGAAAAGGGACCTTTCTAGAGTAAACAGCAAGAAGCTTGTCAGAAAATGGGAGGAACGATGGGGAATGAAAAACGGTGCAGCTTCTTCCGGGGTTTGGCGATACAAGGAATTAATTCTCGACACTGACAGGAAAAATATAGTTTCAAAACAGGAAGGGAACACACGACTTTATCCTTCAGGGAAAGCGGGACTGTATGCTGGGCTTCCAAAGCTACTTCTTAAGCATGAGGGGGAGAATCCGACAGGAAGTTTCAAGGATAGAGGGATGACATGCGGAACTACTGCGGCGAATATTATTGGAGCTAAAATAGTTGCTTGCGCGAGCACGGGAAATACCAGTGCGAGCATGGCTGCATACGCAGCAAAGGCAGGTTTTAAATCCGTTATTTTTATTCCGTCAGGCAAGATAGCTTATGGGAAGCTGGCACAGGCTCTTGCTTATGGAGGGAAAACGCTTCAAGTCGAAGGAAACTTTGATGACGCAATGGCGCTTGTTCAGGATGTTTGCAAAGAGTTGAATATTTATCTTTTAAACTCGATAAATCCATTCAGAATAGAGGGGCAAAAAGCAATTTGTTTTGAGATACTTCAACAGCTTGACTGGAACGTGCCGGATTGGTTCATTATACCTGGCGGGAATCTGGGGAATAATACGGCTTTAAGTAAAGCTTTGATGGAACTTTATGAGCTTGAAATTATAAAAAAGATTCCTAGGATTGCAGTAATTCAGGCGGCCGGGGCCAATCCGTTGTACACGATGTGGAAAAACAAAACTTCGTTTGTTCCTGTAAAAAACCCTGAAACAATAGCTACGGCAATTAAGATAGGAAATCCTATTTCCTGGGAAAAATCGTTAAGAGGGATTGAATGGAGCAATGGTGTAGTTGAAGAGGCGACCGAACAAGAAATAATGGAAGCCAAAGCGATGGTTGATGCCGCAGGGATTGGCGCAGAGCCGGCCTCATGTTGCGTAGTCGCCGGCGCAAAAAAACTTGTTGCTGCAGGGGTTATAGATAAAAAAGCTTCTGCTGTAGGAATTCTTACAGGAAATCTCCTGAAAGATCCGGACGCGGTTATAAATTATCACTTTGATAAACTTAGAGGGATCGGGGTAAACGGGCAATTCAAAAACATGCCTGTCCAAATCCCTGCGACTATCGAAGCAGTGAAGAGGGCAATTGATAATTGATAATGGATAATGGAGATGAAAATATTAGAAGCTAGAGAAGCAGATATTCCGTTATTGATTGAACTTAATAATGAACTACAAGAGCTACACATAAATTGGGATCATGAAAGATATAAAAAAGCCAATAAAAAAGAGATTGCTGAATGGCTTGGGAAGCTACTTAAAAATAAAAGTGTAAAAATTTTAATAGCTTTTATAGATTCTGAGGTTGTTGGGTATGTAGTTGCAAAAGTAATCAAAAGAGAAGAAAATGTGTTTATATATCCTTCTCAATTTATAGAAATAGATCAAATAGTTGTGACAGAAAAATGGAGAAATAAGGGTGTCGGCAGAGGCCTTATTGAAGAAATAAAAAGGCATGCTAAAAAAATAGGCATTAATACCTTATCTTTAGCTGTGTTTGCTAGGAATTCTAATGCAATTGATGCATATAGACGTATGGGATTTGAGTCTGAAGGTATAAAAATGACTTTAAAATTAAAATAGTCGTTCAGACTGAAAGAGTGCAGACTATTAGCCCAGGGGGGGAAGGGGTCTGCAGAAAGTTAATCAGAACTTACATGAGGACAATTCATAAATTGTTAATTTATTATGCGATATAGCGTTGATATTTTAGATGGACTTAATCCTTCACAAAGACGGGCTGTTGAAACCATTAATGGCCCTGTCCTTGTTCTTGCCGGAGCCGGTACCGGTAAAACTAAGGTTATAACTCACCGAATAGCCAATTTAATGAAAAATTGGATAGGTTCCGAAAACATTCTTGGGCTTACGTTTACTAACAAAGCGGCAAAGGAAATGAAAGAGAGGGTTCGCCTTCTTGTTGATTCTGATTCCGCGGCGAAAATTTTTCTTGGCACTTTTCATGCGTTCTGCATGCGTGTTTTGCGAGCTGAAATAGAGTCAACAAAGCTTCATAAAGGTTTTGCCATTGCTGATGAACTTGATCAGAAGGGGACGCTGAAACAGGTCATTGTTGAGCTTAAGATGAAGGAAGAAGATTCTAATGTAGCCCTTTACGCATCAATGATTGGCAGAGCCAAACAAGAGCTTAAATCATGGGAAATCTACAAAACTGAGGCTAAAACATATATCGAGAATATTATAGCAAAAGTTTATCAGAGATACCAGGAAATGCTTACAGCTCAGAACATGCTGGACTTTGATGATATTTTGTGTTATACGGTTGAAATATGGGAAAATAATCCTGAAATTTTGGCAAAGTACCAGGAACAGTATAAATATATCCTGATAGACGAATTTCAGGATACTAATTACGCTCAATTCAGGTTGGTAAAACTGCTTGCAGACAAATATAAAAACATCTGTGTTGTAGGTGATGATGATCAGAGTATTTACGGTTGGCGTGGCGCTAAGATAGAGAATATTTTGAATTTTCCGAATATGTATCTTAATACGGCAGTTATTAAGCTCGAACAGAACTACAGATCTACAAACAATATTTTGAATGTGGCGAATGTTTTTATTTCCGGTAATAAGCACCGGCACAGTAAGAAGTTGTGGTCTGATAACGGAGAAGGGAACAAAATAAAAACAGTTTCTCTTCAGAGCGACGCAGGCGAAGCCTTTTTTGTTTCGAGTCAAATCAGGAAGCTGATATACGAAAACCATGATGTTAAGTACAGCGATATTGCCATTCTTTATAGGTCAAACCACCAATCGCGCCTCTTTGAACAACAGTTCAGGCAGGAGAGAATTCCGTATAAGATTGTTGGCTCGAAATCTTTTTATGAGAGAAAAGAAATTCGTGATGCTATAGCGTACTTGAAAATCATAGCAAACCCTAAAGATGATCAGAGCCTGCTCAGAATTCTTGGTGTGCCGTCACGAAGTCTCGGTCAAAAATTTATTGAGTCTGTAAGAAACAGGCAATCGCATGGGGTTTCAATTTTAGATGTTTTTTCGGATAAGAGTTTTTGTAGTACTTTGACTCCCAAACAGGCGGCTCCCGTAGAATCTTTTTCCAATGTGGCAGAAAAATGGCGAAAAGAATTCTCTGACGCGGGAAATCTTGCAGAAAAAACAAGAAATTATCTTACGGAAATCGGATTTTTGAATTGTTTCCAAAAACTCTACAAAAACATAGATGAAGCGGAGGACAGAAGAGAGAATGTTTTAGAGTTTATAAATGCTATTGCTGAATTTGAAGATAATAGTGCTCAGAATGTCCCGACATTAGGTGAGTATCTTGAAATCTTTTGCCTTTCCGATGCTAACGATGATGTGGATGGAGAGAAAGAAAAAGATTCTGTGACCCTTTTAACAGTTCATTCGGCAAAAGGCTTGGAGTTCAAGTGCGTTTTCATTGTGGGGATGGAGCAAAATCTTTTCCCGCACGCAAGGTCCCTGGAGGGAAGGGATATAGACGAGGAGCGACGGCTTTTTTATGTAGCTATTACGAGGGCGAAAACGCAGCTTTTTCTAACAAATTCAAAAAATCGCTACCAGTATGGTAAGCCATGCTATCAAATTCCTTCCGAATTTTTGTCAGAGTTGCCGGAAGAGCTTGTAGACGATATTTCCTCGCATGAAAATAGACCCGTTGACCATAATACGATAAGCAGTGCGTTTTCCGACTTTTATAAACAATTTAAAAAAAGTACCGAAGGAACTGAAATTTGATTACGGTTGTAATCCTGTATTTGTTTGCATGTTGTCGGATTGATCTGCGCTTTGAGGCCTATCTGCATTAATGGCAGCTGACATTTCTTCCTGGTTCATTCTATTATTCCACCAGACATTGCTTCCTCTTGCTTGCGTGGTATCATCTGCCTCAGATGGTTTTTGAAATATATCGCATCCAGATGTTCCGATTAAAACAAAACCAAGAACCAATAAAAATCTAATAAAAGACATAAATGACCCTCTAAAATTATCTCGATATACAATAGGTACCAATTATATATACTAACAGCGTTTAGTCAACATACATAATTCTAAAGTGTTATAACTTTAAATTTGTTCAAGAAGATTTTTTGCTTTCCATTTCTTTTCGTGCTGCGTCTGACATTGTCAGTTCAAACTTGTCAAGGAATTTTTCCTGGAATGACTCCATGTATAGATATATTCCGGGAGTAACAAAAAGAGTAATAATCTGGGCGAAAGTCAGTCCGCCGACGATTACGAGTCCAAGCGGTCTTCTTGATTCGCCATCTGCTCCTATGCCAAGAGCTATGGGTAATGCGCCCATAATGGCGGCAAGTCCCGTCATGAGTATCGGCCTAAATCTTACAAGGCACGCATCATAGATAGAATCGAATTTATTTTCACCTTTTTCTCTGTTTTGTTTTGCGAAGTCTACCATCATGATACCATTTTTTGCAATTATGCCAAGGAGCATGAACAACCCGACATAGGCATATAGGTCCAGTTGAGAGCCAAAAATTAACAGAGTTCCTATTCCGCCGAATGCGGCTACGGGAAGTGTGGTAAGTACGGTAAACGGGTTGATATAGCTTTCGTAGAGTATGCCGAGAATGACGTACATCAAAAATACCGCTACGAGAATTAAAATAGTTATAGACGTTACTGATTTTTGAAATTCCAAAGCTTCACCTTCGAATTTTCCACTCATTCCTGGTTCAAGAATTTTCTCTGCTAATTTCTGAACTTTATCAGTGGCAACACTGAGAGGAATGCCTGAAATAACATTGAAAGATACGCTCGCTGAAATCAATTGTTGTGAGTGCTGTACTTGTTGCGGTCCTAGCGTTTGCTCTATTGTAGCGACATTATCAAAGGGAACAAGCTGTCCTGTTGTTGAAGATTTAATATGTAGTTTCTTAATATCCTCGGGTTTTGCCTGAAAATTTGGCTGCACTTTCATGATTACATCGTATTGGTCTATGTCCGTAACATATTGAGCCACTCTTCCCTTGGAAAATGCCAGAGCAAGCGATTGTTCTATATCCTTTGCAGTTATTCCAAACATAGAGGCTCTCTCTCTTAGAATGTTGATTTTTAACTGAGGCATATTGAGCTTTACGCTGGTTTGGACTCCCTGGAAAGTTGAATTTTTATTCATTTCATCTCCAAGTTGCTGCGCGCACCTGTAAATGGCTTCTGATTTAGGGCCGGTAATGGAATAGGAGTATTTAGAACCTTGTGCCGTACTTTCTCCGCCTGTGCTTATTTTTAAAACTGGCTGTGCCTGAATAAAAGTAAATCCTAACGGAAAATTGTTGTTTACTAATTTTTCCCACATTTCAGCAACGACCGTCATAATTTCAGGGCGTTCAGATCTTTTTTTTAGTATGGTAAATAGGAAGCCGGTGGACTGGTCTGCCCCAGAAGATTCTCCAGTGAGTGAAATAAATAGTTCTACGTTGGGATCTTTTTCCATTATTTGGTTAATTGAGTCTTGATATTTATGCATCATTTCGCTTGAGGTTCCTAGCGGGGCAATGATGCCTCCTCGAATAAGCCCGCTGTCTCCTACTGGAAGAAATCCTTTTGGAACGAGTGAATAAAGCCAAAAAGTTCCGAGCAGGCACACTAGCCAAATTATCACAGAGGCGTATTTGTGATTAAGTATTATCTTTAATATTTTCCCATATCCCTGAATCATACGATTAACGATCCAATTCATTAATTTCTGCAGTCTTGTTTTATCTGTTTCTCTTGTGGCTGATTTAAGCATTCTGGCGCACATCATGGGTGATAGCGTCAAGGAAATTATTCCTGAACACAATACCGTGATAATAACTGTCAACGAAAATTCTCTAAAAGTTCTACCCACTACACCGCTCATAAATATCAAAGGAATAAATACCGTAACAAGCGATAGCGTCATGGAAACGATTGTGCTTGTTATTTCTTTTGCGCTCTGAATAGCAGCTTCAAAAGGAGGCATTCCTTTTTCGACTAGGCGTACGCTGTTTTCAAGTACTACAATGGCATCATCGACGACGAATCCTACGGCAAGGGTTAAAGCCATAAGAGAAAGATTGTCTATTGTAAATCCTGCAATGGACATGATAAGGAATGTCATTATTATCGATAACGGCAGAGCAATGACCGGAATAACAGTATCGGATACTCGTCCAATGAAAATGAATATTACCAGAACTACAAGTATGAATGCCAGAAACAGAGTGAATTGCACATCATTTATCGAATCTATTATTTTCTTTGACCTGTCGTATAAAACTTCAAGTTTAACAGATCCGGGGACCTCTTTTCTTAGCTGGTCAAGTAACCTTATTATCTTATCGTTTAATTCTATTGTATTTGATCCGGCCGTTCTTCTGACAACAATCATGGAAGACTTAGAGGAATACCCTTGCCCTTTTTTAAAGAACGCCACATTTAAGAGGTCTGAGCTTGTTCCTTTGGTAGCTTTTCCTATGTTACCTATTGTCAATGGAGAGTTATTGACAGCCTTTACAATTAAATCGTTATATTCCTTTTGATCTGTTAATTGTCCCTGCGGCGTTATAGTAAAAGCCTTGTAATGTCCATTTATGCTTCCCCCAGGTGTCATTATAGTGCTATTGTGAAGAGCAAGAGAAATATCTTCATATCCAAGTCCGTGAGCTGCCATTCTGTCAGGGTTGAGCTCTATTACGGCGGCTGTTTTTATTCCATAACAATCAACTTCAGAAACTCCTTCTATCATATTTATTCTCTGTGCCACTCTTTTTTTTGCTATGTCGTAAAGAGCTCCAGGATCCATTGTTTCAGAACTTAATAAAATGTATATGATTGGAGAATCAGAGGGATTATATTTGGTGTAAGCCGGGGGGTTAGGAAGAGATGGCAGGCTTCCGGCGGCCCTTGTAATTGCCGCTTGCACATCAGGCGCCGCCATGTCTACATTTTTGTCAAGCTCGAATGTGAGGATTATTTCCGTCTTGCCTTCTGTGCTTTTCGAAATAACACTAGACAGTCCGGGTATCTGCATGCACTCGCTTTCCAGAGGAGCTGCCACTGCAGATGCCATTGTTTCAGGGCTGGCGCCGGGATAGTAAGCCGATATAGTTATGACTGGGCTTTGTATTTCCGGGAGGTCGCTTATTGGGAGTTTAAAATAAGAAGCTATACCGAAGGCAACAACTGTCACTACGAGAAGGACAGTCATTATAGGTTTTTTTATAAAAATGCTTGAGAAGTTCATTAGTTATTTCGAAGGTTAGTTTCGCCAGAAGAGGATAAGTTTTTTTCTTCCTTGGGGAGGTAAAAGGAATCTTTTCCAACGATGTTTACCTTGTCTCCCGATATGAGTCCCATTTGCCCTATAGTTACGATCTTATCGACAGGGGAGAATTTATCGTTTCCTAAAAAACTGTCAACAACTATATAATCACCATACCGGAGTCCAGTTTTTATCCAATACAGGCAGGCTTTTTCATTTTTAATACAGAATACATACTCTCCCTTTAATCCGACAGCAACAGACTGATAAGGAATAAGTAATGAATTTTTATTGTAAAAAAATATAAGCTTTATTTTTGCAAATTGGCCCGGCCATAGCTCTCTATTTTTATTAGGAATAATTCCTCTGAGAGAAATGGTTCCGGTTGCTGTATTAATTGCATTGTCCAATACTTCAAGTCTCCCATAATATTTCTTTGAAATAGTATTTGCGGCAGCATTGAAATTGTCTATTGTTGCGACTATTTGTAACTCTCCTTTTTTCATTGATGTTTTTAGTAATTCCATGTTCTTTTCTGGTATCGTGAAGTCAATATTTAATGGATCTATTTTTTTTATATTGACCAGGATAGAGCCGCTGTTTTCCGTAACTATATTTCCCGGGTCTACTTGTCTATAGCCAGTGATTCCATCGATAGGAGATGCTATTTTGCAGTATTCTAGTTTGATCTCATTTTGCCTAATAAGAGTCTTGCCCAGCTCAACTTTAGCTTCCATTTCTTCAAGTTTTGCAATATTTTTTGCGTAATCTTGCACGGCCATAGCTCCAGACGTGGGAAGGGTTTTGTTTTTATCGACTACAAATTTTGCAAGATTTCTTACTGCCATATCCTGAAGAAGGGTCGCTTTTGATTGATCTAAAAGCGCCTTGTAGAGCTGGGAGTCTATAGTAAATAGAAGGTCTCCTTTTTTGACATATTGCCCCTCCGCAAAGTAGCAGTTATCTATTTTTCCTGTAGCCTGGGATCTGATGTCAACACTCAGATCGGGATTAAGAATTCCTATTGAGTCTGTATATACTGGAGCTTCCCCTTGTATTATCTCGGCCACATGGACAGGTTTTGATGTTGAAAAATCCTTTTGTTTCTGTTTTTCGCACGAAACTGTTAAGAAGCATAGCAGTGACGAGACTGCGGCTAAAAAAGTCCAAAGAGTGGGAAATATATCAAAAGGTTTACTTTTCATGTGATGTAGCCTTAAATTTAATTAATACCGAGCCAAGGTACTTATAGCTTAGATTGTAACGCAAAACATTCAAAGGTAAAGAGTTTCATTTGAGTATTTTAGAGTTTAAATATGAAAAGGGACGCCTGAAATAGAAAAGTCTTCCCATTTATCTTCTGCATAAAACACTTTCATAAGAAAAAGACCGCAGGACGGGGCTGTGTCATACGCGCTAAGCCTGTTTTTTGATTCTAATATTTCTTGAAGGCATTCTGGCGAGAGTTTGCCTGTTCCAACCCTGTAGAGAGTTCCTATAATGCTTCTCACCATTTTATATAGAAAGCTTTTTCCTATGACTGTTATACAAATATAATCGCCGAATTGCTGAATCCTTATATCGAAGATGTTCCGAACTGGATCTTTTCCACTTTTATTTATTTCTACTGCGAATGATGAAAAATCATGGATTCCTATCAAATGTTTTGACGCTTCCAGCATCGAGTTGATATTCAAGTTTTCCTTTGCTTCCATTGAATATCTTGAAGAAAATGGCCGTCTTTCTAGACTATTGTGAATTACATACGTGTATGCTTTTCCTTTCGCATCAAATCTTGCATTAAAATCGGGACTCTTTTTTTCGAGTCTATTTACTCTGATAGAGTAGGGCAATACGCTATTTAGCGCCTTGAAAAGAGTTTCCATAGGTATTGGTGGTTTTTCCGGGGGAATAAAAGAGATTCCCATTCCAAGCGCATGTACTCCGGTATCTGTCCTTCCGGCGCCTGCCACCGGAATTTTAGCATTATATAAATAGCAAAGCTTTTTTTCTATGACAGACTGTATTGTTTTGCCGTGAGGCTGGGTTTGCCAGCCGAGATATTCTGTCCCATCGTAACTTACTTCTGCAAAATAAGCAAAATCAGCCCTTAAATAGGATTCATCCATAATCGTGCTTGCTCCATTTTCTTCCATGATGCAGTTTATCGCCATATTATTGTTGTTTTCACATTAACATTAATGATAATAAGTGGTTATGCAACTATGTTTCAGTAAAAACAGTCCTCCCGTAAGATAAGCCTTCATAAGTTATCGCGTCTGTGGGATAACATCTTTGGAGTAGAAGCCATGCATCATATTTATCGCCATAGAGCTTTTACAAAATCCATGCAGACATTACAGTTTGCATTAGGGAGTTCTCGGTTCGGTTCTACAAGTCGCGCCCCAGAATGTAAAAGTGGAGATCAAGCGGGGCGTAAATCCCTTCGGCATCGCATCGCTTGTCATTGGTATTTTTGCTTGAGTCCGGCTTTGATTGCTAGTGAGTGTTTTATTTTGGATGCATACAAAATATGGAAGACCTCAACAAATTTTATATAGCAGGATGTCGGATGCAAGTCCGACAGGCTGCTAGGATGATATGATAGATCCAAAGAGGGTCATTGAAGTACTGCGATCTATATGAACATTTACAATGTCCCCGATTCTAAGGTTAGGATTATGATCAAAAACCGCAACTTTATTATTTGAAGTACGTCCCGACCATTTTTGAGCATTTCTACTGCTTTCGCCCTCTATAAGAATTTCAAAGACGCGCCCCTCCATAGCCTTGTTATGTTTGGTTGTTCTTTCAGTTAAATCTTTTAACAGTATCTGATTTCGTTCTTCCTTGAGTTGTTGACATATTTGGTCTTCATATTTAGAGGCAGGAGTCCCTGCTCTCGGAGAGTATTTAAAAATATAAGCATTATCAAATCCTACATCATTCATAACTCGCCTGGTGTTATTAAAGTCATCTTCTGTTTCTCCGGGAAAAGCCACTATGACATCGGTTGAAAAAGTTATGTCTGGAATTTTTGATTTTAGTTTATTTACGACATCCATGTACATATTAATATTATACCTTCTGTTCATCGATTTCAGTATCCTATCTGAACCGGACTGCAGCGGGAGATGGATGTTGTTACATATCTTAGGAAAATGTTCTACTATGGTATTTATCAATTTATCGTTAAAAAAGAAAGGATGAGGAGATATGAATCTTATTCTTTTTATCTCATTAATTTTATTTATTTCTGTAAGCAAATCTGCAAACGGAGATTCTAAAGGGCGAACTTTTGTATTCTGGTTCAGTCCGAATGCTGAAACGTTTTGACCAAGAAGCATTATTTCCTTTATCCCTCTATCAGCAAGCTTGTTAACTTCATCCACTACTTCAGGAATTGGTCGGCTTTTTTCCCTGCCTCTGACATAAGGGACTATGCAATATGAACAATACATATCGCATCCTCTCATTATAGCAATGAATTCTGAAACTCCATTGGTCTTGATGATATGCTCGGTAAGAGTGGAGGGCATCTCGGAATTTTCTTCGGTAAGAGAAATCTGCTCTCTCTTTATTATCTCTTTTTCGAGAATATCTGGAAGCCTTTCAAGCTGATCTGTTCCTATTACAAAATCCAAATGGGGCAGTTCTTTCAGGAGTTCGTTACCCCTTCTTTGCGCCATGCACCCCAACACGCCGATAAAGATATCAGGTTTCTTTTTTTTAAGCTTTTTTAATATCCCTATTTTCCCTACGGCTTTAAGTTCTGCCTGTTCTCTCACACTGCAGGTATTAAATAAAAGAATATCAGCAGCATTCTCATTATCGGTAAGTTCATATCCTCTTTTTAAAAGATCCGCTGCAAGGGCATTTGAATCCCTCTCATTCATCTGACAACCGTACGTTTTTATATAAATTTTCATTTTTTTACATTTCCAGAGATATGTCGATGGCCTTTACAGAATGGGTAAGGGCTCCGACAGATATAAAATCAACACCAAGTTTTGCAATGGAAGGTATGCGTTCAAGCGTAATTCCTCCGCTCGCTTCAAGCTTAACTTTTCCTGAATTCAGCTTTACAGCTTCTGCCATTTGTTCGTTGGTCATATTGTCCAGAAGAATATATTCGGGAGACTCTTTATGGACTATCTTAAACTCATCGATCGTATCAACCTCAACTTCTATTTCGAGGGCTGGATACATTTCTCTTGCTCTTCTAATCGCAGCAACAAGGCCGTCAAAGCCTTCCAGTCCCGCAATGTAACGGTGATTGTCTTTGATCATTATCCTGTCATAAAGGCCCATTCTGTGATTGATACCGCCACCGGCCGCTACCGCATATTTTTCAAGATTCCTCCAACACGGTGTAGTTTTTCTAGTGTCGAGTATTTTTGTGCCGGTTCCAACACTGGCGTTTACATACTTCCTCGTGACAGTAGCAATTCCAGATAGCCGCTGAAGAAAGTTGAGAGCTGTTCTCTCTCCTGCTAATATTGCTCTAGCATTTCCCTTTACTGTAGCCATGCAAGTTCCTGATTCTAAAACGGCTCCTTCGGGGCAATGAGAAATCCAACCAATTTTGCTGTCAAGTTTTTTAAAAACAGCCTCCGCCACGGGAAGTCCAGCGCAGACGCATTGTTCTCTAGTAACAAATCTGCCTTCAGTTTTTACATTTTCAGGAATGACAGAAATGCTTGTGGCATCGCCATTATTAATATCTTCATCTATAGCAAGTTCAATAAGTTTATTTACTCTATTCCAATCAAGTTCTGGCAAGTTTCGATTCATTTTATTGTCCGTGTTAACGTTCTATTTTACAATCATAAAAAACTTAGGATTACTTTATCTTTTACTCTGCAAATATCAAAAAAGGTGTCAAGAATAAGTAAACTTTCAAATTTATGTTAACTACCACTAAGTTACAGGAAAATAAGCATGTTGATAACTTGTTGATAACCTGTTTAATTGCTGTATGTTTCTAATAGCAATCAGCCTTTTCATATTTATTTTAGGATATTAGTAATTAGCCCCATTTTTTTATATAATCTTCCATAATTACTTTTAAAAACAAGCACGCAAATATATTGTTATTTTTCGCTTGTTCATACATTGCTTTAATATGTAGTTTTATCCAAATAATAATTAGTGCCCAACGGTTTGGGAAAATAAATTAATCGTAACAACACCGGCAATTATCAACAACATTCCAATAACAGCAGGGATATCCGGTATTTGCTTAAAGTATATTATCCCTAGTATCGCAATAAGAATAATTCCAACCCCTGACCAGATGGCATAGGCAACTCCCAACTGTATTGTTTTTAATACTAGGCTAAGGAAATAAAAAGAAGTGCCGTAACAAACTATAACGATTATGCTTGGAATGACCTTTGTAAACTGTTCAGACGTCTTGAGCATGGTCGTACCAATAACTTCTGCGATTATTGCTATACAAAGATTTATATATCCCATACGTTTCCCCTCCCATTACTGTTTATGGTTTAAAAAATATTTCTACTGTCTCTCGGTCTCTTATGTTTGGTTCATCGGCGTTCTGAACCCCAAATGAATTTTCTTCAATGCTTTTCTTATCTATCATGATCGTTAGGGGCATTGTCTTTAAGTTAGTAAACAAATCAATTTTATAGTTTCCGGGGTGGTGCGGAACGATTCCATAATCAATAACACATTTTGTTTTTGGAGAAGATTTAATTATCCTCCCTTCCATTCTGTAGTTACTGTTAAGCATTTTGTAAGCAATATCAAAATTAGCAGAAGCAAGTTCTTTTCTTATTCTGGTGCTGCTTACGAGAATTCCGTCTAAAAACACCTGCTCAACCGAATATAATTTTAGACCTTTTTTTTCAGCCAGCTGTCCAAGCAGGTTAACATCGCCCCTAGCTTTTGCCCCGAATTTCCAGTTTTCTCCAACGCATATTGCCTTTAGCTTAAGATTGCTATCCTTTACCATGTAATCTACAAATTGTTCTGGCGGCATCCCTGATATTTTTTCAGTAAAATTTACTATCACAACTGCTTCGACTCCTAGTTGCCCCAATAGCTCGACTTTCGCCTTTTGCGAACGAAGAAGTTTTAGCATTGACTCCTGAACAAGGAAGTGTCTTGGGTGAGGATTAAAAGTAACTACAACAGGAACTGCACAATATTCTTTTGCCACGCCTAGTAATCTGTTTATTATCGCCCGGTGACCAAGATGAATTCCGTCAAAAACGCCGATAGATACGACGATATTATTAAATCCAAACTTCTTTAGATAATTAATTTCAGTGACTTCGACAGGCGCAGAGTAGTTCATTTTAAAAAGGGGTTTCTTTACTTACAATTTCTTTTATCCACGGCATATTGCCAATATCTATCTTTTTCATACCCGTTTGCCAAGTATAAGTTCTGAAATTCCTGTTCATAAAGAAATTTTGCAAATAGTTCACCAGGCAGCTTTTCTTCAAGGTCAGAGTCTATGTAAATGGGAATATTTTTATTCCTAATGCCTTTATTCTTTCCCTAAATAAGAGCATAAGTCCTAAGCTGGTATTTGCCCCTGTAATTCCGACATTTGATTAATATCCCATTGCAATTGGGATTCAATTTTTACTTCATGGTTTAACATTTTATTGACAATGTATCCTTGGTTCTCATATTCTTCAATAATAGCTTCATATTCTTTAATGAGTCTTACAGTTTTTCCTAATAGTGAAGGCAGTCTCTTCTGTTGAAAGACCCTTTTTCTTACAAAGAAGAACTTGTTTGAAGGAGGGAATATATCTTTATATAGCCTCAATAGAATGACATGTTTCTCTACTTGTCTGCTGTACATTTTTCTGGTCGATATTTTTTTGTATTATTATTTTTTATGGGTGAGAGTTGGTTCTATATCATGGATTGATCCTTTTCTTGGGTCAACAGTTTTATTGCCTATCTCCCATTCTTTAATATATTTACCTACACTTTCAGGAGACATTTTAAGTATAATTGCGCTCTCAACGGTTGTAAGACACCCGTCTTGTTCATAAGCTTGATTATGAAGACGAATAACAGCTTCTTTTTTGATATCTCTAAGCTTCTTGCCATCTGCCCGTTCCTTTATTTCATTTTCACGGATAATGTCAAGAACCACGTTAGTAAGCCTTGTATTTCTTATAGATATTCCAAGGGTACTCTTGCGAAAAAAAAGCTTCGAGCGCCCCGGCAAAACATTTATAATGCTGTGGCGAATATATAGCGTGATTATGCGATATTACATTTTTCATGGATGCCTCAGCTTTCTGCTCGTAGATATGTTCTGTAGTTCGGTCCTTTTTTTCCATTCTGAGCAATATAGTATTTGGAGTCGACAATGCTTATCTCTTCTATCCTATGTTTAAATAATGATTGCTGAATAATTCTCAAAATATTATTTTTTTTGCCATTTTCATCCAGTAAAAGCCACAACTGGCTTAAGTCTGCTATAAGCATTTTTACAGAAGTACAGTCTTTCCATGTTTTCCAGGATGAAGGTCATCAACATCATGGTAAACGAGAGCAAAGAAAATAGAGACAAAAAA
>JAJXWI010000095.1 GCA_021781705.1 bacterium | reverse complement strand
CTTTGAACTCCTTGCTAAATCTCCGTCTTTCTTTTCCCATTGTGTAATCCTCATTTTTATTTTTTTGTTATTTTAGATTACACCTTATTTATTTTCTATTACTGTCCAAAATATGGGGACCACTATAGTTTCGCCGTAAAGCGTCGTAAATTGTAACATTTTCCAGTGAACTCTTACGGTTCTGCTTTGTCAGGGCTTAATGTACACGGACGCAACGGCTTCGCTAAAACGCATGGTAAAAGTTCGTCCCCCTCCACATGCTTTACTGAACTCTTACTTCACATCTGCCCGTAGGAGGAATATAAATATAATAGGATATATTTGCAATGCAGCTTATCTCATTACTCTCGTTATTTCGAAAGGAATGTATCAATTGCAGCATGTACAACTTGTGGATTATCTAAGTGCGATGAATGTCCTGCATCAGGGACTACTAATAACTGGGAATTCTTAAAATACGTACAGAATTCAATATTGCTTTTCGGGGATGATTCATCATGGTCACCGCATATAAAGAGTACTGGATTTGTAATATCTTCTGCTTTTTCAGTTCCTTCATATGAGGACAGAGTTCCTTTTGCGGTAGTGAATTCGCTGGGACCATTCATATAAACATATATATCATTATTCATTGTCTTATCACTCATCTTCATACATTCTGGCTTTCCGTGTCTACGGCCATATTGTGTTGCATAATAGTCATCTGCTTCTTTGAAACTAGGAGTATCATAATTATCTGTTTGTACAGCTAGAGCTATGGCGGTACGATATTTTTGAGGCAACTTTGCAATGTTATCGTCAGCGTCCCTTCTCCATCTTCTACCACTTATAAACGTTCCGCTCATAATAACTTTCTTTAAGCCTTGAGGTTTTTCTTTTAAAATGTATTCTTCAGATATTATAGTGCCCCAAGAGTGGCCAAATAAATGAAACTCTTTCAATTTGAGTAAGTTAATTATTTCAGCAAGTTCAGATACATAATAATCTATTGTCCAATTATCTTTTGCTAATTTCCGATCTGATTGGCCGCAACCCATCTGATCGTAATATATAACAGGCCGCTTATCTGATAATGAATCCAGAGTCTGTAGATAATTGTGAGGGTAGGCAGGTCCGCCATGCAAGACAATGAGAGGTACTCCCGACTTATCATAACCTGCTATACGATAAAAAATCCGACCTTTACTTGTCGTTAAAAATCCAGTTTTGACTTTCGGTTCATCCGCGCTAATATTGCAAAGAATACACGCGCATATTGTTAGAGCAAGAAATAAATTTAGTTTTTTAAACATAAAAAACATCCTATTTTTGTGTTACAATAATACTTCTTTGAGGTATTATTCATTAATTATATAAGAAATTATCCTCTTATTTTTATGGCGCTTATTGTATATTGAAATGACACCTTTGTAAAGGACAGAAAATAAAAAGATCAGGTTAATGTTTTTATGAAAAAGTGTACTTTGTATGTCAAGCATAATAGCTTCATTTACTATTGACTTGTTCTTTTGATCACGTTAATTATTGCCGGCAGCACTTTTTGTATAGGACGTTACACCTGCTGCTATGCATTTTGCAATACTATTCTGATAACTGCTTGAAGCCAATAGTTTCTCTTCTCCCTTGTTGGACAAGAAACCGGTTTCAATCAAGACGGCAGGTTTTGTAGCTTTCCTTAGAATGGCAAATCTGGCGTGCTTAAGGCCTCTGTCCTCCCTTCCCAGTTTATCTAAACTTTTTTGTATTTCGTATCCCAACTTTGCATTATTCAAATCATAAAGATTACCATTTTCCCATGTTTGAACAATCTTCTTGGTATAAGTCGAAGATGTCCCCGCCGGCGCTAGTATAAAAGTTTCTATCCCGCTGATACTCCGTTTTGCTGAATTTGCGTGAATTGAAATAAACATATCTGCGCCATATTTGGCTATCACAGCCGGTCTTGAAGCAAGTTCAACAGTTTTATCGCTATTTCTGGTCATTATCACTTTATACCCTTTTGAACTAAGCTGTTGAGCCACTTTTTTGGCGATTGAAAGAGTTATGTCCTTTTCTTTTGAATAAGAACTATGGGTGCCATTATCCTCCCCGCCATGTCCAGGGTCAATTACTATAGTTTTAACCCTTTGCTTTTTTATAACGCTAGGATTCATTATCGGCTCAAGGACAAGCCGAAAATCTTTTTCGCTAATTATAGAGTTTCCACTGTTATAGTCGGCAGGGAAAAGAAGATTTACCACTACTCCGTTTATTTTTGCACTCTTTTTTGGGAATTCAAAAACTATTTTTCGCGCCTGACTTTTTAGGTAACAAAAGTTACTGTTCTGACTTATCGTCATTCCATAGTGCTTGGCTATATCTTTAACGTATATATATTTCGTTCCGGAAAATGTTATTCCATTGAAATAAACGGCAAATACACTCTGCCAAAACAACAAAATGAGTGTTATAAGAAATAGTTTTTTAAAAAACAACATAATTTATCCCTTCCTGAATTTTACTATCGCATTGTTTATTGCCTGAGCTATTTTTTTTCGGATTTCCGGGTTAGACAAAACTTTTTCATCAATGGGATTTATTATGTATCCACATTCAAGTATTATTGCCGGAGAAATAGCATTCCTCAATACAAATAGACTTTTTGGCTTCACTCTATTGCATATTCCTTTATTCTCTCCAGCAAGTTTCATGTCTTGCTTTCTAGCATGATAAGTATCAGGATGAAAGTTGCCCTTTATCATTTCTTCAGAAAGCAACTCTGCAAATTTTTTGCTTTCTTTCGGGAATTTACTCTCTTTGCCATCTCCGTCGTCATAGTAAAGAATGCAGAATCCACTCATGCTTTTCCACAATGGACTTGCTATGCCATCCGCTTTTGCCTTGTCAATATCTTCCTGTTTTCCCGAGTCATGATGAATTTCAATGTATAAATCAGGTTTGACATCCTCGGCCAGTTTCACTTTGGCTTGAAGAGACAAATCCCTAGTTGTAGGTGTAAGAACGTACTCAACTTCGGCAAGCTGATTTTTCTTGTCAATAAAGAGATTTACTATAGCATCATTGAATTCATTCTCCCATTTCCCATAGTAAGATATGGCTCCTCTTTCATTATCAGCGGTTCTGTGTCCTGCTACTATCAGAACTTTATAATCTCTGGAAAATAAATTTGGTAAACACATAAAACCTGCAATAACCCCGATACCCCCGACAATACCAAAGATAATTTTAGTTGTTATTTTCATAATGTTTTTATATTAGTTTGACTTAATGAACTATGAGATACATTCAAGAATGAAGTTCAACCAACAGCGATTTGGATTTATGGGTTGTTGGCTGCCAGCCAGTGTTCAACATCAATAGCAGCTTTGCATCCCATACCTGCGGCAGTAACGGCCTGCCTATATCGGGTATCTGCACAGTCGCCGGCGGCAAACACTCCGTCAATACTCGTTTGGGAGCTATTTTCTTTAAGCAGAATATATCCTTTTTCATCCATTTCTATATGATTTTTAAAAATTTCAGTGGCAGGGATATGGCCAAGCGCAGCGAAATACCCTCTACATTCGATAGTCCTAATTTCTCCAGTTTTCAAGTTTCTCACTTTTACGCTTTCAACTTCATTTTCGCCAATAACATCTATTACCTGGCTATCCAGAACAAACTTTACTTTACTATTATCTCTAGCTCTGGCTACCATTATTTTAGAAGCTCTAAATTCGTTCCTTCTATGAATAATAGTAACTTTACTGGCAAATTTAGTAAGGAAAAGTGCCTCTTCCATTGCGGTATCTCCGCCGCCCACAACAACTACAGGGACATTTCTGAAGAATGCACCATCACAAGTCGCGCATGCGCTTACTCCCTTATTTGCAAGACGTTTTTCGGAATCAAGCCCCATCCATCTGGGATTAGAACCAGTCGCTATAACTACTGTTTCTGTAATTATTTTGCCGCCTCCTTCAAGGTCCAGAGTATGAGGCCCGCCATTTTTAAAATCTACGCTTTTAACTGTTCCAAAAACAATTTTTGCCCCGAATTTTTCTGCCTGCTTTTGCATCGTCATCATGAGATCAAAACCATTAACTGCAGAAAACCCTGGAAAATTTTCAATGTCGCTGGTCTGCGTCAAAAGCCCGCCAGGCAATTTTCCGGAAAGAATCAATGGGTTTAAATCAGCCCTTGCACAATAAATACCAGCAGTAAAACCTGATGGACCTGTTCCTATTATTACTACTTTTTCCATACCCGAAAGTATTCCTCTTCTAACGAATTATTCTTTATCGTCTTTCAGGCTTATAACTTCAATGATATGATGCCCAAACTGAGTTTTAACTGGGCCGATGACCTGCCCCGCCTTGCCTTTAAACACCGCGTCATTAAACTCCTTTACCATATCACCTTCAAAAAAATCTCCCAAATCCCCACCGCTATGACCGGATGGACATTCGGAAAAGTTCCTCGCAACATCTGAAAAATCTGCGCCTTTGGCCAAATCTTCCATCAACTCTATGCATATAGCATTTGACCCAACTAAAATATGACGAGCATGAGCTTTTTTCATATACTTTTCTTAACCTTTCAAAATAAGAATGTTTCGAATATTATAAATTACTTTCCAAAACATAAATCCAAGTTTGTTTTGGCATATTAGAACATTACGATAAAGCTTCTAACTTTTCTACAGAGACTTCCTCAAAATATCAATAAAAAAATGCACAGAAGTCGATTCATTCTGTGCATGCATTAATAAACTTAAAAGTATTCCCGATAATCAAAATGTGTCAATTTTTTCTATCCTCTTACAAATTGTCCACATCATACACTTGTTTTTTGTTAGTATATTCCCCAAGTTCTACACGATCTATTATGACGAAAGGACATCCTGCAACATCAATATGGAACCCTAAATATGGATTTTTCTTAAACCAGTGCTTATCACTAATTTTATAGCGTGTATCACTGCGTGGATCAACTAAAACAAAATTGTGCATACCCACTATATCAGCCTCGTAGCAGATGTGAGGCACCTTATCCTGACTTTTTCCATCTTTTGATACCGAGTAATGTATTCCACTTGACTCGAGCGCATTTATTATAGGCTTGTATGGTCTAAACACCACATACTTGGCGCCAGGCTTAATCTGTTCCATAGCGCGAGCAACATAAAAGTAAAGAGGCATGGATATTTTTGCAAACGCGCTGTCAAAAGCCTTAGCAATTGGGCTTCTAAATATCCCCAAAAGCGAATAAAAGACGTTACTAACTTTAACCGTTACTGTCATTTTAATATCAGGAGAGGCAACGTTAAAATCCTTTTCTGAACATAACAGCCCATTTACTGGTCTTGAGGATACATATGCCACCCAAGTTGCTTCTCCGCCGTCTTTGTAGTGCTCAAGATTATAGTGAAACATTCCAAGTACATATTGTAAATATTTGTTGTTTTCTTCTATCTTCTCCCAATCATTAGTGTAAGTATCACTCTTATTTTTAAGTAGACTCATAAATTCATGGTTCTTTACTATTTCATTAAAAAAGCGGAAATAAAAATTATAACTTGAACCCAACTTGAATTTAGAATCAAAATTTCTTTTAAGCTCAAAATACATATAAGCGTCATACGCCAACCTTTTTTTCCACCAATCAACATTCTCTGGTGTAATACGTTCTATCCCAAAGTAAAGGTCTCTCTTTTTGTCGTGTTCAATATAAAAATCTTTGGAGGCCGTATTTTTAATGCTATCTGGTTCTTCAATCGTTTTCATTCCAAAAACTACCCCAGTGACAGTAAAAAATAAAAAACATAAAATTGGCTTCAAAAACGAAAAATAATCGTGCTTATTCATAATTTAATTTCTTTTCCTTATTTAATCTTTACAACTATTAATTGCCATGTGAGTCATTGCGACATGCGCCCTTCTTGTATCAAACGAATCATATCTGCGACATACCACGTTATTTTTTCACTATTTTTATACTTTTTCAATTTGATTTTTATTTTTAAAATTGTTGTTTTGTGATGTTTGTTCTCTTTTTGAAGAAAATAGCTGTACTTGTTAAGTTGTTTCACGTAGTGGTCAGGGGTTTGTATATATCGCATTGTCAATCATTAAGAAAATAAGGGAAGGGGAGCTTAACCCAAGCTTGTAAAAGCAGTCTTTATTTTAGTTTTTGATTTTTTCCCCTGAAAGAGTGCGTTTAGGAATAAGAATAAAATTAATACGACAGAAAAACGGAGAGGATAAATATCTCTATTTTTTTGACTTCGATACTTTGCTATTATTTAATTCAACAATATACAGTTCCCAAAACCGTAGAAGAAATTAAAATAATTACTATGAAGGCTTAGAATCTTCCACAATTTTTACAAACCTGTCAAAAGTGCAGATGCCACTTTTTTCACCGGGTAATACTATAGGTTTTCCGTTGAAAAGGATCTGGATACAATACATACCATCATTATTATAAAGTTCAAAATCGATATGAGAAGAATAGGGAGGGCAAGCTCAAGAGGAACACCCAATGCACTCATTATTGTTAGGATAGAAGAGTCATGCCCAAAATAAAGTATATATTTAAACTGCTGTTTTTTTTCAATAAGCCTTTTGCATATCATCTTTAAGCTTAAGCAAGAATTCGTTTCCGAGAAAGTTCCCCATTTGTTTAGGTTTAAACACCTGTACCGCCATCCAATCTGATAGATAAATAATTGTCCTGGCATCATCATCAGTAAGTCCTTTAGGAAATGGAACACCGCTTTTCTGTCTGGCATTTAGATTGTCACCGATTTTGAACAAATCTTTGATGTTTTGAATATCATCGCCAAATATTTTGGACCATATCTCAAATTTGTTCGAATATTTCTTATTTTCTTTTTTCCATTCATCAGAAGTGCACACATACTTTTTGCACATACTGTTAAACTTTTCGATTTGGGCATGGCGAACGGCTAGTAAATTATCGAAGGAAACAGGCCATGTTCTTACCGGTATTGGTTGATAAGCAATACCGCATAAATAAATACAATTAATATTGAACAAGAAGCAATTATGAGCTATACTCAGAAAACAGGAGGAACTCATAATGATAAAAATATTATTGACAGAAGAGGAAGAAAGGGAGCTTGGAAAGATTAGGAGGAGGATAAGTGATTATCGTTCCGAAAGAGCATTAAGCGTAATAATGAATTCGGAAGGTGGAAATCCCGTTCAAATAGCAAAGACTCTTAAGAGATCATATTTCACTGTCAGGAAATGGCTTCTAAGCTTTAAGAAAAAGAGAATTGAAGGATTAAACAGGACATATTCCCCCGGTCGTCCCGCTAATTCCAGAACTGAGCTAAAATCCTATCTTGACATATGGCTTAAAGAAACTCCCGAAAAGTACGGGTTCATACAGAATTGCTGGAATAAGAAACTGATAATTAGCCTATATGAAAAAGAGAAAGGAAAAACTATAAGCGAAGACACAGCAGAAAGAGCTCTTAAAGATGCGGGGTTTTCCTATAAAAGGCCTAAAAAAAGCATACCTCTTACTGCTCCATCGAAAGAAGAAAAACTATTGAGAGTCAAAGCAATTCTTAGTGAGATAAAAGAAATGGTCAATAAAGAGCAAACAGAAGTGCTTGCTATAGATGAAAGCCATTTTTCAACAGAGCCTTATCTTATAAAATGATGGTTTAAGAAAGGTGAACATTTTTTCCCTACCGACACCAAAGCAAAAACAAAGCTGCACGATATTTGGTGCATTGAATCTGAAAACAGAATCATTCTATTGGAAAAGCGCATCAAAAGGTAATTCTGATTCGTTTATAGAATTCCTTCATCAGCTTAGACTTAATTACAAGAAGAAGAAACTAGTGTCAAGTCAATGATGTAATGTCTATTAATAGTGTTATAATTTCAATTAGCCACAAATTATAACACTGAGGTCTAGGCAGATGATGAATAAGAGATATAAGGTAACATTAAAACATGAAGAG
>JAJXWI010000094.1 GCA_021781705.1 bacterium | reverse complement strand
CAAGTCGATACAGTAGCAGCAGATACCGGGTATCTAAATGAAAAAGAGATTTTAAAGATAGAAGGCAGATCTAATATCACGGTGTATTGCGCAGTTAAAAAACAGAACTATCATAAAACGTTGGAGGAGCTTTTTAATCAAAATGAACCATCTCCTTCGAAAGACGAGGCACCATTTAAGGCAAAAATGGAGTACACATTAAAGACAAAAGCAGGTAAAGCGATCTATAAAATGAGAAAACAAACAGTAGAGCCTGTATTCGGAATTATAAAACAGATACTCGGATTCAGGACATTTATGGTTCGGAGATTGGAAAAAGTGTCGACAGAATTTAAACTTGTAAAAAGTGCTTATAATACCAAGCGCTTATTCAATCTAATGAATATGCAGGCCGCCAGTACGTAACAGAGGCAAAGCGCCTGTTTATGCGCAGGGGAAACCATTTTATGAGCTAAAAGCAAGAGTTCACACTAAAATTTTATATGTATCAGTGGTGAAAATTGCAAAATTTCACGCAGATGAAATTTTATTAGCAGGATGTCGAGACGAAGTCCGACAGGCTGCTAGGTCAATGTTTACGCCAACTGACCAAGATAACCTCACTATAAAACGCATGGCTAAAGAAGGTCGCCATGGCATAAGAAAACGCGGCGCCCTCGGCGAGGTCGCCCTACCTTGAAAAATACAGTACTGAGTAGGAACAGATTGCCGAGCTGTCCGCTTGATTTTATGACGTACTTTGCTGAATAATTACGCTCACAGCAACTCGAAATCAATTATTTGCACTTTCATTATTTTTGCAACATTAACTTGTTTTTAACCGCAAGGGATATATCAAAGGTAAATTTCGCAATTACCTCTTCTTAAATGATTTTCTACGTTTTTATACCATTGCTATTGCAGGTTAAATTCGATAAGTTATACTCGACCGTGTAGTACGTAATTAACCCAAACGGAAAGATTAAGTAAAATTGAGGAGTTAAGTCATGAAAAAGACATTATTTGCAGCAAGTTTGGAGTGTGTATCTTCGCAGGACTCATTAGAGAATAACAAGGAGCATATAAAGTTTTTAATCCACTGCACTGCGGCTGGGCTTGGAGGTGTTTTAAAAAACATTCCTAAAGATAAGGCTATAGACCTATTGCGAGATTATGTAGACAATGTTCATTTTTACGTTGATAATTCGGGGTATCTTTATGTAAATGATTACAATTGTGTAGTCATTGCGCATGGAGAGCAGAAGAAACTCCAAGGTAAATCGCTCTTTGATCATAAAGATACAAAAGGAAAGTTTGTCGTGCAAGAATTAGCAAAAGCTGCGAAAAGTGGCGGCGGATTTGTTGAATATTATTGGCTCAAACCCGGAGAAGGCAATAAAGAGGTGAAAAAAATAGGATATGTAGAGCCCATCCCAGGCACAGATTTTTTTATTGGAACAGGAGTCTATCACAAGAATAAAAAATAAGGGAAGAAAATCCCTTCCCCTGCTTTAAAAAAATTAATTTTCAAAAATATAATTTATTTTGTCATCTTTAAAAACCAGGTGTGTAGTTTTTAATTGCTGGTTTATCAGATATACCCAGGTTATTTCTGAAAGTTGATTTATGTTTTTCGGCGCGGGACCATATGTAACAAGCACCTGTTCCCTAGTCATCCCTAGTGAAACAATACCTTTTTTCATGTCGTTAAGAACTGTCGCGCCTATCTCTTTAAAATTAAGAGTAGGATCCCCTTCCTGCGTGAATATCTGCTGATACATATCTTTGTCTTTTAATAAAGTAAGAGCCCTGTTATTTACTATTTTGTATTCCTGAGCGCTGCCTTGAATTCTAAATAGCACGTACCCTTTTTCAGCTTTTAGAAGAATTATTTCGGAACCAAATGGTATAACTTTGCCTGAATGATAATTCAACGCACTTATGTTCATAGGATCGGTATACCAGATATTATGCGCCAGATATACAGGTTTATTTGGGTATAAATTTAATCCATAAAAATCATAAGCATATTCAAGGTTTCCCGGATCCCTGGGAACGTAACAGCCTGATACTGAAAGCAAAAACATTGAAAGCAGAGCTAATTTTACGCATCCTAAAAATACCAATCCTTTGTTCTTCATAAATAATTCCTGGTTTTTAAATTAGTTTCCGTGAAGCGTACTATAACATTGAATCCTATGAATGACACAGCATTTCTTGTAAAAAAGCAGTGCCAACAACTGCCGCTGTTTCAACCCTCATTATCCAGTTCCCCAACATTAAAGGAATAAAATTATTCTCTATCATTGTCGATTGTTCTTTTTGAGAAAAACCGCCTTCAGGACCGACAAACCACGCCGTCCCTCCCGGGATTGAATATCCGGATCTTTTTTCCCCACTACTAGTTGCCCCAAAGAATGCTGTTAAATTTTCATTCTTGACCTTTTTCAGGGCCTCATCAAAGGTTATTGGTGGAAATATTTTAGGTGCGTATGGGTTATGCGATTGTTTGCAGGCTTCTATAATCTTGGTTTGCCATCTTTCAATTTTTTCATCCCTCCCTTCAGGAACGGAAACCGAGCGCTCCGTTTTTATGAGATTTATACTCCATACTCCAACTTCACAGCATTGAGTTATAATCTGGTCCAGCTGCTGCTTTCTCGGAGGACTTACAAATAAGAACACTTTTGTTTGTGGTTCAGCTATTTTCCTGACTTCTATCGGTATGATTTTTTTGTTGCCGGCTATTTTTGCAATCGCTAGAGTACCTTTGCAGTCATTCAATAGGATTTCTTCACCTTCCTTCAATCTTAAAATATTAAAAATGTGCGCAAGTTCGCTGGAAGCAAGCTCTATCCCTTCCAAACTGATTTTTTCACAATAAAAACATCTCATATTTTACTTTCTAATTTCTGATTGCCAATTTCTGATCTACCGTAAATAATCACTAAACCATGCGCCGAATGTAATCCTGCCCTAACAGTTTTTCAAAAAAAAAGGTCCAGAAATCCGGACCTTTTTAAAATAATTTGACAAAGATAATTTAATCTCTCAAACCACAGGCGGCATCAAGCTGCGCCCTGTTTGTAACCACACCGATTACAGACGTTACATAATTTTGCTCAACTCCAACCAGGTCATTTTGAGCCTGATTCAATGTTGCAATGTCAGTATTTCCTGCATTGTATTCATCTCTTACGAGGTCGCGGCGTTCTTTGCTCATACTGAGCGTTGCGCCGTTGATTTTCTTCTGAGCTATAGCAGATGTCAAATTCATATAAGATGTTCTAACACTTTTAACGACTGTTATCCAGCTTGAAAGCAATCCTTCCTGCGTTGAGTCATAATTAGCCTGAGCCCCGCGGACTTTCATTATTCTACTGCTTTGAGAACCGCCGTCCCAAAGTGTCCATGCAGTTGAAAATCCATAACTATTCGTATATGTCGGATTAAAGTAAGGCTGATTACTGCCACCGGATGATGGAACCGGGTTGGGTGAAGATGAAGCTGAAGTATAAGACCAGTTCAAACCAGCGGTAGGAGCAAAAGCACCCCATGTTTGATAGAGTGCGTACTTAGCTGCCTTTACTAACTCTCTTGAGCTCTTGAGGTCAGGTCTTTGATCAACAGCTACATTGACATAAAAGTCAACGCCAAGAGAATATCCTTGGTCTTCAATCACGTCCACACTAGGAAAATTTACACTTTCCGGAAATTCTGAAGTTGTAAGACCAAGCAGTGCTGCTAGAGCATATTTGTCTACGGCGTATGAAGCTTTAGCTTTGATTACGCTTACTTGAGCATTATTCCGACCCACTTTAAAGTTCAAGAGGTCTGAAAGAGAAGTAGCCCCTGCGTCATACTTGAGCTGTGTTTCATTAACCTGCTGTTGTTGGAACATTTCATTAGACTGTTGAATCTGAATGGTAGCTTTATCCGCAAGAATTTGGTAGTAAGCAAGTTTAACACTTAAAATCAATAGCCTTCTTGCATCTTTGTTCAATTCTTCCTTGCTCTTTGCTGTTGCCAACTGACTCATTGCATTCATCGTATCCTGCAAGCCATTGAATACATTCCAAGTTCCGCTAATCCCGCTGGTCCAATTGTTTCCATAAGGAGACCCGCCTACTCCCGGAGTTCCGCCGTATGCGCCGCTTTGCGTTCCGGCAAATGCAAGACCTACGTTAGGAGTGAATGCATTTAAGCTTCCATAATATACGGACCAAGCCTGTATCATTGCCAGCCTAGCCTGTTGATATGTAGGACTGTTTGTGAGCGCAATATTTATCGCGGCAGAAACATCTAATGTTTTGTAAGCATATGGAAGCGTACGCTGAATTTTTGTGCTTTCAGTGGTGTAGTTATCTGCATGTATTATGTCCGGTGGCGGCTTATAGGCAACACAGCCCGATGAAAATGCAAATAGTGCAGCACCAACCATGTACACAGAATACTTTAATAATTTCACACTAATCTCCTTTTGGGTATTGTTTGTTTTGTAAAAAAATAATCGCTCAATCCAAATTTGCCAATTGCCTTTCATTTTACTACGCCAGATTTAAAAATCAACATTTTTTCCTATAATAATTACTAAAGTTTTGAGTTTCAAATTTACTTGTTTTCTCATGCGGAGACACAGAGGGATCAGTAAAATATCTTACCAGACTCAAAACGGCTGATTTCTTCTTTTAGTATTTTACGGTTCCTTCAGCCATGCTAAAACGCATGCTCCAAGCGCCCCCCTCCACCATCGTTGATAGTTGGTAGGGCGGCCTCGCCGAGGGCGCCGTATATCGTACAGATTGACAATTCGCAGCTACAGGGGTAGAGTGCGGTTCCTTTAGTCATGCGTTTTAGAAACATCCTTCACTAAACTCTTACGTTTCAAGGATCGTCGTAACCGAAAATGCATTTGTAAAAAACGCTTTTTCCTGTAGAATGTATGACCTGTGAAATAAAATCATAAGCAAATAAACATAAATCCGGAAAGTTGAGTCATAAAATGTCATACTCCTTGGAAAATATCCCTTACAACCTTGTTATATGCAGATACAGCGAAATAGCTCTTAAAAAGAAAAATCGCTGGATGTTTGAGCAGTTTCTAATTGGCAGGATAAGCAGCCTTCTAGGACAGATAAAAAAAATAAAAGTAACAAAAATCAGGGGGAGAGTGCTTATTCACTACTATGACTGGAGCGAGCTCTCTCTTGAGGATAGAAAAACTATTTGCGACGCACTGAAATATGTATTCGGGTTGGACTCATTTTCTTTCGTAATAAAAACATCTCCTGATATGAATGAAATGTCCAAGTTTGTTATGAGTACAATTGGATATGTCATAGAAGAACTACGAAATCAAGCGGGAAAAAGGAAAGAGCTTTCTTTCAGAGTCAGAGTAAAAAGAATAGACAAATCTCTTTGTCCCAAGAGGGATATTGAAATACTGCTTGCTGAACAAATCCTTACAAAATACGAAGGCTTAAAGGTTGACCTGATTGACGCAGAGCTCTCGCTCTATTGTGAAATACATGAAGACGTCGCTTTTATCTTCTACAACATGGAAAAGGGGCAAAAAGGTCTTCCCAGCGGAAGCAATCCCCCGGTGCTTGCCCTGCTTTCGGGAGGTTTTGATTCGCCCGTTGCCGCGTACATGATGATGCGAAGAGGTGTGTTTGTGGATTTTCTTTCTTTTCACAGCTATCCGTTTACTCCAAAAACTACTGAAGAAAAGGTGATAAAAATAGTTAAACACCTTAATAAGTATCAGGGCGCTCGCAGATTGTTCCTTTGCAACTTGCTTGAAGTCCAAAAAGAAGTATGCGCAAAAACTTTTGAAACGTTCAGAACTATTCATTATAGAAGATTAATGTTTAAGCTCGCGGAAAAAATTGCGATTAAAAACGGAAATAAAGCCTTAGTCACAGGAGAATCAGTAGGACAGGTTGCCAGTCAAACAATTACTAATCTCGCAAACATAGATAATGCCACAGAAATGCTTATTCTCAGACCGGTCATCGGAATGGACAAGGAAAGCACAATGGATATCGCAAGAAAATTAGGCACTTTTGAATTATCCGCAGTACAAGTCCCTGACAGCTGCACAGTATTTTCTCCTTCCAATCCCTCAACCGGCGCCCCGCTGGCTCGCATTTTAATAGGAGAAAACCGCATGAACATAGAAGCTCTCCTGGATATTGCATGGAAAAGCACTGTCGCTGTTGATGTTGAAACAGGCATAGAAACCCCTATCACAGAACTGTTCCAGGAATAGCCCGCTTTATCGCTTTTTACTTAATAACTCAAAAATACTAATAAACATCGCCGTCAACAGAAGAAAAAACCGGCTCTTTAACACCTGCACGTTTACACTCCTCAAGCAATCCTAACCTAGAATACTTTTCAACGGGAGCGAAATTCTGCTCATGAATTAGAACCAATTTTTTCAAGCCTGATTCCTTCTGCATCAGCGCCAATTCTTCCGGCCACATGTGATAATTGTGTGTTATATATTCAACCTGCGCTTTATTAGCCCAAGGTACGTCTGCTATATTTTCCTTAGACATAACCTCTACAAACGCAACATCTGCGTCCTTACACGCCTGAAGAAGACCGGGGCAGCTAAAACCATCGCCTGTAAAAGCAAAAATTCTGCCGTCCTCGCATTCAAAACGATACGCAAAATTATCCTTTATATTGCCATGATATTTACGATAGGCATAAACTTTCACATTCTTATCCTGATAGATCAAACCATCATCATCTATCTCATGAGTGGCGATAGTAACGCCTTTCTTGCTTGACTTTGTTACACCATATAACATATCATTGATATCAATTTTCCATGCTGCCATGATATTTTTCATCATAGCTTCGGTACCTTTGGGGCCGTATATTTCCTTGCTTGCTTTTGAACCGCATTTATACGCATTCAGAACCCATGACGGAATACCAACGGTATGATCGCAGTGTAGATGTGTGATAAAGAGGTATTTGAGGGTATTTAAATCAAAGGAGTTAGTAAGCCAGCCGTGCGCAATGCAGGCTTTTGACATGCCGCGCCATGCACCTTCGCCACAATCAATAAAATAAGGATAACCGTTTGAGACTACAACAAAAGACGGCCCCATTTTGTAAGGATTAGGAAGGGGTGTACCAGCACCGAGCACTACAGCAAAGGATTTTGCCCCCTTCGGTGCTCTGTTTGTTGGAGCAGTATTATTATTCTGAGGCAAATTCTCCGATAACGTAAATTCCGCTCCACCAAGTGACGTCACTCTCTGTTGAGTTTGTTGTTCATCAGCTAACGCCAATAATCCTGAAAAAATCACAACACATAATATCATTGCAGAAATACTTGCTATTTTCTTTGCCATATTACTCACCATATTTTTTATTTTAAGAATATAAATTTGAACTTTTGATAACATTTATTCTCCTCTAATATTTTGAAACCTTTAAAATGGTAAACAGCCCCTTCTCTCTTTATCATTCATTATTTTCAACCGGTAACCATGGTTAACAGTTCCCGCTAATAAAACTGTACCAGTATAATGTATTTTTAATAAAATATCAATATGGCATTAAATGCGCCCTGAAATACTGATATGTGTTATGTGTATAAACTTGCGTTAAAATTTATAATTTGTATTTGACAGGCATGCTCAATAGTTATATCCTATACGCCTTGATTGAAAGCTGAATGTTGTTAATATGTGGATCTAGGGATAGTACCAGAGTTTTAAGATAATAACTCGAAACACAACATAACCAGCTTATTATCAAATAAGTGGGGCATTAGCTCAGTTGGCTAGAGCGTTTGACTGGCAGTCAAAAGGTCACGAGTTCGAGTCTCGTATGCTCCACCATCTCCTGCATTATTGAGCCTGTTATATTCGGGCAATCCCGAAATATTCACAAGTTCGTCTTGCTAATACGCATGGCGCCAAGCGTTCTAGCTTGGCGAGTCTCGTATGCTCCACCATCTCCTGCATTATTGAGCCTGTTATATTCGGGCAATCCCAAAATATTCACAAGTTCGTCTTGCTAATACGCATGAC
>JAJXWI010000015.1 GCA_021781705.1 bacterium | reverse complement strand
TAGTCAGGAAAACACATATACAAATCTACCCTTGAAAAACCTGATTTTGTAAGCAATGATCTTATTCCATTAAAAGAATAAAGCCAATTCACATAGGGTCTTCCAAGCTTTGCTAGGGAAACTAAGTTAGCAATTTTTCTCGGCAAGACACTGGTGAAAGGTGTATTTGAATGTGGGTCATTAACACCAAAAAACATTTTAAAATCAAAACGATTTTCAATAGCCAGATAGAGTTTACCCTTATCTTTCATATTTTGGTGAACACGGCGTAAGAAGGATTCATGCTGTTCTCCGGGATTTCCAGAATAGTTTTTTCTATGATGTTTTCCATAATACATCTTTAATTCAATGTCACCAACCTCTGGGATCCATTCCAGAACACCATTGACAACAGCAACATCTACTCGTGCCTGCTCGGGAAATGCAGGCATCTTTCTTAAGTCGTTGCGCAGCAGTGCGACATTGTCAACTCCCTCGTCTCTCACCCTTGCTTTCAGAAATTGCAGGGATTCTTCCGTCTGGTCAACTCCAAGCACAAATTTTGTTCTTAGCGCCAAAGGCACTGTCAAGGCACCCCACATACATCCGTAGTCTATGCAAACCTCGTCACCACGCAATTGAAGTATCTCAAGTCCAGCCTGACGTTTTGGGGAATAAATAACTTCTTCCAACTGTGGTTGATATTTTAACAGTGCGTCTCTGGCGGTACCACTTCTCACTGCTTCAATCATAAACTTGTTTTCATCTTTGTTCAGATTGGACCAGTAAGCACCATTGTCAGATGAAAAAATACCATCTTTATTAATTTGATACGTCGACTGCAAATATTTTAATAATTCCATAAAATACGACTTTACTCCGTTTTAGATAATTAAATGCTAAAATTATGACTTACCGCTGAGGATTTCATTCAGCTTGGTTTCCAATGTTCTTTCTACCCAGCCTTTATATGCCACAAGATAAAACTTCCCACTAAAAATTAAAAATCTCTTAAAAACAAGCAATAAAAAGACTATCCATGTAACAAAAAAAGAAGGATAAATAATCTCTATTAATATCAATAATAATATAAAATCCACGCTTCTAGCGCGATCGTCAAGAACATGGTTTATCCATAGATATCGCTTCCATCTATCACTACGAATATCATCAGCACCATTATTCTCTCCATTCTTTTCTTTTTGCAGATTTTTCTCATTTTGGATTTTTAAAGATTCTTTACTGATCTGGTCAAACAGTGGAGAGTAACAAAAACTGGTTAAACTTGCGGTATAAAAAAATGGAATTAGTGGTACTAAATAAAAAAAAGGCATAAAATCCACTTTTTGTGCAACATAAAATCCCAGGCCAATTTGTAGACCCAAAGCCCCAAGCTGTGCCCCATAAGCATCGAGCATATGTCCGGCAAGGGACGTTTGCTTTGTCTCACGTGCGAGTTGACCGTCAGTCCAATCCAAGATGCCTTTAGTAAAAAATATAAACAAAGCAACAATTATTGTCCATTTATATGGAATCGATAAAAGAACACATCCTATTATTCCTGCAAGACCATAAAAAATAGTAACTGTGTTCGGTTTTATTTTAGTTTTCAATAACAGCCAAACTAGAACAGAACTTGCTTCCATATAAAATCTGGCCTTTAGGCTTGTATATGGTTCCGCACGCCAATTATCTAAATCAACTCCATATTCATTAATACTTACTTCTTTAGCATTAGAATATAATCCTTTTCTTATTTCACGAATTTTTTTCATTTTTTTATAAATTTTATCTTTGGTATATGTTTTGTGTTTTTTTTACAGAATACAAGGTAATTTTTAACAC
Organism: bacterium; assembly: GCA_021781705.1. Taxonomy (GTDB): domain Bacteria; phylum Verrucomicrobiota; class Lentisphaeria; order Victivallales; family GWF2-38-69; genus JAJXWI01. Next base: position 36,237 of record JAJXWI010000015.1, on the reverse strand, counting down.
AGAACTATTTATGTATAATAATTCCAAATCTGAAAGAGTTTTGGGCATAGTTCGGCACACAGCCATCAAATATCTTACACGTAAATCCATGTTCCTTTGCTTGCTCCTCAAACCAGCTCCGTGCATAATATGTGTGCTCAAGCCCTTTGTACTTTTCATTATATTCCTCTGGCCCCAAAATACCACGCCTCAATGCCTCTGCCTCATCTTTGGTAGCCACATCAGGAATATCCATGATGCCAACTGAAATTTTTGACTTCTTCATCATACGTTCCAAAACCTCACTAGCATATTCAAGACTAAAGTAATGAAACACGCCGTTTGAAATTACAAAATCGTATTGTGGCACAATGTCAAGTGTTGCGGCACCACCTTCTGTGAAATGCCCGTCCGGCATGGCCTGGGATGCAGTCGCTATAAGTCCTGCAGAATAGTCAATACCTCCCACCTTGATAGGAAACAACTCCCGCAATGCATATAGAAACGCACCCGAACCACAGCCTACTTCGTACACAGTTGCACCATTATTTATGCCGAGCCTATTCGCAATAGATGCAGCATGTCGTCGCCAATTTGTCGCATCAATCCGCCCAGCTCCTGTATCATATCCGTCTAACTTGATAAGGGTGTCCAAATCTATTACTCCTTCGTCTGAGTTTCTCCTATTCCATATTTCTTTCCAATTGCTCATATCTTTTCCTCTCTTAATGCTATAAATTCAGCAACTGTTTTCAAAACTCTACTGCGCAAAATATTGCTACTAACCCCTTTCGTGCGCGGCAAAACCAGTAGCCGCTCCGGAATAATAAGATTGGTATTGTCATGGCCGTGTACCAGCAAATCAATTTTATGCAAACTGAGAAAGGCCTCGTCTAATAACCAAGGGGAAGGCACAACTTCATCAACATATTTAATTGCCTCAAGAATCTCACTACGTTCCGCAAAGTTTAGCTCAGGCTCATATCCTTTTTTGGCAATGATCTCATTGTCCATTGTAAGAGCCACTATCACAGTGCCTAATTTCTTGGCAGCTTTAAGTATGCGTATATGGCCATGATGAATCAATGTCGCTGACATATCAACCATAATTCGTTTCGCTTCGCTTTTCATATACCGTTGACTCCTCGCTCTAAGTCATTAGCTATGGGAATTATCAGCGCGTCAAGAATCCTCCCCTTGGCGGTTCGGCCCAAATGAACTTCACCCAAATGGCAGACAACGCTGCCGCCAATGTTGCTACGGGGCTTATATAGAATTGCACGTGGATTGCCACTGGCGATCTCACAATATACATGTGTGCACAACAGAGGTTGGTAAATATTAGGAATAATTAGATAATTTCCCATACGGCTTAAAAACACTCGTTTGTTTTCGACTACGGCTGCACGGAAATCATTGTGTTTTGGCATTACTTCCGCCAACGAACAAATGGCATGATACGGTCCTGTCATTAATTTATTGATGTGAGTGTCAAGCCGGAGGTAGAAAGAATCAACTTCTACTGCTGATGGCTCATTGAATGCGATAAAGCTGGCACCCACAAGCCCAAACAGTCCCTTGCAAGAGCTATAACCGATGACATCCGCTAGTTCGTGACCCGACTCAAGACCAATAGAAGCAGTAGCATCCAACATCAGGCGCGCACCTGTATTCTTTGCCAAGGAACTTAATATTTCGATCGGAATTTTCAGACCACAACTAGTTTCAGTATAGCAAGCAAAAACCCAATCAAAACTTCCTGTCATTGATTCTACGTTTTTCCAATCGGCTATCACAACTTCCTTCACTTCTCCTGCTCGTCGCATTGCAGAATCGGCCAACCATTTCAGACGATCAGAATAATAACCAGTTGACACAACTAACACGCGACCGTAGAGAAAATTCATGGCCATAATTTCCAGTGCAAGGCTTGCTGATCCTTGCAAGCGCACAATCCGTTTATGCCCTGTCATGACTTTCAGTGCACCAAGGACTTGATCTTCAACTTGGGCATAATCGCCATCCCCGCGTCCAAAGCATGGACGCAATCCTGCAAGATTCTCGGGCAACAAACTTGCCGGACCAGCCGTAAATAATAATTTACGATCATTCTGTTCGGCCACAAATGTTTCAATAGATTTAAGATTCTTTTTCATAGATCCTTCTCAAGAAATCGCATAAAATCGCTCTTGTTTTCTGCAGGCGTACGGTCTGGTCTGCCAAGATTCGCTCGCGCGCCACACTTACATTTGATTTCCAGGAACGAACTCAAGCCGCTTCCCAGCATAGATTGTACATTTAGGGCAATTTCGTCCATGGTTACTGCAGATGAAATGCATCCATACCCACAGGCTTTAGCTATCTTTGTAAAATCGAGAACTGCTCCTTTTGTTGGTTGACCGCCTACAGAATCATGAGCGCCATTATTGATTGCAATATGTAATAAGTTGGAACAATCGGCGCTGATTGCCAATGACCCCATATGCATTAACACTGCGCCATCTCCGTCAATGCAAACAATTTGGCAATCTGGTTTTGCCATAGCAATACCAGCAGCAATTTGTCCGGCATGTCCCATACCACCCACGGTCAAAAAATCTCTATCGTGTCCTTGCCCCATTGCCTTGCGCAGTTCAAACAATTCACGAGACGCCATACCTGTCGTTGAGACAATTGGAACATGTCCGGGAAGAGCATTTATAACGGTAGAAATGGCCGTTTCGCGCGTCAATCTGCTATCTTCGCAAACGGGTTTTGTCAACTTAAATGGATGAAATGTCTGCTTCCTCACAACCAGCGCCACTGGACCTGATCTTAACATTGCAAGCTCAATGAGTTTACTGAGTACATGGTCTATTCTCATTGAGTTGCTATCAATAATAATATAGGGTATCTTCATAATATCTAATTGAGGTAAAGTAATTTGACCCTGCATTACGTGCTGGGGTTCGTCATGAATTTGCTTCCCATCTTCAAGTATCTCGCCACGCCATCCGATCATGAAAATCATGGGTATCGCATATATCTGCGGGTCGGCAAGGGAGGTTGCTGGGTTTACCGCATTGCCTATCCCTGAGTTCTGCATATATACGAGCGCAGGCCGTCTAGTCGCTAGGTAGTGTCCAATCGCTAAACCCACCGCAGAACCTTCATTGGTAGCAATAACATGCTGCGGCGGCAAAAAATATTCAGTTATACAGGCACAAATATCTTTCAGCAGTGAATCCGGTACGCCTGTTACAAATCTGATATCCAGATTTTTTAGCGAAGCTATGAATTCAAGTGGCTTAATCATTTATCGGGTACCTGGGATTATTTTCAAAATATCGTTTATACTCATCAAATCAGCATCAACTTCTGCTGAACGGCCACAACGGAGTATTTCATGAGCAACACGGTGCATAGCTGGATATGCAGCACGCAATAGATGGTTTGCATAGATCACGATATTAACACCGTTTGCGGCAAGCTCCTCTTCATTAACGGTATTATAACTTGTAGGAACGCATGCAAGTGGTATACTTGGAAAATCACTTCGAAGGATACGAGAAAATTCGAACACTTCGTCAGGCGTTTTTTTGCGACTATGGATCATGATACCATCTGCCCCGGCACCTATGTATGCCTGCGCCCGTGTAATTGCATCGTTCATGCCTTGATCTAGAATTAAGCTTTCAATTCTAGCAAATACCATAAAATCGTGGGAAATTCTCGCAGCTCGACCGGCACGTATTTTGTCACAAAATAACTCTTTATTCTCCTGGGTTTGAACAACCTCATTGCCCAAAAGGGAATTTTTCTTTAGTCCCTTTTTATCCTCGATTATAACGGCCGAAATACCAAGACGTTCCATGGATCGGACATTCAGCTCAAAGTGTTCAAGCTTACCCCCAGTATCCCCGTCAAAAATAAGAGGTTTAGTGGTAACCTCGAAAATATCGTTCACATTGGATAGCCGACTGCTGATATCCAAAGCCTCAATATCAGGCTTACCTCTAACGGTAGAATCGGTAAGTGAGCTAGACCAAAATCCATCGAATTGTCTAATTTTCCCATCCACATCAACTATTTCACTCTCGGCAATAAGAGCAGATATTGGATTGTGTGCTTCGATGAAGCGTGAAATTGGCTTAGCCGCCAATAGTCGCTTCAAAGTTCTTCGTCTGATATCCACGGTGGTTCCCAAACCTTGTAATTGTGAAACTAATGCTTGTGAAGAAACACCCTGCGTATAGAGTATTTCAATTAACTTTCCTCCATACTCAGAAAGGGCATCTAAAGCTTTCTGGCGATACGGAGCCATCGGACCTTCAAGCCAGTCAGTACCATGCACCATAAAATCTGGACGATATAGCCTAATGTTGGGAGCGTAGTCCCATTCTTCTTGAGGCACGACTCTAGTTACACCGCTAATATTTTCAACTATTTTTTTCCGCTGTTCGTAAGTCAAGTAGGGTAAGCGCTTGTGATCAGCGATTGCTGCGTCGGTAATCAGGCCTATTATTACATCACCATACTGTCGAGCATGCTCGATAATATTGATGTGGCCATGATGCAAGACATCAATAGTCATTCCTACATAAACATTTGACATAAACTATTCCCTCAAAAATATAGATGTATAATTTGTCACGTAATCGCTTTTGTTACGATCAGTATGATTCACTTTTGAACCGCTTACTTTTTTAGTATTTATTTAAATAAAAGCACAAAGATGAAAAAATATTTCTCGATTGATAGATTTCAAGCTTTTAGCATAAATCTTTGTATGAATTCAAGAAAAACGGAGATATCCTTGCGGTTTAAACCGAATACCGATGGCACGAAATAGACCAAAACGACAACAGTTATTGTGTACAACATTCCATTTGAGATAAAATTAATTATAATATTTGTGAATGAACTGAAACAATTAGTTATCTTAAAAGAGGAAAGAAAGGCCAACAACAATAAACAGCCTAAGCACAATATTTGATGCGTAAAGTATTTCCAAAATGACAATTGTAGTAATTTTGCGTTGAAATAAAGTTGAACGTTCACCGCAACAACTTGAATTACAACCATTTTAATAGCCAAACCTGTCGAGCCTGCACTTACCCCCAGCATATCAACGGGGGCAATTAAGAAATACGTAAGAGGAAGTCCAATGATGGTAAAAATAACATTCATGTTTCGATACAATCCCGTTTGACCGGTAGCCAAAAATACGGAAGCACTAAGCTGCCCATACGTTTGATGAATTGGATAAAGAGCCATAATAGCTATTGCTAAAGAAGCATCAAGAAATTTTGCTCCTCCAAATATATAAGCAACACTATCTGCCTGCACGGCAAGAAAGCATGAAAAAAATGCAGCAATTGCATAGAAAAGAGGAATATAACGTCTGAACAAACAAGCCATATGGGACAGATTTTTATTTGAGAATGCAATGGAGAACTCTCTTGTAATTAAAGGAGTCATAGCACTAGTAAAAATGAAACAAACCGCACCAATTTGATATGAAAGACCGTAAAAACCCTGTTGTTTGCTTCCGCCAAATATCTGTAAGAGCCAGCGGTCAAGTATGCCTGCAACAATACCAACAATGCCTAATAAAAATAATGGGTGGCTATATTGATAAAATTCTTTAGCATAAGAAAAAATCTGATTTTTTGAAATTTTCCACAAAGCCCCAAGACTAGCAATGTGTTTTTTAATGATCCAAGCAAACGAAATGCCAAGAACTAGCAATAACACATAGTAATAATAAAAAAAATTCTTTAATGTTAGCTGACCAGTAAAAAATAGACTTATAATAAGTATGAGCCCTAAGATTTTCTGAGCGATCCCTACCAATTCCGCAGGCACGGTCAACCCGAAGGCATCGACCATTTTATTAAGAATTTGAACAAACCAGTAAAAAATTCCCCATATCGCCGCAAGATAAACAAAGAACATCAACTGCTCTGGCCAAATTTTCGTTGTCAAAGACGTAAGGCTAATAATAAAAATGAACAAGAAAAGAGATATAGAAGCTATTAACGCAAATCCAATATAAAAGGTGATGAGCCCAATATCTTTTTGCCGATTAGAAAGCTTAATGTAAAAGGCAGTTGACGTACCAGTATCCAAAAACGAAACAATTTGAGTAAAAAAATTACTGAGAAAGCTAAAATCGCCGTAAGCTTTAGGCCCAAGTCCACGAGGAATTACTGACATCGTTATTGCACTTATCAAAAGTCCAACAATATTTGTCATTAGCTTAAAAAAATATCTTTTTCTTAAAGAATCCAATTATATCTACCCGTTTATACTTCTAAAGTTTATTAATCTTTAGAATATTTAAAACTCTTTTAGTCTATTCGCTAGAATCTGCCAGGATGGCAAGTCTTCAGATCCATCTTTCTTGATAAAAGCATTTTTGTATTTATGATAACAAATTTCATCAACCAATAGCTCTTGACTAAAATCTACACTATCAATATTGTGATCTATGTTTATTGGTTTTTTCCCAAACCAAGATGCTGCTGATCTTATATTTACTGAATACGAAAAAAATGTGTCAGCTTCAAACTCATCTGTGGTGATAAAAATAACGGGTTTCTTCAATATATTAGCAATGTTAACTGCTGTACTAGCGTGTGTTATAACAATTTTAGATTGCATAATCATTTTAAAAATCATGTCATGCAAAACTAATCTTTGCCCAAAGTAATAGGGCCTGTTTTCATGATCGCTTTGAGGATGAGCAGCAATCTCTACACTTACATCCAGTTTATTTTCTATTACATCAAAGAATCTGCACAAGCTCGGATAATATTTCTCCTTACTGAGAATACACTTTCTGCCATGTATAAGCTCATCCCCTGAAAATTGCGGTCCGCCCCCATCTATAAACAGAGCCTTATTAGAATTAGTTGTAGCCTTAAATTCAACACTATTTAAGTGATCTAAATAAATATCATAGTCTAAACAATGCAACCATAATATTTCTGTATTTTCCTCAATAAGAGCAGTATATGAACTATTTAGCGAGGATTCTCCTCCTGCGAGAATAAATTTGGGACCACGAATTCCTAGATATTTTGCAAAAGAGGGTCGAAATCTATAATTATTAATAAAATTAATTATTTTAGGCAACGTTATTTGAGATTTTTTTTTAAAAATACGATTGCTTCCCACTCCAGATATGTCAGTCGAGGGAAAATTATTTAATAGATCTATAGCATACAATACCTTGGTGTTTGAAAGCGCCTTATATATCCAAAAAGTCTCACGCCTATAATGCATAAGACAAACTACAAAGCATTCTCCTGTTAACGTCAAAATGGATTGATAGCCATCTTTTCGACTAACAATAGTAACTCCTTCTTCCTTAGTTTTGTGCGGAAAAGCTTTTTTTTGATAATGGTAAAGTAGTGGATTTACCATGGGGGTGAAATCGAAAACATCGACCTCAAATCCATTATTCCGAAGTATTTCGATTCCAAAACGTTTATAATCACGTTTACTCAACGGAGAAGAAACAAAAAAAATAATTTTCTTAATCATAGTTCAAAGCTTTTTAAAAATTTCAGTCTTTATAACTCATGCTAGGAGGCAACATTATATAAGTGAATCTTTTCCCAACATAATGTCAATGCACAACCAAAAGGAATGTGCTTCTATCAGTGACTTGGCCTTTTCTCTCCCGTTCCTAGCAATTTTTTCACGCTCTCCTTCATTAGTTAAATAATATTCAATAGCTTTGCTAGCTTGTTCAGCCGTAGTAAAGGATACAAAATGCTCACCTGGAACAAAATAGCGACTTATACCAGCAATCTCAGGGGCAATCAATAAGGCTCCGCAGGCGATCGCTTCAAGATAACGATATTGGAATTGCTTCAACCAACTCCAATCTTTATGATGAAAGGAGCTCTCTATTTGTCCCGCGGTAGTTATAACTATGAGTTCATTACTGAATGCCGACCAATACTCATCACTTGAAATCTTTTTTGATCCCAGGTTACGACCTCTAATTTCTACAGAAAAATAACTCTTCTTTAGATTTTCAGATATCACACGCAACATTGTAGTACGGGGTTCATAGAGTGATCCCATAAAATATGCCCTTCGAGGTAAATTCGTTGAACGTTTTACATAAAGATCATCTAAAAATGTTAGTGTCGTTTTCGACAGAGGCAGCAACACTGGAGAAACGATCCTGTTATGAGGAAAAATGGGGGAAGCTTCTCTTAGAGACACAAACGACATTACAACTCCTTTTTTGGCTGTAATGATAGCACTCTGCATTCTCCATTTTCGATATGAAAAATCTGTCAAAAGTACAATCGGTATTACTCCGCGCAAATGTAAAAGAAAAGCAACGCTGAAAGCTTGCCAAAGAACTGTCCACCAGTTTTGATTTACCGTACTCTGGCTTGCCGTACGCGGATCATAAAGATAGTGGGTTGGAAGTTTTTCGTCCAATGCTTTCTTTATCTGCTGCAAATAACTTTCTTCTGTACTAATTTGAACCTTATAAACCCTATCATTCCCGAGATATTCGCAAGCCGACATATAAAATTCTTTAAATTCGATCAGCTCCCAACCTCCAACTCCTGCCTCAATGCAAAATACCGAAGATGTAATTTTCTTACGCAATCGCTTACCTTTCCTAAAAAAACCAAATGGTAAAGGAACGATACGCATTAACCAGAACGGTAAAAATACACTCTTCGAGCGTAAATAGTTCCTAATACATATTATTAACTTCTTCAACAATCCCCCCTTAGGAAAAATAGCAATCATATCGATATGATCAAACCTTCAATTTTTGACTGCTTTTGATAATAGAAACAGTCGCATTTTTTGTAACTACGTTATCATGTAAATAGGCGCCTGTACGATTTCCATACCATACTACTTCTCGACTCCAATCCTGGATATCATTCCAAAATAGCAAGGTTTTGTCGATTTCGTATAAAACATCTCCTTCCCCGAGAGATTCTTCCTCGCCAAATAATGCTTTTTTGTACCAACTCAGAATATTGTATCGACTTGGTATCAGTTCACAAACTCTGTTATTCGGCATTTTCAACAATGCCTTATTCAACTCGATGGCATCATCGATAATCTCAAGTGCCTTCTTGTCGGCACCCTTTTCTAAAAAAGACTGAAGAATCTGCTTGGCTTCAGCATAATAGTTATGAATATTCCCAGCTGCAACCACATTCATAAACATTAACTCATCTGATTTCCAATAACTATTTAGAAATTTTTCAGAAAAACAGTATTCAGTGCCGCCACCTTGTATAGCAGCCGCTTTATTCTCGAAAAATTCTTTTATTTCATAAAAGACAGGATATTCTGAGGTAACATTCATGAATAATTCAACTAGTTCATGGAAACTCTTTCCAAAGTATCTATGCGCAATTAATATGGGGATTTGGAGATTCTTATCAAAATATACAAGATCTGTCATCCAGGCAAAAGCCCTTATCCTTATCCAATCCCGACCTTTTGCAGAGTTAGTTCCAACCACCAAATACTGATACTCCTCAACATCATCATCGATTATCTCTTGTTCTCCATAAACATTAACTGCCTTAGTTTTTACCAATTCAATCCCATGTAGTTTCTGATAATCGGCACTACCAACTTCCGAATTTGGCAAAACCACTAGGTTGTTAAATCTAATACGATTATGCTGTCCCTTTTTCACCAAATACTCAACACCGCTCTTAAAACTTGTATAAGTTTCTCCTGGCAAACCTATTATCAAATCTGAATACGTTTCTATTTTCTCTTTTGCGAACCTATATTGGAGCGCATCAAAAGTTTCTTGATGAATATTATCACGTTTTATCAACTTCAGCACATTTTGATCGAGGCTTTGCATGGATAGGGAAACGCCTTTGCTCAATCCAGCCACTGAAATTACTTTTTGTGTTTGGAATGATTTTTCAGACGAATTTTTGGTGCTTTGCACGGAAAAAATTAAAGGGAACCCAGTTTCTCTTTTTTTAGTTGCTATATATTCAGCAATGTCAAGGTCTCTCGGCAATATGCCATAGTTGGCATCACAACAATATATAAATTTAATTTTATTCTTTGAGAACCAATCAATTTCAGCAAAAAGCCTCTCTGTCGAAAATTTTCCAATCTTACTTGTTGTATTCGACCCCCAATCACAATATACGCAAGAAAATGGACATCCCCGATTTGTTTCCCACAAGGCTGTCCAATTTTCATCAGGATAAGCCTTCATTAATGGATCTAAAACCCCAGAGAGATAGGGAGAAACAAAACTATCAAGATTTTTCTCTCTTTCAATATTTTCTGTTTTAACGTACTCGCCAGAATGGTTAATGTAAGAAACCGAGGGCAAATTGATATAGGAATTTCGATTTGGGTTTTCCAGAAAATCTGAAAAAACTCTCTCTCCTTCGCCATGAATTACCAAATCTATGGCCTTATTTGACCGTAAAAAATTACGAGAATCGCTTGGTACTTGCGGACCACCAGCAATGATTATCGTCTTGGGGGCAGTTGCCTTCACTCTTCTTGCTAATTCAAGAGAAATTTGCTCATTCCAAGTATAAAGGCTCAATGCAAGTATATCGACACCTCGAAGATATATCTCCATATCCCTGACGGGCTGCCTCTTAAACAGTGGCAGCAAAAAATCGAATTCCGATGCGTTTTTTGCAAAAGCTCTCGCATTTGCCTCAAGTAATCCGGCACTGTATGGCATATAGCTTTGCTTTGAGAAACTACTACTTATCTGAACTATTCCAATTTTCATATATTTATCCCATAAATAAAACTGTTTAACATTAACAAGAAGATCTTCTGGAAAAACCTGCTATTAAAATGACACATATTACATCAAACGTTTACACTAGAAGGAGGTCGACATAGAGTTCTTGTATCACCAACTATTTTAGCTGGAACACCTGCAGCTATTGAGTAATCTGGAATATCTTTCGTAACTACAGCATTTGCAGCAACAATTACACCATTACCAATCTTTACTCCTCCTGTTATGATTACACCAGCTGCAATCCAAACACTAGAACCAATATGAATATCAAAACCCGAGGGTGGCACCTCTTCTTCTCCACCACCCCAAGATTGACTGTTCACGCCTGTTACCAAAGATGCACGCATTCCATTATAAAAATTGTGTCTACCTGTTAGTACCATTACGTTGTAACTAAAAATAGTGTAATCACCAACATAGATTGAACCACTTGACAAATTAAAAATTGTATTAGCAACGGCGACCCTATTGCCTAGATGGAGCTTTTCTCTATCCCCGACAATATACGATGTATCATAAAAATAGAACTTAAACAACCGCATTAGTGGTCTTAATGGATTTCGCAAACGATACTTTAGCATTTTAAATATTTTCATTCGGTAAATTTTTCTTTTTTGGGGTTGATTTCCACTTTTCCAAGCATAACATCTGCCAATTCAGGAAAGTTTATATTTGATTTCCAGCCCAAGCTTTTAATTAGTTTTGGGTTGCTTATTAATATTTTATATTCAGGAATATAACCTTCATTAATCTCTATGTAGTCTTGCCACCTTTTATTTATCTTGCTAAAGCAATATTGAACCCAATCTTTTATACTATAGGCTTCTCCGCTTCCAATTACTACTTCAAAAATATCATTTTGTTTAACCAATATCCAAATAGCTTGAACAATGTCTTCTGCATAGTTAAATTCTTTTTTAACATCAATGTTTCCCAGTTTTAATCTTTCCACGCTCCCTGCAGATATTCGCTTAACCGCACTTACGATCTTTTGATTTACATGCTGTTCTGTTCTTAATGGGCTATCGTGGTTGAATAAATAACCAACATAGATTTTTAAACCGAATTTATCTCTATAGTATCGAGCTGCATATACAGACTGGATACGTGCGATGGCATAAGGACTTGACGCTTCAAATGGAGTTAACTCATCAACTGGTAACCCATCATTTTTAAATTGCATAGCACTTCCTGCTAAAAATACTTTTGCATTCGGGCAGTGCACTCGTACAGATTCAAGAATATTAAGAGTTCCGGTACTTATGGATTGATGATTTTCAAACAATGCATAATGCTGAGTAGTAGATGTTGCTGCGAAATGAAAAATATAGCTCGGCTGAATGCGCCTTACTGATTCTTCCACAAATCCATAATTACTCACATCTCCTTTGATTAATCCTCTACGAGAAAATCCAATAACTTCATACCCATGCCGCTCTAATAATCTTGTAAGGTAAAAACCATCCTGCCCAGATGACCCAAAAATAATTGCTTTCAAACCCAATACCTTCTCCGTAATTTATCTAAATAATCTCAATTTCTGGTAATGGGAAAATAAATTTTCCCCCTTTAGCTAGATATTCTTTCTCACGAGCAAGAATACTGTCTTTAAAATGCCAAGGAAGTACCAAGAAATAATCAGGGTTCATTGCTTTTGCTTCTGCTTCAGTTATGATAGGAATATGAGTTCCAGGAGTGAAAGATCCAAATTTCTCCTCATTAACTTCAGCAATATAAGGAATCTGCTTGTTTGTCAAACCACAAAATTGAAGTAAAACATTACCCTTTGTACTTGCACCATATCCAATAATTAGCTTCCCGTCAGCAACTAACGCAGAAATTAAGTCAGTTAAGTTTTTCCTATGCCTAAATACTTTTTCTTCAAAATCACGGTATGGCTTGGGAGTGTCCAAGCCCATTTCTTTTTCTTGCTTCAATAGCCAGTTTATTATTGGTTTATTTGAAACGTATGAGGCTTTCGGCTTACAGGCAGTAACTGCAAAACTCCCCCCATTAATAGAGTTCATTTGAACATCTACCACTCTTAACCCACAACTATCTATCATGCTTTTTACAACCTTAAAGGAATAAAACTCTAAATGTTCATGGCATATGGTATCATAACTGTTGGTCCTCAACATACTAGGCATATAGCTTTGTTCAAAATGCCAAATACCTTCATCTGCTAAACATTGTTCAACATCCTTTACAAAATCAACCGGCCTTTCCAAGTCATAAAACATACCAATAGAAGTAATAATCTTTGCCTTATCATTTGGAAATTCTTTTTTGAATTTTTGCGCTGTAAAAAAATCAGAAATCAAAGTGATATCTTCGTTGTAATATTTCTTAAACTTTATCCCAGTGGGATCTATTCCAACCTTTCTGTGCTTACCGGAGTATGCCTTCAAGGACGTCGCATCATTACTTCCAATGTCTATCACTAAATCATGCTCGTTGAGATTTACAAAGCGCTCCAACATTCTAATTTTTTGCTCAAGGTGCTTTACCATTGTTGAGTTTAATCCTGAACGATACCCGTAGTTATCTCCATACATCTCATCTGAACTGTATGATTGTTTCAATTGCAAAAGTCCACTATCAGGGCACCATACTAAATCCAAAGGCCCTTTCGTAATGTTTTCATCAATTGACCTTGGAAAAACACCCGTCAAACATTGTTGCCCAAGTGATAATACAGTAACAAGGTTAGGACTTCCACTAATTCGACATTTTGATATTTCTGTATACACAATCTTATCCCTTCATTATTATTAATAAAAATCAATTTTCATTGAACCTTTCAAGATCTAACTTAGCACCAAACAGAATGTCTTAACCTCCATCCGCCATCTTCTTCTTTCCATAAATGCGGTGAGCGAAATTTGTCAGTTAATTCATTGCAAAAGTGGTCGGGATTAATCTCAAGATACTCCATAATTTCTTTAAAATATCTGTCTGGGAATTCGCCATCAAATTTTTTAACCAAGGCCTTCCCGTCATCTCTTGTTAGGTGTTTATTTCTGATTTCCTGCGATGCATCGTATGTAGCTCTGCCTATTCCAAACTTTATGAAAGTAGTATAGTAGTGCAAATCATCCATGTTGTCATCGATACTATTATATTTGCTATAAGTTCCTTGAGTTCTAAACGGTCGCGCTTTAAACCCTGTATTTTCTACAGCATAGTAATAAACTTCCTGCGGAGTCCACTTCAGGTAGTATCCTAAGTAATGTACCTGGATATTCGATCGTTCCAATTCTTTTGAATCTGCTGGCAAGAATGAGAGCAGGTCATTAAGCGGCACATTGTATTTTTCCTTCAACTCACGAATTGAAACTCCACCTAAATAAATCTCATCTAAATTATTATAGCTATAATACGATTTATCACGTAGCGAAGAAGAATTATCAGCAATAGGATTGCCGTACTCTGCTTCGTTCTCTCCATAAAATATCAAAGGTATTCCATATTTACATGCAATTTTAGGTGCAAGATTTTTTTGACCTAAAATAAAGGTTTGAAACGGGTGAAACAGATTTTCGATTGACAATTTTGTTAATAGTTTCATCGTTTTACCATTTCTGTTAAACGAGATATTATCGAAGCCACTGTCAATCCAGTTTTTAAAATTTTTGTAGCCGTAGTCGGTGTAAAGTATAGGAGGCCAGGTAACCGTTAGTGGATGCATGCCATACTTATACTTCAATACATGCGATTGAAATGCACTGTCTTTTCCGCCGCTCCCTGGAACTAAACAGTCATAACTGCCATCTTTGCTTCTGTATTTATCTAATAACTGAATTAACTCCTTCTCTCTTTGTGCCCAGTTAATTTTCTCTTTAGTCTCAGAAGTACGGCAAGCATCACATACTCCTCCGCCGTCAAAATTCATAGTAGTCTTTTTACTATCCTTTGTGTGCCTGAACTCAATAGTTGATGTTGGTCGTTGATTGCTCATGACGCATTTCTTGCAAAATTTCACCTCCTTAGGAAGTCCATAATAAACTGCTAATTCATTTTGATTCATATCTAATTCCTTTTTAAATTATTTATTTCGGCCCAATTTTTGTAAACTTTTAAACCTTTATGTCCACTCTTTTCAGGATGAAATTGACAAGCAAAAATATTACCTTTTTGGATACTGGAAACATAAGAATGTCCATCGTAGTTTGTCTGTGACAAGCCAACCGGCTCTTCTGGCTCCACATAAAAAGAGTGTACGAAATACATAAATTCACCCTCTTTGATATCATTCAACGGGGTATAATCCCATGATTTGCCGTTTATTTTAGAAATCTGATTCCATCCAATTTGAGGAACCTTTCTTATTTCACCTTCCTGATTGTTATTAGAAAATCTTTTTACTTTCCCTTTTACTATATCCAGTCCCTTAGTTACCCCAAATTCTTCACTCTCAGAAAACAGCAATTGAAGACCCAAGCAGATACCAAGAAAGGGTTTGCCTGAATCTATAGATTTTTTTATTGAATCAATCAAATTAAGGTCCTTTAAATTATTCATTGCGTCCTTAAATGCGCCAACCCCTGGAAGAACTATTGCATCAGCGGATTCAATTTCGTCTGGATTTGATGTAGTTTTTACATTTACCCCAATATTAATTAATGCTTGGGTTACACTGAAAAGATTGCCTAGCCCGTAATCAATGATAAGTACTTTTTTAGATAAATTAGTCATATTAGAATCTTGTTGGGATATTTTCTTTAATTAAAACAGCCCTAATGTCACTTAAAGAACTGGGTTTAATCATTTTTGGAATTTTCCCTGCATTTAAAAAGGTGGTATTACCCTCTTCGCGGTAGTCGCAAGAATACGTAACGAATGATTTCATAACGGAATAATGTAAAATTGAAGCAATGGCGACCGCGTCTGCTTTACCATAGCGTATGGCTTGCACTATATTTTCTGGACAACTGGCCCCACCATGTGCTATAACAGGAACTGTAACAGATTCACTTACTAATCTAATTAAGTCCAAATCATATCCTTCTCCTGTTCCCTCTTTATCCACAGAGGTAATAACAATTTCTCCTGCTCCCAATTCTTCGACTTTTCTAGCCCAAGAGACAACTTCTAACCCGCTGTATTCGCGACCATTATCGGTAAACGCCAGATATCTGCCATCACTGCCTTTTATTGCTTCTATAGCTACAACAATGGTTGAAGAACCGAATTTCAATGATGCTTCACGAATAAAATATGGATTTTTGACTGCCGCAGTATTAATTGCTACTTTATCTGCTCCCGCTCTAAGAACATTTCGGATATCATCTATAGTGCGCAATCCACCGCCAACGGTTAGAGGAATGAATATCTCTTTAGCTGTTTTTGTAATGATATCTTGCAGGCTATTTCTATCGTATAAGCTGGCTACCGTATCCTGAAAAAAGAGCTCATCGGCCCCATTTTCGTAATAGCACCGTGCAAAATCTTCTGGCTTCCCAAGAACCCTCAATCCTTCAAGGTGAATGCCTTTCACGAGATTTGGACCTTTTATATCAAGCCTGGGAATTATTCTAATATTTTTCATAAGATTTTTTTAAATATTTAAATGCATGCTCAACTATCTTCAAGATTATAATCCTCTTGCATGTCTAAGTTGCTCTGGGACGCCAACATCAATCCAATCACCGTCCAAATAATAAGCGCCACATGAGCGTTTTTCATTCAGTGCAGCTTCAAATAGCGCAGTTATTGGGAAAAAAGTATTTTTCGGAACAGAAGTAACGGCTTCAGGAGATAAGACATAAACTCCGGCATTAATAATTTTGGAGAGCAATGGCTTCTCTTCCAATGTTACAATTCTATTCTGATCCACTTCAACACAACCGAAAGGTACCTCATGACTATAATAATGAACACCCATCGTGGCATAATAATTATTGGTTTGATGAAACTTTAGCATATTGTCTATATCAGATTCCAGGATCAAGTCGCCATTTAATAATAAGAGAGGACTCCCAGGAACTGAGGGCAAGAGAGATAGAGCTCCACCCGTCCCCAATGGTTTATCTTCCCGCAAATAGTGGATGTTGCATCCCCATTGACTTCCATCCTTAAAATAGTCTTCAATTATATGAGATAGATGATTTACTGAAATATAAAAATCTTTAATTTTATGCCCGATCAAGTGTAAAATAATGCGTTCCAATATTGGACGGCCTGCCACCTTAATCATAGGCTTGGGTATAGTTGAGGTTACTTCTCCCAAACGGGTTCCTTTTCCGCCAGCCATAATTACTGCCCAATTATCTTTAATTTGGTGACTGAGCAACGAATGAATCAAGTGGAGACCCATTAATTTTCCTGCGGGGTCAATAATGGGAACCTGGTTGAGTTTTAGAGCATGCATAATCTCTAGCACTTCTACTCGGCTGGCTGTAGGCGAAACTGCATAGAAATTGCAATTCAAATGTTCATTGACCAGAGTTGATAGATTTTTTCCTTTAATTAAGGCTCTCCGAATATCTCCATCAGACAAAGTCCCGACCAGCCTGCTATTGGAATCTATGACCAGACAAATTCCAAGGCCACTTGCATCCAAGTTTTTAATTGCATCTAAAATAGATGCATCTGTTTTAATGCAATATGCAAACATTAGTAAGAAGCCCTTTATTTTTACCAGGCAGAAAATCCACCGTCTATTATAAAATTCTGCCCTGAGACATATCTAGACATATCAGAACTTAAATAGGCTATAATCCCCTTAAAGTCTTCCTCAATAGCCATTCTGCGTAATGGAGTTTTAGAAATATATCGTTCTAGAAATACTTTATCCTGATTTCTAAATATTCCACCAGGACAAATACTGTTAGCTCTGATTCCCGGAGCGCATGTGGTAGAAAGCCAACGCGTAAACTGGATCAACCCGCCCTTACTGGCGGAATATGCCGCTGGATTGCCCATCTCCGTTCCATCATACAGTCCCCAATCAGGACCTAGTAAACCATAAATTGAAGCAATGTTAATTA
Source organism: bacterium (assembly GCA_021781705.1). GTDB lineage: Bacteria > Verrucomicrobiota > Lentisphaeria > Victivallales > GWF2-38-69 > JAJXWI01. The sequence continues at coordinate 18,483 of JAJXWI010000015.1, read as the reverse complement.
TCGAACCGTTTCCGCTATTTTTCAAAAGAGGCACACTTTCACGACACAAAGTAAATACTGCCGTTAAATTGACTTCAAGCGCCTGGCGCCAAGTAGATGTTGATTGTTTATCAAAGGAAGTAGCCCATCCTTGCAAACCGCTAGTCCCAACATAAGCCGCATTATTAATGAGGATATCCATCCTGCCAAAATGTTTCTGTACTTTCTCAGGAATGGCGGCAACATTGGATTCGATTGAAAGATAACAATCCAGAGCCAAAGAATCAACACCATACTTGCTGGATATTTCAGTTGCAAACTCCTTACATTTGTCGGGATTGATGTCAACAATTACTATATTACAGTTAAGTTCAGCCAAAGTATGGCAAAAAGTTCTCCCAAGATATCCAGTCGCTCCGGTAATAACAGCACATCGCCCTTTAAGATCAATCAGCTCAAAGATTGTTTTCATGAAGCCTCTTTTTCAATAATAGTTCAGCAAGCATAAAATCCATCTGTGTATCAATATCTACGGCATTCTCTTCCGGAATAACAATAGAAGTTACATTCCCATCAAAATATGAGTTAGTTGATAAAACATAATTCGGGGTAGTAACATATACTGCGGTAGTAATATTGTAAACCGATATTGCATCCTGCCGTCTGGCAATTTTTTGTTCCATTGGCAAAGCTAACTCGACATGACCATTTTCATCTCTAAAAACCATATTGAATGATGGATGATGATTTGATTTACTCACGGCAATAGCTACATCTGAACCTTTAGAAGCAACAAAATGATCAATACACCCATCAACATCGGCAGCCGTCCGCAAGGGAGACGTCGTCGGCAATACCACTAAAATATCAGTTCTTATCCCATTATTTACTGAGAACTCCAATGCATGTTTCCATGACAAATATTCAGGGGATTTGTCACCAGCAAGTTCGACAGGACGAATAAAAGGCACTTTAGCCCCATATTCCTGGGCAACTCGTGCGATATCATCACAATCTGTTGATACAAAAATATCAGAAATGTATTTTGATTTCCGCGCTACATCAATTGAATAGGCAATCAATGGCTTTCCACAAAGCGGTTTGATGTTTTTCCCAGGAAGCCCTTTAGACCCTCCGCGAGCAAAAATCCAGGCATTTATTATTGATTTTTCTAGCAACATATCCAAGCACCTTTTTTGGCAGACTCCTCTATCGCATCAATCAGATGTACCGTTCGTACCCCATCTGCATAAGAGCAAATTATGCTAGAATCACTATTCAGCATCGCTTTATGCATGGAAATAAACATATCATCCCGATCAAAACTAAACTTTTCAACAATCTTATTGTGAGTGAACGTAGCTCCTATAAAGTCAACAATGACACTCCCTCCTTCGTACTCCACTGCGCAAAAGCGCCTGATATTCCTGTCCAAATAATTGATATGACAGGAACTCATTGCTCCGGAATCACTTTCCATCAAAATCATATATTGATCATCTGAATCTATCTCAAGACCACTATATTTCCCTCCAAGCGCCACCACCCTTTTCCATCCACCGGCAATATACTGTAAATAATCGAGCTCGTGGCTTAAATCACGCAATGCTCCACCACCAAGCACTCTAGATGATGAATAACATTGCCTATAGTCCTGGTTGGGACGCCATTCAGGCAGATATTGTCCACAATAAGCATTAATTGATAAAATTTTCTGCCCTGATATAATCTCCCGTAATCGCTGAAGCATCGGATTAAAGCGTAGCACATATCCTACGGTTAAATCATAATTGAACTTGCCAGTATCTGAGGCTGTTGTAAAAAGAGGCTTTTCGACAAGACATTTACCTTTGAATCCAAGCCGTTCCAGTTCAAGTAATGAAGCAATATGCTCACTCGTTCGATTGGCAACAACAACATAGTCAAACTTGTCATATTCAAAGGCACCTGGCAAAGAAGCAAAAGTGTTAGAACCAGATGCATCATGGCGCGAAATAAAATAAACGTTCAACCCCAATCCAGCTAAAACATCTCCATGTCGTTTTCCGATGGAGCCTTTACCAACAATTAACGCTTTTATTCCTGACATCGTCATATTGTTTTTTACAAAAAATCATTCCAGATCATAAAAAGTTTTCTTCAAAATATCGGATAAATCAGAAGATTTTATCTCTCTAATTATTTTGTTTACCGTATTTGTACATTCATAAGGATTCTTAATATTCTCTAATAAAAGTTTAAATTCATTTGAATAAAGTTTATTGAAAGCTTTTAGGATTGAATCTTTGTCAGGTTGGCAATCAATAACACTTTCAGCTTTTACACGTCCTTTTTGCCTATCCCCAATATTTATTGTCCCTATTTTAAAACTCGGGGCTTCAATAATTCCGCTTGAACTGTTTCCTACTACTGCATCGACATATTGCATACCAGATAAATATCTAAGTTGCCCAAGAGAAGTAAAAGAAATTGATTCTTGTCCATTTTTTGAAACATAACTATCAATTAATTGATTAATAATACGCCCATCAGTATCTGAATTAGCTTTAGTAAAAATTATATGAGTATCTTCAAGCTCATTTATAGCACTTAACAACTCGTTGAACTGCATTTCTGCAGTTGAATTCTCAAGAGTTACCGGATGAAAAGTGACAAGTATATTTTTCTTGTTTAATTCAAAATTTATACCTTTTTCAAACTCTTCTTTTGTAAGCAATTTTAATCTTTTTTTGTTTTCCAAGCCAATAGCGCCTACGTTAAAAACTCTATTGGGATATTCGCCAAGCTGTATGACTCTACTTCGATATTCTTCAGTTGAGGTAAAATGAAGATGAGACATTTTAGTTATACTGTGTCGTATTGCTTCATCAAATGCACCTTCAGTCACTTCCCCCCCGTGAATATGCGCTACTGGAATTCTAGCAATCATTGCAGCACTTACTGCACTGAATACTTCATATCTATCGCCAAGTACAACAGTTAAATCAGGTTTTAGTTCTTGATAAGCTTCAGCAAATGAAATTTGCGCTAATCCCATCGACTTAGAAATACCTACGGGGGTATCAGAAGAGAGCAACATCTCAACTTTCTTATCTATTTTGAAATCTTTTTCTATTTCTTTGTATGTAAGCCCGAATTCAGGACTGAGGTGCATTCCCGTTACAATCAGTTGACATTCAAAAAATGGATCCTTTTGAATGTCTCTCATCAGCCAGTATAGCAATCCATATTCAGCCCGCGTTCCGGTAACAAAACAAATCTTCATATCACATCATCGGTTTTGTAATCTTTAGTTGCAATAGTTCCTAAAATCTCATCCCATCGCATAGGGCTGATTCCATTACCGGGACGTTTAATTGTGATATTATTACTATTTAATTCTTCCCCTTTGCGAATCTGTCGACACGCTGTAATGCTCTTACGTGCTATAGAAATATTATTTCTTTCGCTGTTGCTTGGCTTCTTAATACCACTTCCTAACGCTTTCTCTATATTTCTTATAACTCTAACCATCTCCTTAAGTTCATGAGGCTCAAGAGAAGCTTTGTGGTCAGGGCCTTCCATCACTTTATCCAAAGTAAAGTGCTTTTCTATAACTGTAGAACCGAGTGCAACAGCAGCAATTGGAACCTCTATTCCTAAAGTATGATCGCTGTAGCCCACTGAAATTTTAAAAGTTTCAGCAATGGTTTGCATAGCTCTTAAGTTAACATCTTCCATTGGCGTTGGATACTCTGTATTAGCATGAAGAATTGTAACATTCTCCTTTGACGTTCCTGATTCTATTAAAATATCTAATGCGTCTTCAATTTCTCCTATATCCGACATACCTGTAGAGAGTATTACTTTTTTGCCTAATTTTCCTATGGCTCTCAGATATGGAAGATTATTAATCTCTCCACTAGGAATCTTAAATATTTCAAGTCCCAAATCGTTAAGAAGATCAATGCTATCGTGGTCAAATGGCGTGGATAAAAATATAATTCCCTTTTGGTTGCAATACAAAATTAGTTCTTTATGGGCGTTAACATCAAGTTCTAACTTTTTAATCATCTCATATTGAGATTCGATTTTATCTGTTGCTTGTTTTTGATATTCGGCTTTTTCTGCTATTTTAGAGACTAACTTTTCCGCCTTAAATGTCTGAAATTTAACAGCATCAGCTCCAGCCTCTACAGCTATATCAATCAACTGTTTGGCGATTTCAACACTTCCGTTGTGATTGACACCTGCTTCAGCTATTATAAACACTTTTTTCATTTAACAACACTACCAGCCTTAATGAATCCGCTTACTTCAGCGCATTGTTTTGAAGTGGCATTGCTGCCATAAAATGTATTTGCTTTTACGATAACGCCACCATTTACTATCGCGCCCGTACTGACGTGGCAATTATCTTCTATGATTGCATCGTGTTCAATGAGGGCTTTTGTATTTATAATACAGCCTCTACCTATTTTCGCACTGGCATTGACTAGGACATCGTGCATAACAACGGTACCTTCTCCAATAAATGCGTACTTCGAAATATAGGCACGAGACGACACAATAAATGGCAGGATAAAACCAGTAGTAACTAACTTTTCGAAAAGACTGATGCGAGTAGTAGGCAAATTAGTCTGACCTACAGTAATAACGGCATATTTACAAGATCTACACAAGTTCCCTAAATCATCATCACAGCCAATAACATCATAATCCAAAACTTTTGAGCCAATTAATTCTTTTTTATCTATAACACCAATTATTTTATATTTATTTTCGAGCTCTATGACGTCTATAACTGATTTGCAATGGCCTCCACCACCTACAAGTATAATTTCTTTCATTTCACTATCACACTGCTGGGAATGTTAACTACCCTTTCTGCAAGCCAAAGAGCATTTTTTAATTCTCCGGCTTGACAATCTTTAAACATCTCCAACTTGTTCATCAACTTCCAAATTGGCCTTGTCATGACACCATTGTTATTTGTAGATTCTAAAAACTCATCTCGCCGAATTCTGTCATTTAAAATGACAGAATTCAACCAATAGTTCGATTTTGCATTAGCCGGTTCATTAAAAAATTTCATATTATGTGATCGGAACAATTTCGAATACAATCCAGCCAATTTTCTTTTGCTTTCTAGAAATTTCTCAAGATTTTCAAGTTGAGCACATAAAAGGGCGGCATTAATGTTAGGCATACGGTAATTATAACCTACCTCATCATGTACAAATTCCCATTTGTGTGGAATTTTTGCCGTCGTCGTTATGTACTTAGCTTTTTTTGCCAATAACTCATCATTAGTTACTATTGCACCGCCACCGCCAGATGTAATGATCTTATTTCCATTAAAGCTAAAAATGCCGACTTTTCCAAACGTGCCTGTATGGTTGTTATTGTAGTAGCTCCCAAGAGATTCAGCCGCATCTTCAACCAGAGTAATGTTCCATTCATCACAGATATCCTTTATCCTATCAATCCTTACCGGGTGACCAAAGGTATGCATAGGCAGGCAAGCTTTGATTTTCTTACCGGTGGATTTATTGATACACGTTTTGTTTTCTATTCTACAATTATTTAGCAAAAACTTTTGAAGAGCATCAGGACTTAGCCCCATCGTTTCGGTATCAACATCTATAAATACTGGTCTAGCACCGCAATAAGTTATTGAATTAACAGTAGCTATAAATGTAAGAGGTTGTGTAATGACTTCATCATCATTCTGTACTCCGGCAAGCTTTAATACTACATGAAGTGCAGCCGTTCCATTAACAACTGCGACTGCATACTTTGCCCCAACATACTTAGCAAATTCTTTTTCAAACAAATCAACAAAGGCTCCGACACTTGAAACAAATGTAGAATCTACACACTCATTTAGATACTTTTTCTCATTCCCAAGAAACCTGGGAGCATGCAGAGGAACAGGATTTTCATCGGGATAAATAGATTTTATAAAATCTATTATCTCAAAATATTCAGACATTATATATATTGCCTTTATATTTCTTTAGATTTGATGGATCAGAAAACCACTTACATGTATTTTTTAAACCTTCATTTATGCTTAGAGATGGTTTAAAACCAGTCAGTTTATTTATTAAAGAGTTATCTCCCCACAATCTGAAAACTTCAGAGTTTTTTGGTCTAACGCGCTGTTCATCGCAAACGAATTCAACGTCTGAATTCATTATTTCTTTAATCAAAGAAAAAACTTTTATCATAGAAATTTCATAATTTGAACAGATGTTGATTTCTTTCCCTATGGTAGCTTCGCATTCAGACAGAGCAATAAAACCTTTGCAAATATCTTCCACATAATTCAAATCTCTTGTTGGTGTAAGATCTCCAACCTTAATCTCGTTTACACCTGAAGCTATTTGAGTAATTATTGAAGGAATTATTGCCCTAGCTGATTGCCTTGGCCCGTATGTATTAAATGGTCTTGCGATAGTCACTGGAAGATTGAAAGAATTATAGAAACTCATTGCTATTGCATCAGCACCAATTTTACTGGCGCTATATGGCGACTGAGGTTGTTTTGGATGTTTTTCATCAATTGGCACATATATCGCAGTGCCATAAACCTCACTGGTAGATGTGTGTATTAACCGTTTAACACCATTATCGAGAGCTGCCTGGCATAGATTCAAAGTTCCCATGACATTTGTTTCAATATAACTTGATGGAGCAACATAGGAGTAAGGAATTGCTATTAATGCTGCCAAATGAAATATTATGTCAATATCTCCAGTAACGTGCTTACAATAGTGATGATCTCGAATATCTCCGCTTAAAACTTCAAGATTAGGGTGGATTATACCATCAAGCCACCCCCAGCTGTTAAAGGAATTATATTGAGACAAGGCTCTAACTTTATAACTTTTAGATAGTAACAGTTCAGTTAAATGGCTGCCTATAAAACCATCAGCCCCAGTCACTAAAACATTTATGTTTGAGCCCATTATTAATTCTCTATTGACGATTCCTGCAGCTTAATATTTCTAACAGAAAGAATTGAATTGCTATTGTCGTCGTAATTCACGAATAACAAGACTTTAATGAATTGAGCTCCTAAATAGAATCCTAAATTAATATCCCTGAGACCATTCACACTCTGATATTGAGTCCAACTGTTAGGGATATAAAGTCCATTGAGAGCACTATATACATACGGATCGAGCCATTTGTCATTATGAGAATGCTGTCTAATTTTTGTTTTTGCAGGATAATTACACCCAATTTCTTTGGATAAACTTATTTTCCAAAATTGTCCAAACTTTTCAATTTTGTCAATACCAAATGGAGAAAGATTAAAATTAGGAATATCTTTGTATTGGCCTGAATCATCAATATTAAAGGCAATACAGCCTAATGGAGAACCAGACCAACTGCTAGCATTTTTAACTATAACAGTTTTATCGGTAGCTTTACATGATTTTATCAGTTCCGTCTCTGTTTTTGGTATATGCCGTTGCGAAGCTATAGAAATAGGTTGTTTGTTTTTGTCATAATACGCAGCAAACCCAAAATAAGCCACACTTTTTTGACTTCCTAGTGACTTAAATTCACCAGAAAGACTATAAACCTTATTAGGATTTACAGGAATAAAATCAGTTGAAAATACAGCTTGTTTCCCCTTAAAAGTTAATGAATTGCCTTCACCTTTCTCAAACGTACCAGTAAATTTTCCGCCTTTATTGGTGTCAAACAAAGTATTAGCTTTACCCCAGTCAATTTGAATTGCATTTACGTTTAAGTCATCAAACCAGACACTTCCAAGAGCACCTGAAAACATAAAATACGGAATAATCATTTTAATGTCAGATGCAAAAAGAAATCTCTGAGAAATCTGCTGCCATCCTAATTTAGTAGTCGGGACACTAACAAAAACTCTTTGTTTAGCTTCATTCTCTTTTAAAAATACGACATCAAAGACAAGCTGACATATCCCCTTTTCCCCTTTGATATCTTTACCCATACTCCATACGCTAGCTGAAAAAAGTCGAGTCGGAGTATCGAATACTATAGGCTCGCCCTCCCAGTAAGCGCTGGTGCCGCCGATATTCTCGATTTTGAGAGAATGTTTGCCTGAATGGACTTCGTCTGTTGCCCAGCCAGTGACATCGTTGAGGAATTGATTGTGTGTATGCCAGCCGTCAGGTGAGGTAGTACCTTTTTCGAAATCGCCGTTGGAAACAAGGTTTTTAGTTTGTAGTTCGTGGTTCGTGGTTGATGATTTGCCGCAGGCAGTAAAAAGCACTGCTGCACAGACCATTAATGCCATCATTTTTAGAGTTTTTTTCATTGTAGCCTCCTGTATTTTTAATTTTTATTATTTATTGATTTCTATTTCCTGAAGTTTTTTCCAATAGTCTTATTTTACTTTCAACTATTCCAATATACTTCATTAAAATTATTTATTTTTACGAACACACTTTTTCTTTATTTTCCCAATACCATTTTACTGTGTTTTTTAGTCCATCTTTGACGCTATAACTTGGAGCATATTCTAACAAATTCCGTGCTTTGCTTATATCCGCAAGAGAATGAGGGATGTCTCCTTCTCTTGCAGGGCCATACTTCGGCTGAACATTTGCTATTTTAGGATCAAAAAATGAAAGATTATCCCTTAATATATGGAAAAGTTCATTTAGTGATATGCACCCGCCGCAGGCAATATTGAAGATAGTTGATAGCTCGTTGTTCGTGGTTCGTAGATTTTGCCAAGAAACTAAAGCCGCTAATTCATTAGCTTGAATTACATTGTCAATATAGGCAAAATCCCTAGAATATGTACCATCTCCATTAATTATCGGGCTTTCACGCTTGATAAGAGAAATTATAAATTTGGGAATAACTGCGGCATAAGCGCCAAGTGGATCCTGTTTTCTGCCAAAAACGTTAAAATACCGCAAGCCAATAGTTTTCATCCCGTAAAGTCTGGAAAAGTTTTCGCCATAAAGTTCATTTGCGTACTTTGTAATTGCATAGGGAGAAAGAGGCTTGCCTATTTCATCTTCAATCTTCGGGAGAGATTCACTGTCACCATAAGTAGAACTGCTCGCCGCATAAATAAACCGTTTCACTTTAGAATCACGAGCCGCAACTAACATATTGAGTGTTCCCATAACATTGACTTCTGTAACTGTTATGGGATCTTCAATTGAGCGTGGGACTGAGCCGATAGCAGCGTGATGAAAAACATAATCAATCCCATCGCATGCTTTTTTACATATATTGAGATTCCTGATGTCTCCCTCGATCAGCGTAAAACTTTTGCAATTCAAAAACCCAATAATATTATCTTTTTTGCCCGTAGAGAAATTGTCAAAACAAACTACTTCGTTACCCTGTTGAAGAAAAGCCTCAACAAGGTTGGAACCGATAAAACCGGCTCCGCCAGTAATTAGAATTCTTTTATTCTTAAGCATATTTTTTACAGTTAAGCCTTTACAACATTGTTTGCCGTTTTGACAGCGTTCCTGGCGTCAATAATCAAGCTGGCATTTTGCTGGAGTTTGTCAAAATCGATACAATCATGATCAGTAGAAATAACTACCGCATCGAATATAGAAACGTTATTAATATCACCCCAAGATTTCTTGTGAGCGTATTTGGAATAATGCCTATTATCTCGAATTTCGAGACAATATGGGTCGTAATAATTAACAATGGCTCCTTTTTCTTCCAACAGTTCCCAAAGTTTAAATGAGGAACTCTCTCTTATATCGTCGACATTCTTTTTATATGCCAGACCAACTATTAAGACATGGGCTCCATTTAAAGTTTTTTTCCTGTCATTAAGCGCATTCAGTGTTTTTCCCACGACATATTTTGGCATAGCTGAGTTTATCTCTCCCGCTAATTCAATAAATTTAGTTGAATAATCGAATTCTCTTGCTTTCCAGGTCAGATAGAAGGGGTCAATAGGAATGCAGTGCCCACCCAATCCCGGGCCGGGATAAAATGGCATATATCCAAACGGTTTAGTTTTAGCAGCGTTTATAACTTCCCAGATATCAATCCCCATTTTGTCAAAAATAATTTTGAGCTCATTTACCATTGCGATATTAACGCATCTAAAGATGTTTTCCATTAGTTTTGTAGCTTCAGCTGCAGCAGTAGAAGAAACAGGAACGGTTTTGCAGATAACCGTATTATACATTGCTTGCGCAGCTTCAAGCGACACATGGTTATAGCCGCCCACCACTTTTGGTATGGTAGAAGTAGAATAATCTTTGTTATTCGGGTCTTCTCGTTCTGGCGAAAAAGCCAGGAAGAAATCTTCTCCTGCCTTAAGCCCATTCTTTTCAAGGATAGGCTTCAAGACTTCATCTGTAGTTCCTGGGTATGTAGTTGATTCCAAACAATATAGCTGATTTTTGCGAATAAAAGGCGCAATCGCTTCAGCGGAATTTACTATATAAGTCATATCCGGCTCACGCTGTCTTGTAAGCGGTGTTGGTACGCAAAATATTATAGCATCACATTTACTTGCATGGCTAAATTCTGAATGGCATTCAAAGTTCCCAGAATTAACCATTTTTTTTATACTTTCCGCGGATATATGGTTTATGTAACTCTTGCCCTCTTTTAACATTTTCCCTTTTTGAGAATCAATATCGAATCCTATTACTTTGAAGTTAGCTTTAGAAAATTCTATAAGCAGAGGAAGTCCGACATATCCCAAACCTAGAACACCTATTACTGCTTCTCTCTTTTCAATTTTTCCCAGAAAACTTTTAAGCATTTTTACCCAATATTTTTCACTTAGCCATTTGCTATTAATTGATGACCAACAATTTGCTGTAAGAATAAAAACATAAACCTGATTTTTGCACGCTCCGCCCTCTCAGTTACATATCTACGTTTCACAGACAAATACCAAGAAGGGGAATTTTAAGACAATCAAAAATCCAAGGTGAATTTAAACGAGACGCGCCAACTTTCAAGTAGAAAAATTTAGAAAAAATCAAAAAATCAAAGCGAATCTAATTCAAACGCATCAACTTTCAAACAAACTGATTGACCTAATAAATCAATTGAAATTACCAGGACATGCTGTTGATAGTCTTTTTTCACTAAGACTCCTTCGATTCCTGTAAGCGGACCATTTTTTATTATGACTTTTTGTCCTTCCTTTAAATAAGGATAGAGGTCAATATTTTGCTTATTTTTTAGCAATATTTGTAGAGAGTCAATTTGAAAATCAGGGATAATTTCAGGACTCCCCTGAGTTGCGCCCAGAAATTTTATTATACCTTTGATTTTTAAAACATTTAGAACATCTTCGTAGATGGGATACAGGCGGACAAAAATGTAATTGGGAAAAAGAGGAAAGGTGACAAGTTTTTTCCTATCTTTCCATTGTCGTTGTCTTTCTATCGTGGGAAGAAACGATTCGATATTTGAACCCTGTAATTTCTCAAAAACCTTAAACTCATGTTTTGGTTTTACTATAATAGCATACCAGTGCTTCTTGAGATTTGTCGCTAATTCACTCATTGTATTTTTAGTCCAAAAAAATAGTTTTTCAATTTAGTTTTTAAAGTCAGCTAAGGCGCGAAAAAATCAAAGCAATTTCGCCCTTTTCCCTTGGCTTTATACATTGCGATATCGGCCTGTTTTAAAAGCGTGTCAAAATTATCAACAGCCTCCAATGGATTATAACAGGCTATTCCGATGGATACCGAAATGGATATTAATTTGCCGTTTATATCGAGTGGCTTGCTGAAAAGTTTTACTATGATATCGGCTAAAAACCCCGCACCCACGACATCTCTTATTTCTGTAAATATCAACCCGAACTCATCTCCCCCGATTCTTGCCAGAAGATCGCCTGCCCTAATTCTCTGTTTTATTGCCAAAACCACAGACTGCAATACCAAATCTCCAATGTCGTGCCCGTACTGGTCATTGATCCCTTTGAAATTATCTACGTCTATTTCTAATACGGAGAATCTTTCATTGTATTTTTTAGATGTTTGAAAGACTAAGTTTGCATATTTTATGAAGGTACTCCGATTTGCTATCCCTGTCAGGTGATCATGCGCCGCAATATATTCCAATAACGCAGCTTGTTTTTTTAGCTTTTTTTCCTTGAGCTCGAGCTCTGTGATGTCCCTGACTGTCGCCTGTAAAAACTCTTTGTCGCGAAAATTGACTTTCGTAAGAAGAACATGCGCGGGAAACTCTTCGCCGTTTATCCTCTTATGCGTCCATTCAAAGGAATGAGATCCATTCTTCATAGCAATATTTATCATTTCTAACGCCTTATCAGTTGAGGGGTTACCATCCGGCTGATATTCAGGAGATAAGTCATAAGGCGTTTTGGATGTAAACTCTGACTCATCCTTTATTCCGAACATTCCCAATGTGGCAGAGTTACAGGCAGTAAACAACCAGCTAGGAGGATCCAGTGTCATAATTGCATCGGCAGAAGATTCGTAAATAGTCCTTTGCCTCTCTTCACTGTACTTCAGAATCCTTTCCATCTCTTTTCGTTCACTGATATTGATTCCCATTCCAACAAGATAAGGCGTTTTTCCCGACATAAGGAGATGCCCTGTAAAATAATGAGGAACCCTGCTTCCGTTTTTTGAAACAAGAGTTGCTTCTACTTCAGATTTCCCTGTTGCTAAGACTTTATCAATAGCTTCTCTAACCAGCTCTTTCTCTTCTTCTGGAAATAGAACAAGTGTATGTATTTTTTTCATTTCTTCAGCCGAATATTCTGAAACAATTTCAAAATTCCTGTTCCATCGCAAAAAATGTCCATCGCTATTCAGAAGATAAAAGATTCCGGGAAGGCTATTTATTGCCGAATCGATAAAATCCTTTTCTTCCATCAGTGCTGTTTCCAATTTTTTACGCTCGGCAATTTCCTTTTCCAGGTTGTCTATTGAAGTAGTGGTTTTTCTTAGATTTAGCGTCATCTTGTTAAAAGACCGGGACAGATGCCCGATCTCATCATTTGTTTTAATATTCACTTTAAAATCAAGATTGCCTTCGCTGATAACACCTGTAGCTTCTCTCAGTTTCGTGATAGGAATGGCAACCATTCTGGCAATAAATATGCCTATAATCCAAAAAAGAGCGATAATAATAATTAAAGCCGATCCAACAGTAAGCTTTATGGCATCAAGAACACCAAGCACCTCTTTTTTTTCAATCTCTATTACGGCTGTCCAGGCCATTTCAGGGATAGTTGTCTTTAATCCAAAAACGCTTACACCACGATAATCAGGATAAACACTAAAAGTGCCATCAGAGACTATGTGTTTACCTTTCTCATAATGTTCTACCGTTGTTTTTATTTGTCCGACATTTATTTTTTGATTTAAAACAGCATCCGGAATAAATTTCGAAGGTGTTATCATGATACCCTCTTTATTGACGATATAAATTTCGCCTGTTTCGTTCTTGTTGCCTAATGTGTGAGTAACTATGCTGTACAAATCATCGGATTTTACCCTTGCCACAAGCACACCAAGAAGTTTGCCTGTATTCCTATCCAGAAACGGAGCAGATACAGCCACTAAAATTTCTTCCAAAGTTTTAGAATAATAGATATCCTTGATGTAAACCCCTCTCAGCCCTTCTATAAAATAGGCATCAGATGACTTATCGCTTCCAATCTCTTTTCTGACATTCGAGGCTAGCACCGTGCCTTTTATGTCTAGCAGCATATATCCCAATATTGCAGGATTGACATCAGCAGCTAATTTAAGCCTTTCCATTGCCCTGTTGAGTGTTATCTCATAGGCCGGGCTGTTTTTGTCCTTTCTCATTAATAAATCATTCATGACGATGCTCTTTGATTCCTGTAAGACAGAAGTTTTAAGCATTTTAAGGTATGTTTCTACATGGTAAGTCGTTGCAACAAGCGTTGATGCCAGATCACTCTTTACTTCTCGAATGTATTTATCTTTTACAGTTTTGTAGACGATGAAAGCGACCGGCACCGAAACAACGACCATAGCAATTAAAAATAAGAGATATATTTTCCTGGCTATCTTCATGAATAATTATGGTTCTCCAACATTCTCTTCCTACGTCCCACAGCACCCGTCTAATACTATAACTAGAGCCGCCCCCCATATTTACAATATACTATTAGGATAAAGTTGATGCAACATATTGCATAGCGTATTGCATGGCAAAAACCCCAAAAAACATCATTTTATGAATTCAAATTATGAAGGGCCAAACGAATAAGATTTTCGCTGTTATGCTCTTCTGTCGGGAGTTCGTGTGCAATTTTCATAATGGACTTCTTTGCTGTATCATATTTAAAACCGAGCTGGACGAGCGCCAATACGGCCTCTTCGACATTTTTTGATTCGGCATAAGCAGTTGCTCCCGTAAAAGATGATTCCGGTGATATGACTACTACCTTATCTTTGAGTTCTATTACCATTCTTTCTGCAGATTTTGGCCCAACTCCATTAATTTTGCTGAGAGCTTTGATGTTAGAAGAAGAAATAGCTTCACAGAATGAATTCACGGAAATACTGCTCAAGATTTTTATTGAAAGTTTCGGACCTATTCCGTTAACGGTATTAAGCAGTTTGAACAGAGCTTTTTCTTCCGGAGTGGCAAATCCAAACAGAGTATGTGCGTCTTCTCTGATATTCAGGATAGTATGTAGAGAGATTTTTTCCCCCTCGCGAGGAAGCTTGTCGTATGTGCTTAGAGGTATGACTATTCCATAGCCTATCCCGTTTGTTTCGACGATTATTTCCGTTAACGATATATTGCTTAATATTCCCGTAATTTTTGCTATCATATTTTTACCTGAGCCCAACTTTTTCTTTGACTTCTTCCATTGTTTTTTTTGCGGTAATTGCAGCTTTTTCCGCACCGTTTCTCAATATGGATTCTATGTATTGCGGGTCAGCCACAAGTTCTTCCCTTTTTTCCCGCAGGGGGGTAAAATGGACTTTATACATTTCAAAGAGCTCCTGTTTTGCCGTTCCGTACATAAGGCCTCCGGCCCTGTACCTGGCGGCCATCTCTTCTATTTGCCTTTCATTTGCAAATAATTTATAGAGAGCAAAAATCGAACAAGAATCGGGATCTTTGGATTCTTCCGGAGTTTTTGAGTCTGTAACTATCTTCATGAATAATTTTTTGATTTGATTTTCATTTCCAAAGAGAGGAATGGTATTCCCGTAACTCTTGGACATTTTTCTGCCGTCCGTTCCTGAAATAGTTGCCACATTTTCTTTTATTTGGGGTTCTGGGAGGGGGAAGGTTTCTCCATAAATATTGTTAAATTTTATTGCAATATCTCTCGCTACCTCTACATGCTGCTTCTGATCCTTTCCTACCGGGACGATATTTGATTTGTACATAAGAATATCAGCACTCATCAATACTGGATAAAAAAAGAGTCCGCAGTTTGGGGCTATGCCGTTTGCTACTTTATCTTTGTAGCTATGGCATCTTTCAAGTAATCCTACAGGGGTAATGCAGCTTAAAATCCATGTAAGCTCTGTAAGTTCCGGAACGTCAGACTGCCTGAAGAATATAGCCTTTTCAGGATTAAGCCCGCAGGCAAGAAAGTCCGCAGCTAGTTCCGTAATTTGCTTTCTAAGAGTATTATGATTTGGTGTTGTTGTAAGCGTGTGGTAATCCGCAATAAAAAGAAAAGCTTCTCCCTGGTTTTGGAGTTCGATGGCAGGTTTCATCATGGCAAAGTAATTGCCGAGGTGAGGAGCTCCTGTTGGCTGTATTCCTGAAAGTATTCTCATATTTTTACCATATATTTGTTTTTGACTCCGATCATTCATGTAATTTAACTGCAAATTATTGAAAAAAAATCATATTTTTAATTCTTTTGCAGATAAACCGTAAATTTAATTGCATACGATTTTATTGGATTCTAATTGACTCCCCCCCCCCCGCCCGTTATAATTCCTCAGATAAAGAAGTTATCAAAAGGGGAAATCATGAAGAAAAAGATTCTTATTACGGATGATTCGAAATTTATCAGAATGGTTTTGAAAGAGTATCTGAATAAAAATTTTGATGTAGTCGAAGCTGATGGCGGAGCGTCAGCAGTGCGGCAGTTTAGTAAGGAATCCCCTGATTTAGTATTATTGGATGTTATAATGCCTAAAGGAGAAGAGGAAGGAATAAAAACTCTTAAGCAAATAATAAAAATCAATCCCGAAGCAAAAGTTATTATGATTACTGCTGTCGGTCAAAACAGCGTAATAAAAGAATGTAAAGATATAGGTGCCACAGATTATATAATAAAGCCCTTTGATGAAGACCAAGTTTTAAAAACAATTTGCAAGTATATCTAACAAGGAACATAGCATATTTTGGCATAAATAAAGAAGGTAGCAAACATGTTAAATAGTGAAAAACTTTCACGAATTTGTCTGGATGCCGCGGCGAACGCTTCAACATCCTTGACAAAACTTGTAGGACAACTTGTCACTACAGAAATAACTAGCATTAAAATCGCTAAAGTGCAGACAAGTTTTCCTGAAATTGAGATGGATACTAAAGTTGCGAGTGTCTGTATTCCAATTACTGGAGCAATTCAAGGGACTTCATTGCTTATATTACCTGAAGAAACTGCGTATAGAGTGAGAGATGCTTTGTTAAAACCCGAAATCCCTGGTTTGAAAAAGTTGTCTCCAATGGATAAATCAGCAATACCGGAAGTTGGCAATATAATCTGTGGAAGTTTTCTAACTGTGTTTGCCAACGAAACGAATATCAGGTTCATGGAAAAGGTGCCAAGTTTCAGTTTTGACAGGTTTGATGCGGTAGTCAGTAGTATTATCAAAACCTTTGCAGTATCGGCAAATAAGTCATTGATAATAGGAGTAAAGTTCACTATTTCCTACACTAATTTTCAAGGTCATATTATCCTATTTTTCGGACTAGAAGAATTCAATACTATTATCAAAGCTCTTGACATTTCCGAATAAATTCTGGTTCCTTTTCATTTTAAGAGGGTACCCTTTTATGTCAGTGGTTGATAATGGGAGTTAACTTTGATAAAGTCCAAGTCTCCTGTAACCAGATAAATCACTGCCATAAAGTTCTTAAAAGTCTTGAATCCGCGAGCCTTACTTTTTGCGCTTTGAATCAGTGAGTTAAGCCCCTCAAGGATGCCATTATTTATCCTTGAGTCGTACCATCTGATAACGCCATTCCAATGTTCTTTTATTGTTTTGGCTGCCTTTTTCATTGGTTCAAGGCGGCAATGAGTGGCCCACAAATACCATTTGTTCAGCCTGCTTATGAACTCATTTTTTGTCTCTGATTGATAAATTTCTTGAAATGATTCACAAAGATGAAAAGCTCTCACGGTTTTCAATCTCAACCCCTTGAGTTCCAGTTTTTCTTGAAGATATTTAAGTTGTGATACAGTCATGTTTTCACGATTTTTATTAAAGATGTTTCTGGTTCCTTTTAGTACCTCATTCTCTTTTGATTCAGCTTTTCTTACATCTCCAACTGCTTCAATGATAATCTTAACCAAATGAAACTTATCAAATGTAATTTTTGCATTTTTAAGATTCTTTTCGACGCCCTTGATAAAAGCCGGCGACATATCGCAACTAACATCTGTAATATTTTCCCGGTCACCATTATGAGCCTCCAAATCCTTAGCAAAGCGTTCTATTGTAGTATGATCTTTCCCTTTAGTTACATACATTGTTTTTCGCCGTTCAAAATCAACAAACAACGTGACATAATCATGATGCTTTCTTTTGCTGGTTTCATCCATCCCTATTTCTGTTGTTTTGGAAAAATCCTCATGCTTCCTTGCTTCTTCGACATAGCATTGAAGCATTCTCCATATTTTGTTGTCATCTGCATTAGTCAGTCTAGATACTGCATTGACAGGCATCTCGCAGCATAACTGCATTAATAAAGCCTCAAATAAAAGTGTAAAACCATTACTCTTGCCTGCCCATGGTACATCAATTTGCCGAATCTTGTTGTCTTCAGGTTTTACTCTCGGGACACGGCAATTTAAATAGCATTCATGCTGAAAAAAAATCAAATGGCGCCAAGTCTTTTCGATAGTATCGTAAACGCAAAACTTGTATGAAATATGTTCCTCTTCGGAAATGTACTCAAATCTAGTGCCAACTTCAAAGTTTATGTGAATATCCAAGCGGCGATTGCCTTCATCAAATTTTAGATTGTCAATAAACCACGGTTTGCTTATTCCAATCGCCTTTTCAAACAGTTCTTTCATCATTTTCTTTACTATCCCATTTTTATGATATTGTTTTTTTGAACGATGAAATAAAGTTTAAATCATTATTGGGAAATATGCACCATTACCCACTCGTTTTAAGAAAGAGCCTAAAATATGATATAAATAAAGATTCCTTAATAATTCACAAGCGTCTATAGTGCAGCATGATATAAGTATGATATATTATATTTAGTGTAAGAAATTACACTGCATGGCCATAAAATATTTGCACTTTAGAGGAATTATAATGTACCAATTTAGACATAACCAGGAAGAAT